>JAILEI010000022.1 GCA_024688225.1 Succinivibrionaceae bacterium
AGGTACATCCAGGCAGGCAGGATGCCCACCGCCATGGTGGCGCCGCCCATGATGAACCCCGGCGGCACGAACAGGATCATGAACTGCGGCCCGCCCGAGGGATCCTTGGTGTGGAAGGAGAAATGGAAGGCCAGGAGGCCAATGCACAGCGCGGTCATGAAGATGGTGAGAGCGTAGCAGGCGAAGCTGCCCTCAAAGGGCATCTGCCCGAAGTTCACCAGCACCGCCGTCACCAGGGAGATGGCGGTGGTGTAGCACAGGGCATACGGCACCAGGCGGGCCATCAGCGCCAGGGGGCCCCAATCCAGCACCCGGTCCCATTGACCGGTGACCTTGAGGCGGCCGATGACCATCAGCGTGGTGAGGCCCAGGATCAGCGAGGAGAAGAAGTGCACGAAGGGCATGGTGGTCTCGGGGGTGGCCGCCATGGTGGGGTTGTAGAGGTGGCGCACCGCAAGCGACATCGGGCGCACCACCGCCTTTGCCGCGTGCTGGGGCAGGCCCATGCCCGCCCCCACCGCCGTCCCGGCGATCTGCCCGCCCAGCTCGCCGAGGATGCCGTTGATCGCCTCGATGATGTTGGCGTTCTGCTGGGGGTTGGTGTAGTCGGCAAAGTACCCAAGGCTGATGGCATGGTGGGAGTTGAGCAGGTGCCGCTCGAGATCCTTTGGGATGTAGAGGATCCCGATGTTCGCGTCATGGGCGGTGAGGGTGCGCGGATCCACCGGGTAGTGGTAGACGCGGTCCACGTCCACGTACGCGGAGGCGTCCACCCGCTCGATGAGGTGGGTGGAGTAGGCGCTGTGGTCAAGGTCGATGACCGCAATCCGCCCCTCGAAGACCTCGCCATGCTGGAAGATGATGGAGAAGATCACGCAGGTGGCGAGCGCGATCATGATCGCCATCTTCTGGTAGGGCGGGAAGTGCCCCGAGCGCCAGGCGGCGACCTCGTCGCAGATGGAGTCCATGAGTCGCATGGTCAGTCCCCAAGCTCCAGGGTCATCCCTGGGATCAGGCCCTCGGTGGGCTCGACATAGATCCGCATCTCAAAGGAGGTGAGGTCGGCCTGCCCCTGCTCGCGGGTCATCCTGATGTCCGCAAAGGAGGGGGCGGCCCGGATGTAGCGCACCTTGCCCCGGACCTTGCGCCCGAGGGCCGGGCAGCTGGCCTCGACCTCGCCGCCCTCGCGGAACTCGCCCACCCGGGTCTCGGGCAGGAAGACATCAAAGTACTGGCGCGGGGTCTCCACCTGCACCGCGGGCGAAGAGGCCGGCACCATCTCCCCCACCTCAAACATCACGTTGAGCACCTTGCCATCCTCGGGGGCGCGCAGCACGGTGCGCCCGAGGTTCAGCTCATCCTGGCTGAGCGCCGCCCTCAGCTCGTCGCGCGAGGCCTCCAGGGCCGCGAGGGTGTGGCGGCTGGACTCAATCTCCCGGCGCAGGTTGTCCACGCTGGAGAGGTGCATGCCCGCCGCCGAGCCAGTGGACTTGAGGCGCTCCACGTCCTCCTCGGTGGCCCCCACCGAGAGTGCCTGCAGCGAGTGGATGGTGGCCTCAACCGTGGCGCTGGCCTGCAGGTAGGCGCTGCGGGCGCGGTCATACTCGGCCCTGGAGACCGAGCGGTCCGCGACCAGGCGCTCGTGGCGCTCAAAGTCGGCCTTGGCCTGCGCGAGCTGCGCCTGCTGCCCGCCAAGCGAGGAGTGCAGCTCCTCAATCTGGCGCCAGGTGTTCTCCTCGGTGGTGGCGGCACGGCGGGTGGCCACCTCGATGTCCCCCGACTGGCGCTTGATCTGCGCCTCCATGCTGGCGACGCGGGCCCGGTCCGAGGCCACGGCGAGGCGAAAGTCCGAGTCATCAATCTCAAGCAGGGTGTCGCCGCGCCGCACCTGCTGCCCCTCGTCGACCAGGCGGCGCACCAGGCGCCCGCCCACCTTCTCAAAGGAGACATTGACGCTGTCGGCGGTAAGGACCCCCGCCTGGTAGAGCTGCGCCATGGTCACGGCATCGTTGCGCCGCCCCAGCATGATGAGCAGCACCGCCACCACCAGCAGGGCGAGGAAAATCTTGAGGGTGCGGAGAATGGAGCGGCGCTCGGCGGCGCGCTCCCCTGCGGGGACCGCCTGGTCCCTGGCATCGCTTGGCATTGCGGTTCCTTGAGTGGGCTGTCTCAGCCCGCGATTAGCTTGTTGATGAGCCTGACCAGCTCCCCGCGCTCATCCTTGGAGAGCGAGGCGGTGAACTGGGCGAGATCCTTGACATGCAGGGGCAGGTTGCGCTCGATGAACTCGTTGCCCGCGTCCGTGATGGACACATAGTGGCGGCGGCGGTTCCCGGGATCGGTGGTCATGCTCACCAGGGGCACCTTCTCCTTGCGCATGCGCGAGAGCATCTGGGTGACGGTTGAGGGCTTGACCATGATGCGCCCCGCCAGCTCGGTGACAAGCAGCGGGCGCTCCGCGGAGCGCAGGGTCATGAGGAGGTCGAAGCGCCCCTCACTGCAGTCGCACACCTGCCGGAGGTGGCCGAAAATATGGTCGTGGATGAAGGAGGCCACGCTCACGAACTGCAGCATGAGGGTGACCCCGTTGGCATCGAAGTCAATGCCGAGATCATGGTGAATCCTCATGATCGCGTCCCTCGATGGCAGCTTGCGGGTTGCTAGTTCCATGTCAAAATTACCATATTTATGCGCTAATTATGGTGCCATTATATCATGGTCAGGCAATTTCAGGCTTTCCGGGGCCGCCCGCCCCCCGAGCGGTAATGCCCTGGGCTGGTGCCAGTAACCCCCTGGAAAATATGGCCAAAGTGGCTCTGGCTGCAGAAGCCCAGCAGCTCGGCAATCTCGGAGATGGGGCGCTGGGAGTGGACCAGCATCGCGCAGGCCAGCTCGATGCGGCGGCGCTGCACATAGCTGCGGATGCTCTCCCCCATGTCCTGCTTGAACAGGCGCGCCAGGTAGTTGCCGCTGGCGTTCACCTTGGCGGCGATGATGCCGGCGTCGAGCTTGTCGCCAAAGTGCTCCTCGATGTAGTCCCTCGCCCGCCTGACCAGCAACCGCGGCGCGCGGCCCTTGCGCCCGCGCTTGCTGAGGGCCACCTGCCGGGCGCAGCGGAAGGCGCAGGCCCTGGCCAGCGAGGCCGCCTCCTCGGGGGAGCGGCACTCCTCGATCTCCAGGATGAACCCATCCCCCACCGCGTAGAGCTCCTCGGCGGGCAGCCCTGCGGAGATGGCAGCCCTGGTGGCGAGGGTCACGTCGACCACGGCAAGGTTCTTGGCCGAACGCAGGGGATCGCCTGACAGCTCGCCGCGCATGGAGGCAAAGGGGGAGTTGAGGGCCTCCAGCAGCCCTTCCGCGTCCCCCGCGGCAATGGCGTCGATGATGGCGCTCTCAAACTCATCGGGATTGTGCGGCCGGGAGCTCATCACCCGCCGCTCATGCACCTGCAGGATGCGCCTGGTGACCCGGTCATCGGCGCCGCGCGGGAGGAAGTTCTCGTCGAGGAACGAGGTCAGCGGCGGGACCGGCTCCCCCATGCTCTCCTTGACGATCATCAGCAGCGCCGCCAGCTTGCGCGCCTCGCAGGGCATGATCGCCACCCCCTCGGCGTGGTGGCGCGCCGCATAGAGGCGCGAGAACGCCTGGTCGGGGGTGCCCAGGCAGACGGGACCCACAATGAGGCACCTGCCGCCGCCCAGGGTGGCGCCGCCGTAGAGCACCGGGCGCTCGGCGCAGGCGATGACCAGACGCTTCTCCCGGGTCTCGGCGAGCAGGGCGACGCGCAGCTCGGGATCGGTGGTCATCACGTCCCAGGGATCGCGCTCGAGGTTGAGCCTCGACAGGCAGTTGCCTTGGGCGTCAAAGACATGGAAGGGCAGGGGCAGGATTTGGGAAAGCAGCCCCAGTGTCAGCCCAGGGGGGCGGGCGGCGCCCCCCACACCACCGTCAGAATGAGACATTGGACTCGAGCACCACGTTGGAGTAGGGCTTGCACTCCCCGGTGCGCACCACCGCCACCGATGAGGCGCTCAGCGCCTTGAGGTCGTCATGGGGGATCTCCACCAGCTGCACCCCATTTTCGCGCGCCCAGTCGCAGATGCGCCGGTAGAACTCCGGGTTGGCCTCCCGGGTCTCGGTGGCAATGGTGGCCTTCTGGAACTTGGCCTCGGCATCGACCACGCCGAACACGTCAAGGAAGGACGGCACCCCGTAGGTCACCGCCAGGTCGATGCGCTGCACCCCGCGCGGCACCGGCAGGCCGCAGTCGCCGATGGTCAGGGTGTCAAAGTGGCCGAGCTTGGCCAGCACATAGGAAAGCTCGGAATTGAGGCAGCCAATTTTCTTCATCTTGAGTGGTCCTTGCCCGCTAGCGGCGGGAGTTTTCCTTCACCATTTCCTGGGCGCGCTGGCGGTCGACAACCTCGTAGGGAATCTCCACGAAGCGATCATCACTGACCACGGCGCCCAGCGCTGAGTCGTCAATCTCGCCGCCCTCCAGCAGCTGTAAGGCGAGCCCCACCAGGGCCCGGGCGTAGATCCGGGGGGACTGCATCACCGTGCCCGCCATCCTTTGCCCGGCGACAGCCTCCAGGGCCTCGTCGATGCCGTCCACCCCGATCACCGGGATGTAGCCGTTGCTGCCGTACCCCGGGAGCGGGCCGCGCTCCTTGAGCATGTCCAGCACCCCAAGGGCCATCGCGTCGTTGTTGCAGATTACCGCCTCAACGTCCTTGAGGCCCAGGCTGGAGACGGTGGTGCGGAAGAACTCGCGCGCCTTGTCCCGGTCCCAGTCACAGTAGGCCTCGGCAATGATGTTGAGCTCGTTGTTGGTGAGGGCCATGGCCTGCTTGAAGGCGGAGGTGCGGGACACGGTGTCGACATGGGAGTGCTCGCCCTTGATCAGGACGATGTCGAGCATGCCGTTCTTGTTGCGGTCCCAGCCATCCCGGTCCTGCATGTAGGAAATCATGAGGTGCGCCTGGTAGATGCCCGCCTTGCGCGGCTCCACCCCCACATACCAGGCCTTGTCGTACTGATCAAGCATCCCCTCCTCAGGCGGGCGGTTGAAGAAGATCACGGGGATGGACAGCTCCTTTGCCAGCAGCAGTGACTCCTCGCTGTTGCTGGCCGCCACCGGGTTGACCACCAGGATCGAGGGCGACTGGTCACGGTGCAACTCATCGGACTGCAGCCCGGCATCGCTGCGCGCGTCATTGAAGGTGACATGCAGGCCCTGGTCGGCGGACTCGTCTGAGATCCTCGCCACCATGGCATTGATGAAGTCATCACTTTGATCATAGAAGAAAAAGGGGGCGGCAGGGGCAGCCAGCGCCATCCCCGGGGCCAATGACGCCGCCCACAGTGCCGCACGGCAGGAAGACTTGATGTTCATGCCAACCTTTCCTGAGTGGGAAAAAAACCGCTTAAGTGTTAGTATTATACACAAATTGCCATAGCTGCCAGACCATGGGCGGCACCAGTTCCAGGGGGTGTGACCGGGTATGCTCTCAAGGATCTTAGCGACCTTGCTCCTAGGGTGCGCGCTGGCCGCGCCGCAGGCCCTGGGAACGACCTTGCTGCGCATGGGCTACGAGGCCTCCATCAATGACTCGCAGCACCAGGCGGCGCTGCTGTTCAAGCAGACCGTCGAGCAGCGCAGCGAGCATGAAATCGAGGTGCGCCTCTACCCGGACAGCCAGCTGGGCGATGCCGTTGCCCTGGTCAAGCAGGTCCGCGACGGCACCGTGGACATCATGCTCTCGGGCTCGGTCAACTTCTGCGGCCACTCCTCGTCCATCTGCGTGGTGGACACCCCCTACCTCTTCCGCAACCGCGACGACGTGCGGCTGATCCTCGATGGCGACATCGGCCGGCGCCTGCTCGCCTCGCTGGAGAGCAAGGGCATCCGCGGCCTGTCCTTCTGGGACAATGGCTTCAGGATGATCTCCAACAACCAGCACCCGGTCAAGTCGGCCTCCGACCTGCAGGGCCTCATCATGCGCGTGCCCCATGGGGACTCCGGGGTGATGGTGATGCACGCCCTCGGCGCCCACCCCATGCAGCTGCCCTACATCAACCTCTACCAGGCCATCCAGCGCGGGTACGTGAACGGCCAGGACCAGCCCCTGGGGGTGTTCTTCTCCTCGCGGCTGTTCCAGATCCAGCCCTTCCTCACCCTCACCCGCCACCAGTACTCGGCGCTGCTGCTGGCGATGAACAGCCGGCGCTTCAATTCCCTGGGCAACGACCAGCAGCAGCTGCTGGTCGAGGCCGCCGCCCTGGCGCGCGACCTGCAGCGCAACCTCAATGAGCAGGAGTTCGGGAAGCAGCTGGACGCCATCAAGGCCCATGGGGTGATCGTTGAGGAGCAGTTTGACGAGGAGTCCTTCCGCGAGGCGCTGCGGGTGCCCTTCCTCGACTACCTCGAGCAGTCCGGCAACATGCGCCTGCTGGGGGACATCATCAAGGAGCTGGAGCGGTTCCACCGTGAGAGGAAAGGGGAGGAGAAGCAACCATGACCAAGCGCGCCCTGGCCACGCTCGCCACCCTCGCCCTGCTCGCCCTGGCCCCGGCCCAGGCGCGCATGGTTGACGAGCCCAGCACCCTGCCCTCCTCGGAGTTCTACCGCGAGTTCAGCAACCTCTCCGACTCCTTCTACGACATCAAGGCCCACGACAGCATCAGCGTGGGCGTATCGCTGATGCGCTACCACGAGGCCAACCCCTACTTCTCCGCGCTGCGCGAGGCCTTCAAGACCTCAGTGGCCGCCATCGGCGGCCGGCTGCACCTCGCCGAGGCCAACGCCGACGTGCGCGAGCAGATCACCGACATCAAGAACCTGATCAGCCGGGGCATCGACATCCTCATCATCTCGCCGGTGGAGGCCACCGCGCTGCGCGACCAAATCATCCAGGCCCACCGCAACGGCATCATCGTGGTGTCCCTCGACACCCGCTGCCGCGGCCCGGTGGACACCCACGTGGGCTCGGACAACTACGCGGCCGGCGCCCTGGCCGCCGACACCATGAACACCCTGGTGGAGGAGGGTGACGTGGCCATCCTCGGCAGCGCCCCCCAGAACTCCATCCAGCAGCGGGTGGCGGGGTTTATCAAGCAGCTCCACAACCACCCGGAGCTCAAGGTGGTGGCCAGCGTCCCCTTCCGCCACACCCGCGAGGCCGCCGCCGAGGCCTGCGAGCGGCTGCTCCATGACCTGCCCAACGTGCGCGCCATCTTTGCGGTCAGCGACACGGTCGCCCTGGGCGCCCGCGACTACATCGCCAAGGCCGGCGCCAAGGTCTCCATCGTCTCGGTGGACGGCATGCCGGAGGTGGTCAACCTGCTCCGCCAGCGCGATCCCATCCTGATTGCCACCATCGGGCAGCACCCCCAGGACGAGGCCAAGACCGCCATCGGGCACGCCCTGATCAGGCTCTGGGGCGGGTACATCCCCAGCGAGATCAAGGTCGGGGTTGACCAGGTCAACCACAAGAACGCCGTGCGCTTTTCCTGGTGAGGGCTACCAACATGAGACTATCGCACCTCCTCGCCGCCTGCTGCCTCCCGGCGGTCCTGTGCACCGCGGCGCTGGCCGTGGAGCCGCCCGCCACCTTCAACCCCATCCTCAGCGCGCTCAGCTCCAACCCCTACTCGGCCAACCACCGCCGGATCCGCTTTGGGGTGTCGATCGTGCAGATGAACAACCCCTACTACATCTCGATGCAGAACGCGCTCAAGCATGCCATCGGGTCCATCGGGGCAACCATGGTGGTGGCCAACGCCCGCGATGACTTCAACACCCAGCTGCAGGACATCGAGAACATGCTCGCCCAGGGCATCGACGTCCTCATCGTGGTGCCCAGCGACGTGCGCCGCATCCGCAGCGCCATCGAGAAGGCCCGCCAGGCCGGGGTGGTGGTGATCTCGCTCGACGCCCAGGTGCTGGGCCCCATCAACTCCTACGTGGGCTCCAAGAACTACGAGGCCGGCTTCAAGTCCGGCGACTACCTTGCCAACGCCATCGACGGCGAGGGGCAGGTCGCCATCATCAGCACCTCCGAGCGCCAGTCCACCACCGAGCGGATCCGCGGCTTCATGGGGGCGCTGGCCAACCACCCGCAAATCAAGGTGGTCGAGACCATCAGCGACATCAACGAGAGCAACCAGGCCGGCAACATCACCCACCTGCTGCTCTCCAAGTACCCAGGGCTCAAGGGCATCTTCACCGTCAACGACATCCTCGGCCTCGGGGTCTACTACGCCACCCTCTACGATCACCGCAACGTCAAGATCACCTCCATCGACGGCAACCCCAACGTGGTCAAGATCATCGCCACCGGTGACAGCCACTTCATCGCCACCGTGGCGCAGTCCCCCACCGACCAGGCCTATGCCGCGGTCGGGCTGGGCATCATCAAGTACCTGGGCGCGCCCATCCAGCCGGAGTTCCTAACCGATGTCACCCTGCTCGACTTCTACAATGCCCGCGGCTTCTCGTGGTAGCGCCGCCCGCGGCCTCGCCGCGGCGCTGCTCCTGGCGCTGCTTCCCGCCACGGCGTCCGCCAACCCCTCCGAGGTGGCGGTCAGCTACAGCTACAGCATCGCCCGCGCCCCCACCCAGGCCGACCCGATGCGCGCCGGCTCGAGCCGCATCCATGTCCGCACCGTCTACCGCAACGTCACGAGCAACAAGCTCATCACCGGCATCGTGAACACCAAGCTGCAGCTCAACGCCGAGCTGCTGGTGGACGGCCGGCGGGTGGCCTTCATGAACTCCAGCTCCCCATTCAAGGACCGCAAGGTGATGCTCAACCCCGGCGAGACCTTCGCCATCACCTACAGCCTCAACCCCGAGCGGGCCCTCTCCAGCCAGAGCCAGCAGGTGATCATGAACTTCAACATGGGCCGCGGCTCGCTGGGCCGGGTCACCTGCGAGCACACCTTCGACATCACCTCCACCATCGCCACCCCCATCGGGCACTGACCCCCGCGCCACCCCGCGCCTTGGCCCCCCGCCCCGGCGCCAGGCACAAAAAAGGCGGGGGTGCTGCCACCCCCGCCGAATCCAAGAGGCACTTGGAAGACTTCTGGCTACTCCTTCTTTTTCTTCTTGCCCGCATCCTCGGCGCTGAGGTTCATCAGCTTGTTGCGGTGCTCGGTCACCAGGGCCTGCATCACGATGAACAGGCAGAGCAGCACGCCGACCACAATCTTGGTCCACCACGCCGAGAGCGTGCCCTGGAAGGAGATGATGGTGAGGATGGTGCCCTGGATCATCACGCCCAGCAGGGTGCCCGGCATGAAGGCCACGCCACCCATCAGCTGGGTGCCGCCGATCACCGAGGAGGCAATCGCGTCCATCTCCATCCCGAGTCCGTGCAGGGTGTAGCCCGAGAGCATGATCCACGAGTAGACAATGCCACCGAGCGCCGAGCAGAAGCCGGTGATGATGTAGACGATGAGGCGGATGCGGTTGACCTTGAGGCCCATCAGGCTCGCGGACTGCTCATTGCCGCCCACGGCGTAGACTGAGCGCCCGAAGGAGGTGTAGCGCAGCACCAGGGTGGCCACCACCACCACCACCAGGGCGATGACCGCGCCCAGCGAGATGAGGTAGTCCCCAAACTCGAAGGACATGAAGGCCAGGTCGCCGTACTCGGTGTTCTCAATCGGCACCGACTCGCGGGAGATCATGGCGGTCAGGCCGCGGCAGAGGAACATGGTGCCCAGGGTGACGATGAACGGCTGCAGCCTGAAGAAGGTGATGAAGAAGCCGTTCAGCGCGCCCACGGCGATGCCGATGAAGAGCACCAGGAACATGCAGGTGTAGGGGCTGAGCGTGGTCTCGCGCATCAGCCAGGCCAGCGACATGCAGGTCAGGGACACCACCGCGCCCACCGACAGGTCGATGCCGCCAAAGCCCGAGAGGATGGCGAAGGTCATGCCCGTGGTGACGATGATGAGCGGCGCGTTGTCGATGAACAGGTTCAGGAACACCTGGAGGCTGAAGAACTTGTCAAAGGCCACCGAGCCCGCCCCGAACAGGACGATGAACAGGAACAGCGTCACGTAGAAGGAAAACTTCGGGGACGCGACCAGTGAGCTGAACAGGTTACGCATGGTTCACCTCCCCGCCCTTCATGGCGGCCTGCCGCCTGAGGCGGTAATTTCTGACAATTTCCTTGAAGCGCTCGGACTGGATGGTGATGATGAGCAGGATCACGATCGCCTTCACCGCCGGCAGGCGGTCCGAGGACACGCCAATCGCGTACATGGTGGTGGTCAGGGTCTGGATGGTCAGCGCGCCGATGATGGTGCCGCCGATGTAGTAGCGGCCGCCGATCATCAGCGTCCCGCCCAGCGTCACCGCCAGGATGGCGTCCATCTCCATGCCGAAGCCGGCGTTGTTGGCGTCGGCGGCGCGGATGAGCGAGCTCTCAATGAGGCCCGCGGTGCCCGCGCAGAAGCCCGAGAAGATGTACACCGCGAACAGCACCGCCGTGACCTTGATGCCCGCGTAGCGCGAGGCGGTCTGGTTGATGCCGACTGCCTGGATCATGAGGCCGATGGAGGTCTTGCGGTCCAGGAACAGCACCAGGCACACCATCGCGATGGCGATGATGAGCGCGGTCGGGAGCGGCACCCCCGGGATGTTCCCGCCGATGTACTCAAAGGGCTTGTAGTAGACGGTGATGATCTGCCCGTCGGTGATGAGCTGGGCAATGCCGCGCCCCGCGGTCATCAGGATGAGCGTCGCCACCATCGCCTGGATCTTGAACTTGGCGACCAGGGCGCCGTTCCAGATCCCGGCGAGCACGCCGACAACCAGCGAGAAGATGATCGCCATCACGAAGGGATGGTGGGGCTCGCCGCTGATGTCGCCGCCCAGGGTGGTGCAGCACACCGCCGCCGAGATGGCCACCACCGCGCCGACCGAGATGTCGACGCCGCCGGTGGCAATCACGAAGGTCATGCCGAGGGCCAGGATGACCAGCGAGCTCGAGCGGTAGAGGATGTCGATCGGGCGCCCGAAGAGGTTGCCGTTCTCCATGACATCAATCTTGAAGAAGCTGATGTCGTAGATGGCGTTGAAGAGCAGGAGCAGCGCCAGCGCGGTCAGGGGCAGCGCCAGGGAGCTCCTCGAGAATTTCCTAATTAGATCCATGGTAGTCACCTGCTATGGCCTGCATGATGTGCGCGGTGGAGATTTCGCTGTCGCGCAGCTCAGTGATCTTCTCGTGGTCGCGGATGATGAGCAGGCGCGAGCACGTGCGCACCATCTCCCCCATCTCGCCGGAGATGAAGACCACCGACATTCCCTTCTCCTTGGCCAGGCGCACCGCCAGGGCCTCGATCTCCGACTTGGTGCCCACGTCGATGCCGCGGGTCGGCTCGTCAAGGATCAGGAGGTTGGGCTCGGTGGCCAGCCAGCGGGCGATAATCACCTTCTGCTGGTTGCCGCCCGAGAGGTTCTTGAGCCGCTGCTCGCGGTCCGAGACCTTGATGCGCAAAAGGTCGATGTAGTAGTCGGCCAGCTCGTTCTGCCGCGCGCGCGGCATGTGCCTGAACATGCCGTCCTTGGCCTGCAGCGCCAGGATGATGTTCTCGCGCACGCTCAGGTCGCCGACCACCGCCTGGACCTTGCGGTCCTCCGGGCAGAAGGCGAGGCGGTTCATCATCTGGTCCATGGGCGACTTGACCGAGACCTCCACGCCGTCCACCTTGATGGTGCCCGAGGTGCCCGGGGTGATGCCAAACAGCATCTCGGCAATCTCGGTGCGGCCCGAGCCCAGCAGGCCCGCAAAGCCCACGACCTCGCCCTTCTTGATGGACATGGAGAGCGAGTTGACCTTGCCGGGCACGGTCACCGCCTCCGTCTCGATGAAGTTCTCCTCCGAGGGCCGCGACTTGTCAACGTTGCTCTCGATTTGGTTCTCGTCGACCTCCTTGCCCATCATCTTGGAGATGAGCTGGATGCGGGGCAGGTCGCGGGTCTCGTACTCGCCGATGTAGTGGCCGTCGCGCAGCACGGTGATGCGGTCGCAGATGGTGTAGATCTGCTCGAGGAAGTGCGAGATGAAGATGATCGAGATCCCATCGGCCTTGAGCTGCCTCATGATCTTGAACAGGCGCTCGGTCTCACGGTCGCTCAGCGAGGAGGTCGGCTCGTCGAGGATGAGGATCTTGCACTTGGTGTCGATGGCGCGCGCGATGGCAATCATCTGCTGCATCGCCACCGGGTAGAAGTTGAGCACCTTGTCGACGTCGATGTCGAGCCCGAGCTTCTCGGACAGCAGGCGCGAGGCCTGGGCGGACATGGTGCCCCAGTCGATGGCCCCGAAACGCCCGCGCGGCTCGCGGCCGATGTAGATGTTCTCCGCCACGGTCAGGTTGGCGCAGAGGTTGACCTCCTGGTACACGGTGGAGATGCCCATCTGCTGGCTCTCCAGCGGGGAATGCGGGGTAATGTAGCGGCCGTCGTAGTAAATCTGGCCGTTGGTCTTCTCATAGACGCCAGTGAGAACCTTGACCAGGGTGGACTTGCCAGCCCCGTTCTCGCCCATCAGCGAGTGGATCTCCCCGGGCTTGAGGTTGAAGCGGGCGCCCTGCAGCGCCTTCACCCCAGGGAAGAACATGTCGATGTCCTTCATCTGGAGGATGAAATCGCCCTTTGCCTCGGACATAAGCGGTGCCTCCTAGTTTGGGTGCGAATGCGTGCCCCCCATATTAAAAAGCCCGCCTGGCGGCGGGCCCTGGGGAGATATTTTTAGTACTTGCGGGTAGGCATGACCTCTGCCGCCTGGTCAGCGGTGTAGACGCCTTCCTC
>JAILEI010000039.1 GCA_024688225.1 Succinivibrionaceae bacterium
GGATAGGCAGGCGCGGCGGGCTGCGCCACGGGGGCGGCATGGTCCGCCCCTGGCACCGGGGCGGCCGGGTAGGCCTGGGACACCGGTTGCGGATTTGCCTGGGCGGCCACTTCCCCTGCGGGAGTGGGGGCAGCCGTGGCCAAAGGCGTGCCGAGCGGGAGATCGTCGCCCTTGCGCACCCCGGCAAAGAGCCCCTCCGGGGTGCCCGGGGGCACCGCTGCGGGCTGGGGGGTGCCCCCAAACACGGGATCCCGGTGCTGTGGCACCGCCTCGAGGCGGCGCCCCAGCCCCTCCCGCTTCTGGGGGGCGGGCTGGTCTTGCTGGGACTTGCCCGGGCGGCTGGGGAACAGGCCCCACAGCGCCGCGCCAATGCGATCGACTGCCGCCACCGGGGAGGAGCACAGGAAGAGGAACAGCCCGGCGACCGCCACAAACAGCGGGATCCCCACCGCGAGGAAGCGGGGGAAGACTGCGTAGAGCAGCAGGTTGAGGAAGTCGCCGAGGATGCCCCCGCCCCCCGTGCCGCGCAGGGCAAAAAATGAGGAGAAGATGGCGCACAGCCCCAGGATCAGCGAGTTGAATCCCAGCACCACAAAGCCCAGCTTGAAGAAGTCCAGCCCGCTCAGGGTCGGGCGGCGGAAGATCAGGGCGTGGCAAAGGTAGAGGATGAGCAGCGGCGAGAGGTAGGTGACCATGCCGAAATAGTCAAACAGCCCCTCGATGAGCCCTGGGTCGGCAGGCGTGCCGCCATCGGCAAGCAATTCCCCGGACAGCGCCGTGCCCTGGCGCTTGCGCATGGAAATCAGGACAAGGAACAGGGCAAAGCAGCACAGGGCCGCCACCCCGAACATGAGCTTCTTGGCCCCGCTTGCGGGTGTCCGCCTGCGCTCGGCAGAACTGGGCTGCATACTCCCTCCAGGCGCCCCTGGGGGCGTCTTGCCATAAAAAATTGACTGAACGCAGTATGCTACCACTTACGCATTGCTTGCGCAATTTCCACCCCACCCCGCTATAATGCCAAGTCCTTGGCAAGGGAGGGAAAAGTGCTCAACCTGGTGCTCTACCGGCCGCAAATGCCGGCCAATGCGGGCAACGCCATGCGCCTGGCGGTCAACCTGGGCTGCCGCCTGCATTTCATCGGCCCCCTGTGCTTCTTCCTCGATGACCGCCGCCTGCGCCGCGCCGGGCTTGACTATGCCGAGGTCGCCAACCTCACCGTGCACCCCAGCCTTGAGGACTTCCTGAGGCAGGAGCGCCCGGCGCGCCTCATCGCCGCCACCGCCCACGGCCAGGTCCACTGCCATGAGTTCAGCTTCAGGGAGGGGGATGCCATCATCTTTGGCCAGGAGACCTCCGGGCTGCCCGCGGAGATCCTGGGGTCCATCCCCGAGGGGCGGCGGCTGCGCATCCCCATGGCCCCGGGCAGCCGCTGCATCAACCTCTCCAACTCCGTGGCCATCATGGCCTACGAGGCGTGGCGCCAGCTTCATTTCCAGGGTGCGGCGCCAACTTTGATATAATCTGTCGAATCCGCCACGGGCGGCGGATCAAAGGATGGCGCGGTGACAGTGTTCGACTTCCTCTTCCAGTTCTTCTCCGACTACGGCTACATTGCCGTGTTTGGGATGCTGATCCTCTGCGGGTTCGGCCTGCCGGTGCCCGAGGACATCACCCTGGTCACGGGCGGGGTGATCGCGGGCCTGGGGATGGGGAACCCCCACGTGATGCTGGCAGTGGGCCTCGCGGGGGTGCTGATTGGGGACAGCACCATGTTCCTGGGCGGGCACATCTTCGGGTACCGGATCCAGCGCATCCGGCTCTTCCGGCGCATCCTGCCCCCCCAGCGCTTCTCCCAGATCCAGGTGCAGTTCAAGCGCCACGGCCTCGGGCTGCTCTTCGTGGCGCGCTTCCTCCCCGGGCTGCGCTCCCCCATCTTCATGGTGGCGGGCATGAGCCAGCGCATCGCCTACCTCACCTTCATCGCCATGGACGGCATGGCCGCCCTCATCTCGGTGCCGGTGTGGATCTACCTTGGCTATTTCTTTGCCGACAACCTCGACGTGCTCTGGGAGCATGTGCACAACGTGCAGCACCTCATCTTTGGGCTGCTCGGCCTGTTGCTCATCGTGATCGTGGCCATCCTCATCAAGCGCAAGGTCAAGGCGCGCATGAGCAGCAAGCTGGGGGTGGACGAGGGCAAGGGCCAGGATTAGGCCCGCCCCTTTTTGGGGCGCACCGCAGCCCCGCCCCCTCCTTCTGCTAGAATGACGCACCTTTTGTGATCATGGCTGGGGAGGCCGCGCATGGATCAGTTCACCAAGATTGTAGTCGACATCAATTCCATCCTCTGGGGGCCCTGGTGCCTGCTCCCCATCCTGGTGGGCGCCGGCATCTACTTCACCTTCCGCCTGCGCTTCGTGCAGGTCAGGATGTTCGTGCACGCGGTCCGGCACTTCTTCGGCCAGGTTTCCCTCAATGGCGAGAAGGCGGGCAAGCACGGCATGACCTCCTTCCAGTCCCTGGCCACCGCGGTGGCGGCCCAGGTGGGCACCGGGAACCTCGCCGGGGTGGCCACCGCCATCGCCCTGGGCGGCCCGGGCGCCATCTTCTGGATGTGGATCGCGGCCTTCTTTGGCATGGCGACCATCTTCTCCGAGGCCATCCTCGCCCAGCTCTACCGCATGCACGACGGGCGGCGCCGCGCCATTACCGGCGGCCCGGCCTTCTACATCCGCTATGGGCTGCGCAGCAAGCCCCTGGCCGCGCTTTTCGCCGTGCTCATCGTGGTGGCGCTGGGCTTCGTGGGCAACATGGTGCAGGCCAACTCCATCTCCACCGCCTTTGAGGCCGCCTTTGGCCTGCCGGTGTGGATCTCCGGGGTGGTGCTGTTCATCCTCGCGGGATTCATCTTCATCGGCGGGATCCGCCGCATCGCCTCCTTCACCGAGAAGCTGGTGCCCTTCATGGCCTCAGTCTACGTGCTCGGGGCGGTGTTCATCGCCATCGACTTCTACGACCAGATCATCCCGGCACTCAAGGCCATCGTGGTTGGGGCCTTTGATCCCTACTCGGCGACTGGCGGCGTGATTGGCGCCTCGGTCAAGGAGGCGATCCGCTACGGGGTGGCGCGCGGGCTGTTCTCCAACGAGGCGGGCATGGGCTCCACCCCGCACGCCCACGCGGTCGCGCGGGTCAACCACCCCGTGGAGCAGGGCCTGGCCGCGATCATCGGCCTCACCGTTGACACCTTCGTGGTGCTCACCGCCACCGCGGTGGTGATCCTGGTGACCGGATCCATAGATGGCCACACCACCGGCATCGTGCTCACCCAGAACGCCTTCACCAAGGGCATGGGCGAGGCCGGCAGCGGCTTTGTGGCGGTCTGCCTGTTCTTTGCCGCCTTCACCACCATCATCGGCTGGTACTTCTTCGCGGTGCAGAACGTCAAGTACCTCTTTGGCTACAAGGCGGTCAACATCTTCTCGGTGATCGTGCTGGGCTTCATCATGATGGGCTCCTTCCTCAAGGTCGAGCTGGTGTGGGAGCTTGCCGATCTCTTCAACGGCCTGATGGTGATCCCCAACATCATTGCCGTGGTTGCGCTCTCGCGGCTGGTGGGCAAGGCCCTCGAGGACTACCGTGAGAACTTCCTCCCCGGCAAGGCCCCGATCTTTGGGCCCAGCGAGGAGCTGACCGGCCGCCACGGCAGGTGGCGCACCCTGTTCTTCAAGTAGGATAGGGGAAAAGGCGCAGGTCCCCCCGCCCCTCACGGGGCGGGGGGACTTTTTCATTCTGGATCCGGCAGCAGGCAGGCATCCGCGGCCAGTCCCTCGCGGTAAAGCAACGGCCCGAGATTCTCAAGCGCCGTGGCCTTGCCGTGCAGGGCGTCGCCTATCCTGAGGGGGGTGAGGGACTGGGACAGGTCATCAACCTCATAGCCATCGAGCTTGCCCCCCGGGGAGAGCACCGCCAGGGTGTCGCCCTCCCGGTAGGCGAAAATCTCGTTGTACTGCATGAGCGCCCGCCCCACCGTATCCCCATGGGTGAGATCCTGGCCCACGAAGGGGTAGCTGCCTGACAGCCCCAGGAGCGACACCAGGGTGGGTGGCAGGTCAATCTGGCTGGCGAGGCGGCTGTCCTCCCGGGGCTCCACCCCCGCCCCCAGGATCAGGCCCGGGATGTGGAACTCAAAGTAGGGAAAGACGCGGTTGCCCCGTACCTTTACCTCATGATCGGCCACCACCAGGAACACGGTATCCTCCCAAAGGCCCCGCTCCCGGGCGCCATCGAGGAACTTGCCCAGGGCATAGTCGGCATAGCGGGCCCCCAGGGCCTGGGCCAGGGGCACCTCCCCAAGATCCCCCGCGGGCGGCTCCACCTTGCCCCCGGGAATGTCAAAGGGATCGTGGAAGGAACTGGTGAAGACCACCAGGCAATAGTTGCGACCGGCCTTGCGATAGCCCTCAATCACCTCGGTGGCGCGCGCGAAGAGATCCTCGTCGCTCACCCCCCAGGAACCGACATAGGCAGGGTGCTCGTAGTCGCGCTGGTCCACCACCAGCCGCACCCCATTGCCGCGAAAGTAGGCGGCCATGTTGTCAAAGTGCGACTCCCCGCCGTAAATGAAGGCAGTCTCATAGCCCTGGGCGCGCAGCAGCGCCGGCAGCGTGGCGGTGCCTTGCTCAGTGCGCGCCAGCTTGACGATGCTGGCCAGGGGGCTGGGGGGAAAGCCGGCGGTGACCGCCTCAATGCCGCGCACGCTGCGGTGCCCGGTGGCATACAGGCGCTTGAGCCACCATCCCTCGCGCGCCAGGCGCTCGAGGTTCGGGGCGCTGTCCACGCCCCCCAGGCCCTTGACAAAGCGCGCCCCCAGGCTCTCCTCGAGCACGATGACCAGGTTGCGGCCCCGCTCCCCCACCGCCTCGATGCGCTGGTTGAGGCGGCAGCCCGGCGCTGGCGCGGCCTTGCGGGCAGAAAAGGTGCCCAGTGCATCCTCCACCTCAGCGGCGCTGGCCGCGGCATGGAGATCGCTGGGGTTGACCTCGTCATCCTTGAGGTGCGCCAGGGCGTAGGCGGCGGAATATGAGGAATTGAGCGGCAGGCTGTTGACCAGCATCGACTCGGTGAAGGCCACCATGGTCGGGTTGAGCGGGCGGTGCCCCAGGGAGGAGCGCAGCGCCAGCGGGGTGAGGATGACCAGCAGCAGGGCGCACAGCAGGGCGCCCCGGCGGGTCCTGAACCCCCCATCGCGGCGCATGAGTCCCCGCAGCCAGCGAAGGGACAGGGCAAAGGTGCCCGTGGTGGCCAGGATCCCCAGCACCAGCTCGAGACGGTGGCCGCCCCAGAGGGTGCGCAGCACCTCACCCGGGTAGATGAGGTACTCCACGTAGAGGTGGTTGGGGCGCACCCCGTACTCCTCGATAAATCCCGGGGTGGCGGCCTCGTTCATCACGATGAAGGCGAGGGCGAGGGCCAGGAAGGGGGGCAGGAGGGCGCCCAGCGCGCCCCTTATGGCAGGCAGGAAGCGACTGAGGCACAGCAGCAGCCCGGGCACGGAGAAGCAGGCAAAGAGGACAATCAGATCCACCCGCAGCCCCTGCAGGAAAATGGTGCCCAGGCTGCCCGCGGGGATCACCTCCCACTGCCAGGCACACAGCAGGGCCCTGGAGACGGTGAGCGCCAGGAGCGCCGCGGCGGCGGCCGCGGCCACAGGATTGCGCAACAGTCCCATCATGATCCCTCCCTGAGCGGTTCCAGGCGCCAGGTCCCGCCCCGCGCGGCCTCAAGGGCCAGGCGGTGGTGGCGCACCAGGGTGGAGCGATGCCCCACGCTTACGATGATTGAGTCAGGCAGCGAGCGGAGCAGCAGGCCATACGCGGTGCCCTCGGCACCCACGTCAAGGGCCGAGGTCGCCTCATCGAGGAACAGCACCCGGGGGCGCCTGAGCAGCGCCCTAACAAAGGCCACGCGCTGCTGCTCGCCAAGCGAGAGGCGCTGCGACCAGTTGCCCTCCTCATCAAGGTGGGGCAGCAGGTGCGAGAGGCCCAGCTCCCGGAACAATCCCGCCACCTCGTCCCCGGGCAGCGCCGCCCCTGGGTAGCAGGCGGCTGCGCGCAATGAGCCTAAGGGCAGGTAGGGACGCTGGCTGAGGAACATCACCTCCCCCTCCCCGGGGAAAGTCACCTCACCCTGCGCCCAGGGCCAAATCCCCGCCACGGCCTTGAGCAGCGTGGTCTTGCCACAGCCCGAGGGGCCGCGGATGAGCAGCCGCTCCCCCGGGGGCAGCTCCAGGCTCAGGCCGCTGGCCAGCCCCTCGCCCCCCGGCGAGCTCACGCTCAGGCCCTCGACCCGGACCCCCTTCCCCGACCGCCCTGGGGTGAGGCACTCCATGCCCGCCGCCTGCTCCATGGCGTCAAAGTACAGGGCCAGGCGGTCCACCGTGGCCTTCCATGAGGCCCAGGAGGAGAAGCTGTTGATGATCGTGGACAGCGAGGTCTGCACCTCATCGAAGGCCCGCAGGATCTGCATGATGATGCCCATGGTGATGACCTTCTGGAAATACATCGGCACCGACACCACCACCGGGAAGATGACCGCCAGCTGGTAATAGCCGAAGGTGAAGAAGCCCAGGCGCTTGGTGTAGTGGATGAGGCTCAGGAAGTTGTCAACCACGGCATGGAAGGCGGCATTGAGCCCCTTAAGCTCCTCGCGCTCCCCATGGTAGAGGGCGATGGACTCCGCGCTCTCGCGCACCCTGATGAGCTGGTAGCGAAAGTCGGCCTCAAAGCGCTGCTGGCGGAAATTGAGGCGCACCAGGGGCTTGCCCAGCCAGAAGGTGATGAGGGTCGCCGCCAGCGAGTAACCCACGGCCAGGTAGAGCAGGTAGCCGTCGGGCAGCTGGACTTCATGGCCCAAAAGGGTGACGCTGACACTGTGGGACAGTCCCCACAGCACCACCGAGAAGGTGGCGAGGTTGGCAAGATCCGAGAGCGTGCCGACAAAGAGGCTGACCGTTGAGGAGGACAGCGACGCCAGATCCTCCTGGATGCGCTGGTCGGGGTTGTCCGTGTGGCGATCCGCGACCTGCATCCGGTAGTAGATGCGATCCGCCAGCCACTCCCTGGTGACCCGCTCGGTCAGGAAGGCCCGCCAGCGCAGGTCCAGCACCGAGGTGATGAGGGAGTTGACGACCGCCACCCCAATGGCGATGGCCGACAGCCACACCCACATCACCATCAGTCCCTTGAAGGCGCCAAAGTCAAAGGCCTCGATGCTGTCCCAGAGATCCCGCTGCCAGTCGTTGAAGATCTTGGAGATGTAGATAAGGCCGGCGTTCATGGCCAGGATGGAGATCAGCATCACCCACCCCAGCACCCCCTCGCGCGAGCGCCAGTAAGGGGAGACCATGCGCCAGGCCGCGCGCAGCGAGGTCAAAAGGGGCAGGCTGTCACGCCGCCCCTCAGGGGACTTAATGTCGCGCCTAAAGCCCTGGCGCAGGAAGAGCGAGGCCCTAAACATGGCTGCCCCCCTGCCGGGCCACCACCGACCAGTTGCCAAGGCCATCCCCCTGCAGCGCCACGTTGTGGTGCCGGTCCAGCCCCGGGCGGTGCCCCACGCTCACGATGATGGTGCTGGGCAGGGCAGACTCGAGCAGGGAATAGGCAAGATCCTCGGTCTCCTCGTCAAGCGCCGAGCTGGCCTCGTCAAGGAAGAGCAGCGCCGGCCGGGCCAGCAGGGCCCTGACCAGGGCCACGCGCTGCTGCTCCCCCAAGGAGAGCATCTGCGACCAGTTGTCGGACCGGTCAAGATCCGGGATGAGGCGCGCAAGCCCCAGCTGGGCAAGGAACTCCCCCACCCGCTCGCTGTGATCCTCAGGATGGGGGTAGCAGGCGGCCGCGCGCAATGAGCCAAGGGGCAGGTAGGGCCGTTGGCTGAGGAACATCACCTCCCCCTCCCCGGGGAAGGACACCTGGCCCGAGGCATAGGGCCACAGGCCCGCCACGGCCCTGAGCAGCGTGGTCTTGCCGCAGCCCGAGGGCCCGCGGATGAGCAGCCGCTCCCCGGGGGAGAGTTCCAGGCTGAGTCCCTTGATTAGCTTGTCTCCACTGGGGGTGCGCACCTCAAGGCCTGAAAGCCGCACGCCCTGGCCCTCGCGGGCGGGAATGGCGCACTTCAGGCCCTGGGCCTCGTCGATGGCGTCAAAGTACAGGGCCAGGCGGTCCACCGTGGCCTTCCAGGCGGCCCAGGCGGTGAAGGAGGTCACCAGGGTGGAGAGCGCCCCCTGCACATGGGAGAAGGCGTTGCTAATCTGCATGATCGTGCCCATGGTGATGATCTTGGCAAAGTACATCGGGGCGGCGATGAGGATGGGGAACACCCCGCCCACCCTAAGGTAGGTGCGGGTGAGGAGCGCGAGGCGCATCCTGCAGTAGATGAGGCGCATGAGGTTGGAGAGGATCTCGGAGAAGGACTCCCCCAGGTTACGATCCTCCTGGGCCTCGCCATTGTAGAGGGCGATGGACTCACTGTTCTCGCGCACCCTCACCAGGGCGTAGCGGAAGTTGGCCTCGTAGCGCTCCTGGCGGAAGGTGAGGCGCACCAGCGGGCGCCCGATGAGGAAGGTGGCGATGGTGCCGAGGCAGGAGTAGCACAGCGAGATGTAGAGCAGGTAGCCATCAGGCAGCGTCACCTGCTGCCCCCACAGCTCCAGGGTCACGCTGTGGGACAGGCCCCACAGCACCACCGAGAAGGTGATGAGGTTGGCGATGTCGGAGAGGGTGCTCAGGAACAGCGACAGCGTGCCTACCACGTACTCGTTGAGATCCTGGGCAATGCGCTGGTCGGGGTTGTCGGTGTGGGCGTCGAGCAGCTGCATCTTGTAGTAGGCGCTGCCGCGCATCCAGTCCTCGAGCACGTGCTCGGTCAGCCAGCGGCGCCAGCGGATGCACAGCCGGGAGTTGATGTAGGTGTTGTAGACATTGGACAGCACCCAGAACAGGGCAATGAGGCTGAACTGCAGCAGGAAGGGAAAGAAGCGGTCCATCTCGTAGCGCTCGATGCTGTCCCAGAAGTCCCGCTGCCAGGTGTTGAGCAGGGTATTGAGATAGATGAAGGAGGCATTGAGCGCCACGATGGTGGCGAGCATTCCCCACCCCGCCAGCCCCTCGCGCGAGAGCCAGTAGGGGCGCAGGATGCGCAGGAAGCAGCGCAGGGTCAGGCGCAGTGGCAGCGAGGTGGAGCTGTGCAGCCGCTCGCGGTCAACCCGCTCCCCAACCTCGCGCTCGTGAAGTACAGATGAGGAAAACATCGCCTAGATCCCCAGCACCCGCTCAAGCAGGAGCGCCACCCCATCCTCCTCGTTGGAGGCGGTCAGGGCATCGCAGGCACCCTTGGCGTCCGCCGTGCCATTGGCCATCGCCACCCCGAGGCCGGCCCGCCTTAGCATCTCGGCATCGTTCTCAGCGTCGCCAAAGGCAATGCAGCGATCCACCGGCACCCCCAGGATCCCGCAAAGGCGGCAGAGCGCCGAGCCCTTGGTCTCAGGGCCGGGGATGAACTCGAGGAAGTTCTCATGGGAGCGCAGCACGCTAAGGCGCGCGGTGAGATCCCCTGGCAGGTCGGCCCGCAGCGCGTCAAGCCCCGCCTTGGAGCCCACGGCGAGGATCTTGTAGTAGCGGCTGCCCGGATCCACGGCGCTGAGGTCGCAGGTGAAGTAGGGCAGGTTGCTGTGGGTGTATTCCTTGCTTGACGGGCCCAGGGGATCCTCCAGCACCAGCCCACGCTGGGTGTCAAAGGCATGGGTGGTGCAGCCATGCCGGTGCGCCAGCCCGGTGATCAGCGCGAGCTCCGCCCCCGTGGCGGTGGCGGCGCCCAGCGTGCCAAAGGAGAGTGCGTCAGGGCGTCCCCGGAACTGCCCCAGGGAGATGAGCGCCGCGCCATTGAAGCAGATGGCATAGCCACCGGCATCCACCAGCCCCAGCTCCCGGGCATAGCCGACGATCCCGTTGGGGTGGCGCCCCGAGGCAATCACCACCTCCAGCCCCGCCCGCCTTGCCGCGGCCACGGCATTGAGGTTGCGCCCCGACACGGTCTTGTCATCGCGCAGCAGCGTGTCGTCAAGGTCCAGCGCCAGCAGGCGGTAGAAGCCCTTGCGCTCCGGTACCTGGTTGAGATCAAGTGGCATGGTCATTCACCCATGGCAAGCCAAAAACAAAGAAGCCAGTCCCCGCCCATGGCAGGAACTGGCAATCTTACGCCCTTTTGCTAGGCGGCGCCCGCCTTCTTCAGCGCGGCGTTCACAATCTCCACCGCCTCGGTCTCAATCCTGGCGAGGTGATCGGGCCCCTTGAAGGACTCGAGGTAGATCTTGTAGATGTTCTCAGTGCCCGAGGGGCGCGCCGCAAACCAGCCGTTCTCGGTGACCACCTTGAGCCCCCCAATCTCGGCGCCGTTGCCCGGGGCGCGGGTCAGCTTCTCGAGGATCGGCTCGCCAGCCATGGTGGCCGCCTCGACCGCGGTGGGGTCAAGCGCCTTGAGCGCCGCCTTCTGGCGGGGGTTGGCAGGGGCGTCAATGCGGTTGCTCACCGGCTCGCCGTACTTCGCCGTCAGCTCGCGGTAGCGCTCGGAGGGATCCTTGCCCGTCACCGCCAGGATCTCGGCGCTCAGCAGCGCGGCAATAATCCCGTCCTTGTCGGTGGTCCACACGCTGCCATCCTTGCGCAGGAAGGAGGCGCCGGCGCTCTCCTCGCAGCCCAGGGCCAGTGACTTGTCAAAGAGCCCGGGCACGAACCACTTGAACCCGACCGGCACCTCATAGGCCTCGCGGCCCAGGCCCTTGGCCACGCGGTTCATCATGCTGGAGGACACCACGGTCTTGCCCACCTTGGCCGCCGCCGGCCAGTTGGGGCGGTGGGTGTAGATGTAGTCAATGGCGGCGCTCAGGTAATGGTTAGGGTTCATGAGGCCGCTGTGGCAGACGATGCCGTGGCGGTCATAGTCAGGATCGTTGCCAAAGGCGATGTCAAAGTCGTCCTTCATGGCAATGAGGCCGGCCATGGCATAGCGGCTCGAGCAGTCCATGCGGATCTTGCCATCCTTGTCGAGGCACATGAAGCTGAAGGTAGGATCGATGCGGCGGTTGACCACGGTGAGGTTCAGCCGGTAGCGCTCGGCGATCGGCTCCCAGTACTCGAGCCCGGAGCCGCCCAGGGGATCAACGCCAATCCTCACCCCCGACTTGGAGATGGCCTCAAGGTCGATGATCTCGCCCAGGGCGTCCACATACTGGCGCAGCATGTCGTGCTCGCGCACGTTGGGCAGTTTCACCGCCTCGCGGTAGGGCACGCGCCTCACCCCGGACAGTCCGGACTTGATGAGCTCATTGGCGCGGTTCTGCACCCAGGAGGTAATCTCGGTGCCCGCCGGGCCGCCATCGGTGGGGTTGTACTTGAAACCGCCGTTGGAGGGAGGGTTGTGCGAGGGGGTGATCACGATGCCGTCGGCCAGGCCCTCGCTGCGCCCCTTGTTGTAGTTGAGGATGGCAAAGGACACCGAGGGGGTGGGGGTATAGCGGTTGTTGAGCTCGTAGCGGACCTCCACCCCATTGGCGCCCAGCACCTCAATGGCAGTGGCAAGCGCAGCCTCGGAGAGGGCGTGGGTGTCCTTGCCGATGAAGAGCGGGCCGCTGATGCCCTCCTTCTTGCGGTACTCGGCAATGGCCTGGGAGATGGCCAGGATGTGGGTCTCGGTAAAGGAGCCGTTGAGCGAGGTGCCACGGTGCCCGGAGGTCCCGAAGCTGACCATCTCCTCTGGGTTCTCAGGATTGGGCCGGTTCAGGTAGTAGTCGGACATCAGGCGCGGGATGTTATCCAGATCCTCAGGACGAGCCTTCTGCCCTGCGTGTTCATGAATTGCCATATGTAACCTCGCTGCAAGCCCCAGGGGGGCAAAAAACGGAAATGGGGGGGCAAGGCCCCTGGGCGGATTATAGATTAAATGCATGGCCAACTAGCCAAGGTTCATCTGCTTTTGTGACTGTCGCGATATAATCCCCACCCCAAACCAAAGGCCCGCAGCGGCCAGCCGGAGGATCGCCCCGACCATGAAAACCACCTTCCTAAGGGCCATTGCCCTTGCCGCCACCCTGTTGCTGCCGGCCCTGGCCAGGGCCGCCCCGCCGGCGGTGGTGGCCCTGGCCTTCCCGCACTATGACCTGGTGTCACAGGTCCTAGGCGATCGGGCACAGGCCAGCATGCTGCTGCGCCCCGGCACCTCCATCCACGGCTATGAGCCCACCCCCGCCGACATCCGTGGGCTGCGCAAGGCAGATCTCATTGTCTGCACCGGGGGTGAGAGCGATGAGTGGATCGATGAGTTGCTCTCCTCTGTGGGCGCAGCCGATCGTGTGGTGCGCCTGCTGGACCTCGTCACCCCACTGCCCGAGGAGCATCCCCTGGGCATGGAGGATGCTGGGCACGAAGGGCATGATCATGGCCATGAGGGCCATGATCATGGGCACCAGGCGCATGATCACGGGCATGCGGATCATGACGAGGAGCTCGATGAGCATGTGTGGATGAGCCTGCGCAACGACCACGCCATAGTGGACGCCCTCGCCAAGCGCCTTTCCAGCCTCGATCCCGAGGGTGCCGCCACCTATGCCGCCAATGCCAGGCGCTACGGTGAGGCGCTTGACGATCTCGACCGCCGCTTCAGCGCGCTCATCAAGTCCGCCCCGCGCCACAGCGTGATTGTGGGCGACCGCTTCCCCTTCCTCTACTTTGTGCGCGACTATGGCCTCACCTACCATGCCGCTTTCCCGGGCTGCGCCGACGAGACCGAGGCCAGCGCGAAGACCATCGCCTTCCTCATTGACCGGGCCAGGGAAACCCAGGCACGCACCATCTTCACCACCGAGTTCTCCAGCGACCGCATCGCCCGCGCCATAGCCGAGGGCTCTGGGGCCAAGGTCGGGGTGCTGCACTCCTGCCACAATGTCACCCCGGAGCAGCTTAAGTCCAGGGTGAGCATCGTCAGCCTCATGGAGCAAAACCTCCAGGCCCTGGAGGCTGAGCTGCGCTGATGGGCGAGGTGCTGGGACTGGAGGGGATCACTGCCGGCCACGGCGGGCGCGAGGCGGTGTCAGGGGTGACCCTCTCCCTGCAGCCAGGCGAAATCCTGGGAATTGCAGGGCCCAACGGGGCGGGCAAGTCCACGTTGCTGGCGGTCATGGCAGGCACGCTCGAGCCGCTTGAGGGAACCATCCGCCGGGACGGGGGGCGCATCTCGGCGCTCTTCCAGGAGAGCGTCCTGACCCGCGACTTTCCTGCCTCGGTGGATGAGGTGGTGCGCTCAGGCGCCGCGGCCGAGCTTAGCCTGCGCCACCCCTTCCGCCTCCGTGAGCTTAGGGAGCGCTCCGCCGCCATCCTCAGGCGCCTGGGCATCCTCCCCCTGCGCTGGCGCCGCTACCGCGAGCTCTCAGGCGGCGAGCGGCGGCGGGTGCTCCTGGCCCGCGCGATCATGGCAAGGCCGAGATTGCTGCTCCTCGATGAGCCCACCGCCGGCCTTGACCAGGGGGCCACTGCCCTGTTCCATGGCTTGCTTGGGGAGCTGCGTGACCAGGGGGATCTCGCAATCGCCATCGTCTCCCACGACCTTGGCGCCACCCTGGGACTGGCCGATCGCGTGCTGCTGCTATCCCATGCCCCGCTATACCTGGGACCGGCTCGGGATCTCAGTCCCAGCCGCGCCATGTCCCTGATCATGGGGGGGCATGCCCATGCTTGAAGAGCTGCTCTCAATGTGGGACTACCCTTTCATGGTGCGCGCCTTCCTCGTGGGCCTCGCGGTCAGCGCGGTCGCACCCTTGCTGGGACTGCCGATTGTGCTGCGCCGCCTCTCCATGATCGGCGATGGGCTGTCGCATGTGGGCTTTGGGGCCATGTCCGCGGCCCTGGCGCTCGGGGCGGCGCCATTGCTGTTCGCCCTGCCCTGCGTGGTGGGCTGCGCCTTCATCCTGCTCAGCCTGCGCTACAGCCGGCTCATCAAGGGCGATGCCGCCATCGCCCTGCTCTCCACGGCCGCGCTCGCCGCCGGGGTGATGATCCTCTCCCTGAGCGAGGGCATGAACACCGACGTGCTCAACTACCTCTTTGGCACCATCCTCGGCACCAGCGAGGGTGACGCCGTAATCTCACTGTCCCTGTGCGCCGCGATTCTGGCCTGCTACATCGCGCTGTGCCCGCGGATCATGGCCCTGACTTTCGATCCCCGCTTCGCCAGGGCCTCCGGGCTGGACACGCGGCGCCTCAACTTCGCCCTGGCGCTGATGACCGCGCTCGTCATTGTGCTGGGGATGAGGATGATGGGGGCGCTGCTCATCACCGCGGTGCTGGTGGTGCCGCCGCTTGCAGCCATGCGCCTTGCCAGGACCTTCCTCGGGACGCTCGTGGGCGCCTGCGCCATCTCGTGCCTCTCCTTCTGCCTGGGACTGGCCGCGTCCTTCCTGTGGTCCACCCCGGCCGGGGCAAGCGTGGTGGCGGTGAACCTTGCCATGCTGCTGATCTGCCACCTCGCCGCGGCGCTGCTCCGTCGCCTGGGGCGGGCATAAGGCATAAAAAAAGCGCGGGCATTGCCCGCGCCATCCCTTGGGACTGGACCGCAACTAGCGCCCGTTCACTTCCTTCTTGAGCTCCGCGCCAGCGGTGAAGGACGGGGTCTTGGAGGCAGGGATCTTGATCTCCTTGCCCGTCTGGGGATTGCGGCCCATGCGCTCCGCACGCTCAGTCACCTTGAAGGTGCCAAAACCCACGAGCTGCACCTTGTCGCCCTCGGCAAGCGCCTTGGCAATGCAGCGGGTCAGCGCGTCAAGCGCCCCGCGCGCCGCCGTCTGTGACAGGCCGGTCTCAGTTGCCATGTGCTCGATGAGTTGCTGCTTGTTCATTTTGATTCCTTAGCTACTGACAGCGTTGTTGGCGGGGATGCACTGCAGTGCCACCCCTCGCCATATTGAAGGACACTCGCCCAAAAAAGACGGGGCGCCGTGAGCAAGTCGCAAGTTTAGCAGTTTTTTCAAGGGCGGCGCAGAATTTTTTTGGCGCCGTGCCCCGCCCCGGGCCAGGGTTGGGCAAAGACTGGTAGAATGACGGCCGGGCGCGGCCTGCGGCCGGCCCGATGCCTACGCCTTTTTTCGTTGTTTGCCATCGTGGATTGCAGGGAGTTTGGAACATGGATCAGAACCGTCCCATCAGGCGCGCGCTCATCAGCGTGTCCGACAAGGAGGGCATTGCGGACTTTGCCGCCGGGCTCGAGCAGCGCGGGGTGGAAATCATCTCCACCGGAGGCACCGCCCGGATGCTCTCCGACCAAGGGATCAAGGTTACCGAAATCTCCGACTACACTGGCTTCCCTGAGATGATGGGCGGGCGGGTCAAGACCCTGCACCCCAAGATCCACGGCGGAATCCTGGGCCGGCGCGGCACAGACGACGCGGTGATGGCCGAGCACGGCATTGAGCCCATCGACCTGGTGGTGGTCAACCTCTACCCATTTGCCGCCACCGTGGCCAGGGAGGGATGCACCCTGGATGAGGCCATCGAAAACATCGACATCGGCGGCCCTACCATGGTGCGCGCCGCGGCAAAGAACCACCGTGACGTGGCGATCGTGGTGCGCTCCAGCGACTACGCCCGGGTGCTTGCCGAGATGGACCGCGAGGGCGGCAGCCTCACCCTCGCGACCCGCTTTGACCTTGCCGTGGCGGCCCTGGAGCACACCGCGGCGTATGACAGCGCCATTGCCAACTACCTTGGCAAGCTCGCCCCCGACTACGGCAGCTCGCCTGACCCGGAGCGCACCTTCCCGCGTACCCTGAACCTGTGCTTTGTCAAGCAGCAGGGCATGCGCTACGGCGAGAACCCGCACCAGCGGGCCGCCTTCTACCGTGAGGCCAGTCCCATGGGCTCCTCCATCGCCACCGCCTCGCAGCTGCAGGGCAAGGAGCTGTCCTACAACAACATCGCCGACACCGATGCCGCGCTCGAGTGCCTGAGGCAGTTCACCGAGGCGCCCTGCTGCGTGATCGTCAAGCACGCCAATCCCTGCGGGGTGGCGCTGGGCAGCTCGCTTTGTGAGGCCTACGAGCGCGCCTTCGCCTGCGACAGCGAGTCCGCCTTTGGCGGCATCATCGCCCTGAACCGCCCGCTTGACGCAGTGACGGCGCAGAGCATCGTCTCCCACCAGTTCTGCGAGGTGATCATCGCCCCCGAGATTGAGCCGGGCGCCGCCGAGGCCGTGGCGCAAAAGCGCAACATCCGCCTCATGCGCTGCGGTCCCCTGGACCACCCCGCGCCCCGCCTTGACTTCAAGCGGGTCAATGGCGGCCTTTTGGTCCAGGAGGCGGATCTCAGGGATTGCGCCAAGGAGGAGCTGGAGGTGGTCACCGAGCGCGCCCCCACCAGTGACGAGCTCGATGAGCTGCTCTTTGCCTGGCGGGTGTGCAAGTTCTCAAAGTCCAACGCCATCGTCTACACCAGGGATCGCCAGACCCTGGGCATTGGCTGCGGCCAGACCAGCCGGGTCTTCTCAGCGCGGATTGCCGGGCTGCGCGCCGAGGACGCCGGCACCTCGCTCAAGGGCGCGGCACTGGCCTCCGATGCCTTCTTCCCCTTCCGCGACGGGGTTGACGCCGCCGCGGCCCTGGGGATTGGCGCCATCATCCAGCCGGGCGGATCCATCCGCGACCCGGAGGTCATCTCCGCCGCCAACGAGCATGGCATGGCCATGGTCTTCACCCATATCCGCCATTTCCGCCACTAGGCCAGTGTAACAGGAGTTTTGAGCATGAAGGTTCTCATCGTGGGGTCAGGGGGGCGTGAGCACGCCCTCGCCTACAAGGCGGCGCAGTCGCCGCTCTGCGAGCGGGTGCTGGTCGCGCCCGGCAACCCGGGCACCGCCCGCGAGCCCAAGGTCGTGAACGTGCCCGTTGCGGCCGATGACCTGGACGGGCTCATTGCCCTTGCCCAGCGTGAGGGGGTGGATCTCACCATCGTGGGGCCTGAGGCCCCCCTGGTCGCGGGGCTCTGCGACCGCCTCGGCGCCGCTGGCATCAGGGCCTTCGGCCCATCAAGGGCGGCGGCGCAGCTCGAGGGCTCAAAGTCCTTCACCAAGGAGTTCCTGAGGCGCCACGGCATCCCCACCGCCGCCTACGCCACCTTCACCGATCTTGATCAGGCCGAGCGCTACATCAAGGAGCGCGGCGCCCCAATCGTGGTCAAGGCCGATGGCCTTGCCGCGGGCAAGGGCGTGGTGGTGGCCATGAGTGTTGACGAGGCCCTCGCCGCGGTGCGGGGGATGCTCGGCGGGCACGACTTTGGCGCGGCTGGGGCCAAGGTGGTCATCGAGGAGTTCATGGAGGGCGAGGAGGCGTCATTCATTGTCATGAGCGACAGCGTGAATGCCCTGCCCATGGCCACCTCGCAGGACCACAAGCGCGCCCACGATCACGATCAGGGCCCCAACACCGGCGGGATGGGCGCATACTCCCCCGCCCCGGTGGTGACCCCTGAGGTCCACGCCCGGGTGATGGAGCGCATCATCATGCCCACCATCCGCGGCATGGCTGAGGAGGGCATGCCCTACCATGGGTTCCTGTACGCGGGACTGATGGTTGACCGCGAGGGCAACCCGCGGGTGGTCGAGTTCAACTGCCGCTTCGGCGATCCCGAGACCCAGCCCATCATGATGCGCATGAAGTCGGATCTGGTGGACCTGTGCCTCAGGGGCTGTGAGCCCGGGGGACTTTCCGGTGCCTCGGTTGACTACGATCCCAGGCCGGCAGTGGGCGTGGTGATTGCCGCGGAGGGTTACCCTGCCAGCCCGCGCAAGGGGGATCCCATCACCGGGCTGGGCGGTGAGCTGCCCCCCGGGGTGAAAATCTTCGAGGCCGGGACCCGCGAGCAAGGCGGTCAGGTGGTAACCTCAGGGGGGCGGGTGCTGTGCGCCACCGCCCTGGGTGAGGATGTCAGGGACGCCCGGGATCGCGCCTATGCCGCATGCGGGACGGTGTCGTTCCCGGGGATGTTCTACCGCCACGACATTGCCTGGCGGGCGCTCTCGCGCTAGCGCCACCCCGCCCCCAGACTGAGGCGCCCGGGCTGGGCGCCCGGACGGGGGCGGGCTCAGCGTCACCACCGGCAGGGCACTCAATGCCGATGCCGCTCACCCCGCCGTTGTGCCCCAGCTCGCGCATCCTCGCCACCAGCTCGGGGCCACGCGCCCCCCGGGAGAGACCCTCCATCAGCGCCACCTGGAAGTCCACCTCGCGATCCACGGCCTCACACTCCCGCAGTTCATCGTCCCCTAGTTCCACGTCATGGCGCTGCTCCTCAAAGCGCACCGCAGTCGCGAGCGAGGCCCGGGATGCCACCTCGGCCTCCCCGCCCTCCCTCAGCACGATGGCGTCACAGCTGCTGTCAAGGCACAGCGCCGCATCGAGGGCAAAGAGCCCCCCGAGATCGCTGCCCGCCCCGGGATCAGGGATGCAGGGCTCAAGCAGCACCCCCAGCTCGGCAAGGTCGATGGTGTTGCCCTTGTCCGCGTGGTACTCCCACATCCTGTTCAGCACCATGAGGAAGGTGCCCCTCAGCCCATCCTGGCCGCCCATCTCGCACCAGAGCGCGTAATGGGGATAGAGGCGCTGGGCCAGGGTGAGGGCAAAGAGGCTCTGACGCCAGGGTGAGAGCCTCCTGAGCAGCGGATAGAACTTTTCACCGAAGATCACGATCTGCCTCGCAAATTTCCCAAATTTTCCCGTCAGTTGGCAAGAAACCTTTGCAAATCATAGCAAATTTGTGATACAAATCAGCGCGCGGTGAATCTTAAATTTAAGCGGCGCCAGTTACCCGGTCCCCGGGCCTAGGTAGATCTGATCGGATCCCTGGCAGTCGCACCCAACAACACAAATACCCGCAGGCTACAGCAAGCGAACCCCAGCAGGGCGAAAGAGAGCGCCCTGGGCCCCTAGGCCATTTAAGTTGCATCACCGCCCCATGAAATCCGAAGAGTACATAGCGTTCAGCGCCACCCAGGGACTGTGGCCACAGCCCTTTTCCCGCTCCCACTCCATTGCCATCTCCGCCATCGTCTCCCTGGCCCTCATTGCCACTGTGGCCCTGAACCACGGCCAGTCCCAGGTTGACGAGGGCATTGCCTACGACCTCGGGGGTGATGACGCCCCCGTCCTGGCCGGGGGGGAGGCTGAGCGGGCGCCGGTCTCGCTGATGGATCCCACCGTGCCCCTCACCGAGATCTTCAGGCGCCGCGCCGCAGCCGAGGGCGATGACAGCGTTGGCGCCATCGCCGCCGCACCGCACGAAGGGCAGGAGGACTACGACGATCTCATCCCCATGTCGCTGCTTGAGGATCCTGAGAGCGAGCTCGGGAAGCACGTTGAGCAACTGGCCACCACCCAGGAAAGCGCCCCGCTCGAGGTGAAGTGGTACGACGAGGAAGTGCAGCGCGGCGACACCATTGAGTCCATCCTCAACGATCTAAACTTCGCCCCCTCGGTGGTTAGCGCCATGCGCGACAACAAGGACATCGCAAGGGAAACCTCAGCACTTACCGAGGGCAAGGCGCTGTCCTTCCTGGTCGATGACCACAACCAGCTGCTGGCCTTCGTCAAGCAACTGGACGGGTCCACCCAGGTGAGGTTCCAGCGCCAAAGCGCCGCCGCCAAGGAATTCTCCATGATCCGTGAGCCACTGGGCGCCCACCTCCAGGAGGCGGAGGGCATGAACATCGCGGCCGCCCCCGTGCCACACCCCGCGGCCCCTGGCCGGATCACCGCCGCCCCCAGTGACGATGGCAAGCCCGCCGCAAGCCAGCCCCAGGCCGCCAGCGGGCAGAAGGCCGAGGAGCAAAAGCCCCAGGTGCCTGCCTACCAGCGCCGCGGCAAGCTGGTGCTGGCGACCATCGCCAAGGGCGGAACTTTCTCCTCCAGCGCCCACAGCGCCGGCCTCACCTACACTGAGATCAACCAGATCATGAAGATGTTCAAGGGGCGGGTGCAGTTCACCAAGATGCACCAGGGCGACACCATCCGGGTGCTGTTCTCTGACACCAAGGGCAAGGGGCGCATCAACGCCGTGGAGATCAAGACTGGCAAGCACACCATCACCACCTACCGCAGCAGCGATGACAACAAGTTCTACGATGAGGGCGGCAAGGCCCCGGTGACAGTGGGCAAGTTCCGCCGCTTTCCCCTGGCGGGCAAGATCAGGATCACCTCCAACTTCAACCCCAACCGCCGCCACCCGGTCACTGGGGTGGTTCGCCCCCACAACGGCACCGACTTCGGGGTGCCGGTAGGGACCCCGGTGCTCTCAACCGCGGATGGCATCGTAGTCAAGGCCACCTACAACCGTGCCGCCGGCTACTTCGTGGTGATCCGCCACCGCGATCCTTACACCACCGTCTACATGCACCTCTCCAAGCTGATGGTCAAGCCCGGCCAGCACGTGAAGATGGGACAGACCATTGCCCGCTCCGGCAATACCGGCCTCTCCACCGGTCCGCACCTGCACTTTGAGCTGCGCATGGGCAACCGCCCGGTCAACGCGATGCGCGTCAAGCTGCCGCTCGCCGAGGAGAGCGCGGTGTCCCAGAAGCAGCGCAAGCGCTTCGCGCAGAATGTGGCACAGTACAAGCGCGACCTGCACGACAGCAAGCTCATCGCCAAGCTCTAGGAACAATTGCGGACAGCCACCCCCGGTGGGCAAATTTTGCCCACCGGGGGTTCTTTGTATGTATAATCGGATTGAGGCGGGGCGCGGCTTTGGGGCACCCCAGACCAGGAGCGCAGGAGGCAGCGATGGCAGAAGCGAGAAAGTTCGGCGGTTTCAATACCACCCTGCAGCAAGTTGACGAGGGTTACTCGTGGATCAATGACATGATCAAGGCCCGCCAGAAACTGGTGGTCCTCTACATGCAACTGCTTAACCTGCCACTCTCAAATGATGAGTCCGAGGCGGAACGCACCACCCCCTCCTATGAGGACATCACCAAGTTCTGCGACCTGCTCATTGACTATGTTTCCCATGGACACTTCGACCTATATCCCAAGATTGTCTCCGTGATTGAGAACGCCTCCAACCGCTCCCAGTCAATCGCCCGCCGGGTCCTGCCCAAGATTGAGCAAACCACTGAGTACCTGATGCGCTTCAATGACCACTACTGCTCAGATCTTGACGAGGGAAAGCTTTCAACCCTCAAGAAGGATCTGACCGAGACTGGCAAGTGCCTCGAGCAGCGTTTCCGCGCCGAGGATCGCCTGGTCATTGCCATGCGGGTCATCCACACCATCGCCAGCAGCAACTAGGGATCCCGCGCAGGCGGCGCCGGGGCTCATGGGATCCTCCCTGCCGCCAAGGGCTCGCCAGCCCTGCGCACTGCCTGTGCCGCCTGCGCAGCGATTGCCTGGGGGTCAATGCCCCTGAAACATGGTAGGTCTTCCCCTGGACAGCCCCTGGGACATGAGTAGTTCCAGCCTGGCGTCAGCCACATGCACCCGCTGCACCCACCCTGGATATTGATGTCACTGTCGTAACCAACAAACTCATGGCGCGTTGGGCCCCACAGCACGAGGGAGCGCTTGCCCATGGAATGGCGGATATGCACCAGCCCAGAGTCATTGTCGATATGCAAGGCAGCGCCATGAAGGACCGCCAGGCTGTCCTCTAGTGTCAGGGATCCCACCAGGTCCATGGTGACCCCGGGGACATGATCGCTTTGGTGATCGCCAATTGCTACCAGCCCAATGCCCTCACCCAGTTCCTGTCGCAAGGCGCCAGCCAATGCCCCCAGCAGGGAAAGGGGCAGGCAGCGGGTTGCCCGCCTTCCGTCAATGGCCTCCCCCACCCCAGAATGGATGGTGACATAACAGCTCCTTCCAAGCCCGAGGCGCTCCAGTGTGGCCCCAACCTCGCCGGGATCAAAATTGGACCGGGGAACACTCTGCCGCCCAAAATTGCAAAGCCCGCAGCGTCCCATTAGATCGTAGCGGGACCAGCCATTGAGCACACACAGGCAGGAAAGCGCGAAATGGTGCTCATGGTAATAGAGGTTGCACAGCTCAAGCGACACTGCCCTGGCCCTGCCCAGCCCAGAAGCCAGTCCCGGGGCATGCCTCATCAGCCGTTTTTCATTGGCAGACTTAACCATCACAAACTGGTTGAGTTCAAGCAACAGGTCAAAGCGATGCGAGCGCTGGAAGGATGCCGGAAGTACCCTAACCGTGTCCGACTCGACCACATAGTGCCTCTTGAACAGCCAAGTCCCACCTGAATACATGAGAAAAAAGCAGACGTTGCCATTTCCATGCTGCCTGATGAGTTCCATGACCCACTGGGTTGAGATGACCCTGTCCCCCAGGCCCCCACCCATCAGGATCCCCACGTTAACAGGTTGCCGCGAGGGCCTGCCCGCCACCATGGTTCCTGCCAGGGTACGCAGGGAAAAGCAGGCAATCTTGAGGAAAACCAGCAAGGCACCTCCCCGGCGCCCATACAGGTGACGGTTCCAGTGCTGGATCTTCTCGGCAAGCTTTGATACGTAGTGACTCATTTCAGTTCCCTAAAGCTGTCGCGGCCAGCGCCCTGGTCAGGGCCATGCTGGCAAACTCGCGACCCACGCCGCGAGATGGCACCCTTGGCTGGCACGGTACCCGTGCCCGGGTAAGGCAACCGCCTTGAGACAAGCGAGGCAATCCTGTTGAATGCCGGGAGCAAGGGGCGCTCAAGCAACCGCACCCGCACCTTGTCAACCAGCGTCGCCGCCAGGTAAATGGCCAAGGCGTTGCCCAGCAGGGTAACTGGGAACCACCAGTGGTTGTAGAGACGCAAATCATGGAACCACTCACGGAAAATCAAGGGCCAAAGCATGCCAATGTGGAAAAGGTAAACGGCAAAGGCGGAGGAGGAAAAAAACGTTATGGCTCTCCTGAACCTCTCCACCCCCAGGTTTCGGAAAATGAGGAACAGCAAGGCGGCAGCCGCCAGGGCCGGGATCTTTTCCATGCCCCAGCAAAAGTAATTGAGCGGCAAGGGCAGGGCAAGTTCCTTGATTAGGATTTCGAGTGCCAGCCCAAGCAACAGCGTTGCCAAGAGCAAGCATGCCAAAACCCTGCGGCGCGGCACCAGCCCAAAGCGGGAAATATAGGCCCCCAAGCAGTACAGGAAGATGAAGTATGGGACATTTCCATACTGCCAGGCAACCCTGAACAGGGTTGGAAAGGGGGTGCGGACATTTTTCTGCACCGATTTTAACCTAGTCATTCAGGACCCTGTACTCAACAGGGCTCATTCCGCCCAGGCACAGTTTTATCCTTGAATGGTTGTACCACTCAAGGTAACCATCAAGGTAAGCCATGAAGTCTTTCAGGCTGAACCCCTTGAAGTCGTGGTTGTAGAAGCACTCGTTCTTGATCCTCCCGAAGATCCCCTCGCACGCGGCGTTGTCAGGCGTGCACCCCTTCCTGGACATTGACCTGACAACCCCGGCTGAGTCGGCGA
>JAILEI010000071.1 GCA_024688225.1 Succinivibrionaceae bacterium
AATGTTCGAGGGCTGCAGGGCCTTTAACCAGCCCCTGGGCGGCTGGGACATGTCGAGGGTCAGGAACGCAGGCGACATGTTCAAGGGGGCAAGGCGCTTCTCACAGGATCTCAGCGCCTGGAGGCTCCCGGAGGGCTGTGAGTGTGAGGGGATGTTTGAGGGAACCGCCATGCGGGTGGGGCAGATGCCCGGGGAGGTGGGGATGGAGTTCTAGGGCCACCGCCAATGCGGTGGACAGCCTTGGGAATCCCCGTGACCTTAACCACCCAGTCCCGGATCTTTTAACCGGTGCCAGGGGGGGCGGCGATCCTGGCCGGTTTTTTTGTTCCATGCCACGGACTGCAAATATGCCAAGATCGCCTTGCCAGCGGCGGGCTCATTTTGGGAAGCCTGCCACACTTTGCAGTCCAACAACTTGCAGGGCTCATTATTTTTTCCCACGATCCCAAGGTTGGTTTTTTAATGGGTTGATGCCATGACAGAGACAAATTTCTCCGGCCGCTACCAGGAAGAGTACCAAAGGCTCCTTGCCAGTGCCAGCCGCCCCTCGGTGCTGGTGGCAGGGCCCACCGGGGCGGGCAAGTCCAGCCTGGTGAACCTGGTGCTTGGCCGCGAGATCGCCAAGGTTGGCGCTGGGCGGCCGGTTACCTCCGGCATCAAGCGCTATGACCATGACCTGGTGAACATCTATGACAGCGAGGGCTATGAGACCGGCGAGGCCAGCCAGCAGCGCTTCAAGGACATGATCGTGGGTTTCATCGACCAGCAGGCAGGGCGCGCCGAGGATGCGATCAACGTGATCTGGTACTGCGTGAGCGCCCCCTCGGAACGCCTCCATGACGCCGACATCCTCTGCGTCAGCGCCCTGCGCGCCAAGGGGCTGCAGGTGGCGATGGTGCTCACCCAGGTGGACTGTGCCTCAGAGCGGGCCTGCAATGACCTCCGGGCGGCAATTTCTGAGAGCCTCGGCACTGTCCCGGTGTTCCTGTCCTCGACTGAACCCGGCCTTCGGCTCAGCCCGGGGGTCGATGATCTCTACAAGTGGACGCGGGATCGCCTGCCCGAGAGCCTGAGGCTGGCGTTCATGAGTGCCTCCAACCGCGACATCGCCGCCAAGGCGGAGCGGGGCAGGGCCGAGGTCTGGCAGCATGTCACCGGGGCGTTTGCCACCGGTTTCCTGCCCATCCCCACCTCGGACGCCCCCGTGCTGCTTGCCAACCAGATGGGCATGCTGGCGCGGCTCTCCGCGCTGTGGGGCATCGACGTGGACCTGCTGCTCAAGCTGGTGTCCATTGAGTCGCTGCTGCCGCTGGCGGGCAAGACCCTGGCGGGCAATGTGCTCAAGCTGTTCCCCGGGGTGGGCACCGCCGTGGGCGGCGTCATCAATGGCATGGTGGCCGCCGGCGTGACCTTTGGGGTGGGCATGGCCTTCAACGAGTCCTGCCGGCTCTTCTGTGAGGCGCAGCTGGGCGGCAAGCGGGTGAGCATTGCCGACTTCTTTGGCGAGAACTTCAGGCAGGCGGTGCAGCGCTACATCGAGGAGTACCGGAACAAGGGCGGCAGGGCCCCCTAGGCGCCGGCGGGGAGAGGATCGTGGGGGCATACCGCACCAACGTGCTGCTGCTCGGCAAGTCCGGGGTGGGCAAGTCATCGCTGCTCAACTACCTCTTTGGCGACGCGGTCGCCAGGGTGGGAGGGGGGCGTCCGGTGACCGGCATGGGACTGCATGAGTACCCGCCCTTTGGCTACCACGGCCTTGAGATCCATGTCACCGACTCCTGGGGGCTTGAGCCCGACAAGGGCGGGGACTGGCGGCAACTTGTGGAGCGGGCCATCGCTGAGCATGATGCCCGGGAGGTCAAGGACTGGTTCCACTCGGTGATCTACTGTGTGGACGCGACCGTGTCGCGGCTTGACGACTATGAGATCAATCAGGTGCTGCGCCCGCTGGTGGACTCGGGCAACCAGCTGCTGTTTGCCCTGACCAAGTCCGACAAGGCGCCCCCAGGGAAGGTGGAGGCGCTCTCCAAGGCGCTCTCCGAGGGCTTTCCCGGGGCCAGCCAGGTTCGGGTTGGCTCCACGGCCGAGACCCTGATGGGGGGCAGGACCACCTCCTGCTTTGGGCGGGAGGAACTGCTCACCAAGGTTTGTAAGAACCTGTGCCGGAACCTTGTCTACAAGTACTCGCAGCTGCTGTACAAGGGCATGGCCGGGCTGTGCCGCAAATGCCACCGCGACAGCCTCGCCAGGTTCGAGGAGATGGCGGGCACGCTTGGCATCTTCACGGTTTATGGGGATGACTTCCGTGACACCCTGCTCGGGGACAGCAGGGGGCTATACGAGAGGGCCTGCACGGATCTGGCGCGTCGCTTCATGAATGACCTGTCCTTCATTGACCGCATGGCCAGGGAGGTGCTGAGGGCCGTGGGCGCTGAGGTCCCCCTGGGCATAAGTGAGGGTGAGTATGCGCTGGCCTTTAGCGCCGACAGTTTCAGGGAGTGGAGGAATGACGCCTCCGCGTACTTTTCCGCGGCGATCAGGAGCGTGGTCTTTCCTCTCTCCAGTGTCACCCGGAAATCCCGGTACCGTGATGAGTTTGAGCTGTTCCTCAAGCATGTGGACGCCACGCTCAAGGATCACGTCAGGCGCCATTGCGAGCCGCTGTGCCGCCAGGTGGGGGTGGAGTTCCGCCCTGATGCCCTGGGGGCGGCACTGTCGCGGTTTTTCGCGGGCCTTGGCAAGTGAGCGGGGCCGGCAGGTGCATGGCGATGGCCCGGCCTCACGGAACAATGGGCAGCCTTAGGGGTGCCTCCCAGCCCAATGTGGACTGGGATCTGCAAGGGGCGCCCAACCAACCTTGGAAGCAAAGTCATGAGTGAATCGAGTCCCAACGCGGCGGCGGCCCTCAGGCGCATCCTGGGGCGGCTGTCATTTGATCTCAACCGTGAGGATCCTGGCCTTGAGGAGGCCATCGGCAGGCTGGCGGAGCTGGCAAGCCCCCCCAAGGACCAGGGGCTGGCCGTGGCCTGCATCGGGCTTTACAACCACGGCAAGAGCTCGCTTTTGAACAACCTGGTGGGCGATGCGGACAACCGGACCTTCAAGGTCTCCGACTCGAGGCAAACGGTGAGGAACCAGGAGTTCACCCACGACGGGATCAGGTTCATCGACACCCCGGGCCTCAATGCCTCAGGCGATGACGACTCGGCCGCGCTGTCGGCACTGGAGCAGTCGGACGTGTACCTGTTTGTGCACAAGGCATCGGTTGGCGGCCTTGATGGCATTGAGCGCGCGGTGCTGGAGCGCATTGCCAGCAGCTGGCCACAGGGCAAGTTCCTCAGCCGCACCATCTTTGTCCTGACCAACCTTGACAAGTGCCGCGGCCAGGGGCAAATCGAGGAAGTGTGCGGGAACGTGGGGTCGCAGCTGCGCGGGATTTTTGGGGCAGGGGATGCTGACATCATCCCCGTTTCCACCACCACCTACATGAAGGGGCTCAAGGAAGGCAAGCGGCTTTTGTGCGAGCACTCGGCGGTGCCGGCGCTGTGGGCGCTGCTCCAGGGCAAGGTGCAGGGGCTTGCCGGCAGCAGGGAGGCGGATCGCCAGGCCAGGGTCTCGGCGATGGCCGAGTCCATCCTGCCCCGCCTGCTGCAAGTAAGGGAGCGGGCCCAGCAGGAGCTCAGCGAGGTGCAGGGCCGGCTGGGCAGGCGCCAGCAGGCCTTCCATAGCCTCAAGCAGCGCTACAAAAAGCTAAGAAGGCGCCTGGATGCCCTGTCCTAGCAGTCCCTGGCGGGTGAGGATTGACTGACCAAAGGAGGTTTTTTATGCCTTTTCCCTTTGTGCTGATCGGGGCGGCGGTGGCAGCCGCGGCAGGCACTGCCATCTACCTTGCGACCAAGGATGACGATCCGCCTGAGAAGCAGGTTAGGAGCAATGAGGAGGAGCTGCGCCAAAGGCACCGGGAGCAGGAAGCGGCCCGCAAGCGGGAGGGCATCCGGGCGGAGATGGCCGCGATCCAGCAGTCCATGTGCGAGCAGTTCGGGGTCTGCCTGGACCCGGCCACGGAGAAGTTTGGCCACTTGCC
>JAILEI010000082.1 GCA_024688225.1 Succinivibrionaceae bacterium
AGGAGCCCTGGGTTGTCCTTGGCCACGGCGATGCCGCAGTCCTCGTCGGGCAGGGTTTCCTGGAGCTCGACAAAGGGGGCCTTGGGGTTGTTGTTGAGGTAGAAGAGGTTCACGAAGCGATCGTCGAGCAGCACGTCGCACTCCCCGGCGCCGAGCTTGTCGATGCCCTCGAAGATGTCGACCACCGCCACCAGGTTCTGGGTGTACGACGAGCCCTTGTAGGCACTGGAGGACTCAGACTGCACGCAAAGGCGCTGGTTGGCGATGTCCTTGATGTAGCGGAAGCGGTTTTGGTCCTTGGCCCTGGCCAGGAAGCTCAGCTGGGCCCGGAAGTAAGGGGTGGTGAAGTCCACGATCTCGCTGCGCTCGGGGGTGATGACCAGGGCGGAGATGGCCAGGTCAACCTGGTGGCTGGTGATGGCGTACATCAGCTCGGAGAAGGGGTACTGCCGGATCTCGAACTTGAACCCCATGTGGCTGGAGATGGCCTTGAGCACATCGAGGTCAAACCCGCGCAGGTTGCCCTTCTGGTCGATGTACTCATAAGGGGCGAAGTAAGGGTCGATGCCCACCCGGAGCGTTTCCTCATCGGCATGGGCGTCAAGTCCCAGCAGAATCGTTGCTGCCAGGATCAAGGGGCGAAGAGCTTTCATTTTTTTGCTATCCTCCTGCTTGGGGTAAGAGTGCAGCCAATGGGCCTTCATTCCCTTGATTCTACCGCATATGCTGGCGGTTCTTGGCCCCAAAGGGAGATTATGCATGGAATATCACATTGTTGGCGGGCGGCTGGCGCTTACGGTCTCCAGCCATGGGGCGGAGCCAGTCTCGCTGGTGGACCTAAAGAGCGGCCGTGAGCTGCTCTGGGGCGGTGATCCCGCCTTCTGGGGTCGCCATGCCCCGCACCTCTTCCCGCTGGTGGGAAAGCTGCGCCATGGGGAGTACCGCCACCAGGGACGCGCCTACCGCATGGGACAGCACGGCTTTGCCCGGGACCTTGGCTTCTCCCTGGCCGCCGAGGGGCCGGGGACGCTGGCCATGGCGCTGTCGGACAGCGAGGCCACGCGGGCCTGCTACCCATTCGCCTTCTCCCTTGAGGTCAGCTTTGCCGTGGAGGGGAACCTGCTGCGGGTGTCCTACCTGGTGGAGAACCCCGGCCGCGAGGATCTGCCCTTCTCGCTGGGCGCCCACCCGGCCTTCAACTGCCCCCCTGGCCCGGGGCGGCGTGAGGACTGCCGGCTGCGCCTCCTCAGGGAGGGACGGCCCCTGGGCGCGCTTGAGGCGCACTACCTGAACGGCGAGGGGGTGGGGGCCGCCACGGAGCGGCTGGCCCTTGAGGAGGGGTGCCTCACCCCCAGTGAGGCGGTGTTTGCCCGGGATGCCCTGATCCTCGAGGGCGCGCAGGCTGATCGGGTGGAACTGCTGGGCCCGGGGGGCAGTCCCTGGCTTGAGGTGCGGTTTTCCTGCCCGGTGCTGGGACTGTGGACGCCGCCTGGCAAGGGGGCGCCCTTTGTCTGTGTGGAGCCCTGGTGGGGGAGGGCCGATGGCGAGTCCTTTGCGGGTGAGTTGCGCGAGCGCGAGTATGGGCAGATCCTGCCCCCTGGGGGCAGGTTTGCGTGCGGGTACGAGGTGGTGGTTCCCTAGGGAGGCCAAATGCCAGGGCGCATGGTAAGCGCCAGGGTGGCGCTGTGCATGGCGGGCCTGGCCCTGGTGGTGGGCCTGGGCGCGGGATTGCTGATTGCCCAGGGCGGCGGGCGGGAGCCTGCGCCGCAGGGGGAGGCGCTGGACGCGCAGGCGGCCTGCGGGCGCTTCCTGGCCGCGGGCGGGGATCTGCGGCAGCGTGAGGCCGTGAGGGACAGTCTCAAGGGCGCCAATATCAGTGGCGAGGCGGAGTTGCTCCGGGTCGGGGCGGCGCGCTGGCAGGCACTCGACGGGGAGGTGGTGGTAGCCATCGGCGGTGATCCGCCGGCTGGGGCCGCCCCAGGCGCGGGGATCAACTATTCAGGGCGGATCCTCTCCATCTCCCATTTCCTGCTGCCTGCCGCGGGGCAGAACCTCAGGACCTGCCGCATCAGCATCAGCGCTGGCCCCTAGCTGGGGCGGCGCGAGTCCGCGCTCTGGTAGCAGCCCAGGATCCTGAGGCTGAGCGTCTCCTCGCGCAGCCTGGCCATGGCCTCCTGCATCTGTGCGTCATCGAGGTTGGCCTCCAGGTCGGCAAAGAAGATTTCCTCCCAGGCGTCATCATCCTCCTTGAGCCGCGGGCGGGAACTGAGCTTGGTGAGGTTGATGCCGCGCGAGGAGAACTCCTCGAGCACCCTGATGAGCGATCCCGGCCGGTACTTCTCCACGCTGAAGATGATGGAGGTCTTGGCGCCAATCCCCGCGGGAACCAGGATCGGGGTGGGGGAAAGCACCACGAAGCGCGTGTAGTTGCTGAGGTTGTTGGCGATGTCCATGGCCAGTGGCATGAGGCGGTAGAAGCCGGCGCTGCGCGCGGAGCCGATGGCGGCGCAGCTCCCCTTGCCCATTGCCGCCACCTCGGACATGGCGTCGGCGGTGGACTTGGTGTAATGGATGGCCACCCCGGGCAGGCGCTCCTTGAGCCAGCGTGAGCACTGCGCAAAGGGCTGGGGGTGGGAGTAGAGGTCGGTGATGCCCTGCAGCCCCGCGCCCTCGGTGGCCAGGATGGCGTGGTCGATGGGGCAGTAGAGCTCGTCCACCAGCGAGACGGAGGAGGCGGAGAGCGCATCCAGGGCCTCGTTGACACTGCCGGAGCTGGAGTTCTCGATGGGCAGCACCCCGTACAGGGCCTTGCCGCCCTCCACAGCCTGCACGATTTCCGGGAAGCTGCGGCAGGGGATCTCCTCGAGGGGGGCCCCCACCTCGCCGGCAAAGCGGTGGGCGGCAAGGTGGGAGTAGGATCCCACGGCCCCGAGGAAGGCCACGGAGACCTGCCGGGGGCGGGGGTTGGCGCTGGCAATCAGGAAGGACTGCTCATAGTCCGCGGTCAGCGCCATGATGGCGCGGTACACCTCACGCACGAAGGCCGGGGAGATGCCCCGGTCCTGCGCCATTTGCCCCAGTGCCCTGAGCTTCTCGCCCTCGCGGGCATGGTCGACCACGGGGCGCCCCTCTGCCGACTTGGCGCAGGCGATGTCGCAGGCCACCCTGAGGCGCTGCCCGAGCAGGTCCAGGATTTCGCTGTCAATGCGGTCGATGCTCTCGCGCGCTTCCTTGAGGTTGGCCATGTTGCGCCCTCCTTGGCTGGTCTCTGGGTCCCAGGGCAGGGACCGGTGGTCCGGAATTGAAAAAGCGGCGCCGGGCGCCGCTTTTCTTGTGCATGCCTTGGCGGCTGGCTAGTCGCTCTCGCGCAGCACCGCGATGAGGCGGAGGATCTCCACGTAGAGCCAGCAGATGGTCACCAGCAGTGAGAAGGCGTTGTAGTACTCAAAGTACTTGGGCAGGCCCTGCTCAACGCCGATCTGGATGTTCTCGAAGTCCAGGATGAGGCTGAGCGCCGCAACCACGCACACCACCAGGGAGATGAGGATGGCGATGGGCCCGGAGGAGGGCAGGAGCTGCGCGCCGAAGAGCGAGAAGAGCAGGTTGGCGATGTAGAGCACCATGATTCCGGCGATGGCGCCAGTGATGACGCTGCGGAACTTCTGGGTGGGCACGATCACCTTGAACTTCCAGAGGAAGAGCATGGACATGACCACGGCAAAGGTGGAGAGCACGGCAGTGACGACGATGCCCGGGTAGGCAACCTCCATGACCGCGGACAGCACCCCAAGGCCCAGGCCCTCAAAGACCGCGTAGGCGGGGGCGGTGACCGGGGACCACTCCGGCTTGAAGCAGGTCACCAGGGCGGTGACGAAGGCCAGCAGGATCCCGAGCATCATGGTGCCCGACGAGAGGGTGCCGGAGAAGGTGCCCACCATGCTGAGGTAGCCAACCACCACGGTGACGGCGGCCAGCGCGATGGACTTGGTGGTGGTGCCTTGCAGGGAGGCGGCCAGCTCGAGGCCGCCGAAGTTGGCCTGGCCCGCGGCACGCTCCATGACCTTGACGGCAGGGTTTGAAGATCTGAGTTCCATGTATTCCCTCCTCGAGAAAAAGCAAGGCAAGCTGCCTTGATGGTTGCACGAATTCTTTCAAAAACCGGGGCAAAGATCAACCAGGGACGGCGCTGGTGAAAAATTTGCTCACCCGTGGGGCGGGGGGTGGGCGGGAAAAATTTTGATCAGCGTTGCAAATTTTCGCATTGATTCTTCCAACTATTTGAAAAAGAAATAGAATTGATGAGACTTGTGCCGCGCTTTACACCTTGAAATTTAGGGCCTTTTCCCCGCCGGGGGACTGGCGGCGCGCCGCAGGGCATTTTTTGCAGTTGATGCAGGTTTATAAGGGAGAAATTCTGATGGCAAAGGGTTTGGTACTTGCAGGCGAGCCGATGGGCCTCCTGATTGCGCAGACCGAGGGTCCGCTGGACAGCGTCAAGGGCTATTCCCTGGCGGTGGCGGGTGCGGAGTTCAACGTGGCGACCGGCTCGGCGCGCCTGGGGCACAAGACCGCCTACCTCACCAAGCTGGGCGACGATCCCTTCGGGCGCCTCATCACCCGCACCCTGCGCGACAACCAGATTGAGGACAACCTGGTGACCTTCACCAAGGAGCGCAAGACCGGCTTCATGCTCAAGAGCAAGGTCACGGTCGGCGATCCTGACATTTTCTACTTCCGCGCCGGCTCGGCCGCCTCCACCCTCTCCGAGGAGGACGTGGACAAGATCGACTTCTCGGTGTTCTCCAACATCCACCTCACCGGCATCCTGCCGGCCCTCTCCGACTCAACCCGCGCCGCGGTGCGCCTGATGATCAAGAAGGCCCGCGCCGCCGGCCTGTACATCTCCTTTGACCCCAACCTCCGCCCGCAGCTGTGGCCGTCGAAGGAGGTGATGGTCTCCTGCCTCAACGACCTGGCCGCCGAGGCGGACATGGTGCTGCCGGGCGACGGCGAGGGCGCCACGCTGTGCGGCACCACCGATGCCCGCGCCATCAACAAGTTCTACCGTGACCTCGGCGCCAAGACCGTGGTCACCAAGTGCGGCGCCAAGGGCGCCCTGGTCTCTGATGGCGACGGCGAGGACGTGATGGTCCCCGGCTTCATCATCGACAAGGTGGTCGACACCGTGGGCGCGGGCGACGGCTTTGCCTGCGGCGTGATCACCGCGCTGATGGAGGGCCTGCCGATTGCCAAGGCGGTGGAGCGCGGCTGCGCGATCGGCGCCATCCAGTGCACCTTCTCGGGTGACAACGAGGGCCTGCCGACCCCCGACCGCCTGCGCGAGTTCATGGACAGCCACAAGCGCGTTGCGCTTTAGCAATTTCAAGGAGAAAAAGGACATGGCAGACATTCTGGAGCAAATCTCGGAATACGGTGTGGTCCCCCTGGTGACCCTGGACGATCCTGAGGATGCCGTCCCCCTGGCGGGGGCGCTGCGCGATGGCGGCATCCCGATTGCCGAGGTGACCTTCCGCACCGCGGCCGGCGGCGAGTGCATCCGCCGCATGGCCAAGGCCTACCCCGACCTCCTGGTGGGCGCGGGCACGGTCCATGACGTCGACCACGCCAAGGAGACCCTCGACTCGGGCGGCAAGTTCGTCATCACCCCGGGCTTCAACCCCAAGGTGGTGGACTGGTGCCTGAAGAACAACATGCCGGTGTGCCCGGGCACGGTCACCCCCGCCGACCTTGAGCAGGCGCTCGACTTCGGCCTCAAGGTGGTCAAGTTCTTCCCGGCGGGCGCCTATGGCGGGGTGAACACCCTCAAGGCCCTGGCCGGCCCCTATGCCGCGCTGAAGTTCGTGCCGACCGGCGGGGTCAACCTCGACAACCTGACCGAGTTCCTCGACCTGCCCAACGTGGCGGCCGCGGGCGGTTCCTTCGTCCCGCCCTCCAAGCAGGTCAAGGCCAAGGACTGGAAGGGGGTGGCCGACACCTGCCGCGCCATCAACGACAAGGTCCTGGGCTTCTCCGTTGGGCATGTGGGCATCAATGCCGGCACCCCGGAGGCGGCGAAGCAAGTCGGCGACTGCTTTGCCTCGATCTTCGGCGGCGCCACCAAGGACACCCCGATTGCCTTCTTCGCCGGCGAGATTGCCGAGGTGATGAAGCAGCCGTTCCACGGCGAGAAGGGCCACATCTGCGTGGACACCCGCGACCTGCGCCGTGCCCTGGCCATGTTCCGCCGCAAGGGCATTGAGGTGGTGGAGCGCGAGGTGTGCAAGGACGAGTCGGGCAAGCCCGTGGTGCTGCACTTCCTCAAGGACGAGATCGGCGGTTTCGCCGTCCACGTCCGCCAGCGCGCCAAGCGCTAGCAGCAGGCGCCCCCAGGCGGGGGCGCAGGCTTTTTCCTGGGGCGTGCCCTTCGGCTCGCCCTTTTTCATGCCCGGGATCCAGGAGGATGGCGATGGAATGGAGCGACATCATAGGCCCGCTCAAGGGTGAGGGGTTCTTCCGCGAGGCGATGGCGAGGGTGAGCGCCGACCGGGAGCGGGGGCTTACGGTCTACCCGCCCAAGGCGCAGATCTTCAACGCCTTCCGCTATACCCGCCTTGACGATCTCAAGGTGGTGATCATGGGGCAGGATCCCTACATCAACCCCGGGCAGGCGATGGGCCTGGCCTTCTCGGTCCCGCCCGGGGTGCCGGTGCCGCCCTCGCTGCAGAACATCTACAAGGAGCTGGCCACGGACATGCGGGGCTTTGAGATCCCCGGGCACGGCTGCCTGGTGAGCTGGGCGCGGCAGGGGGTGCTGCTGCTCAACGCCACGCTCACGGTGCTCGCGGGCCAGAGCAACTCCCACCACGGCATCGGCTGGGAGCGGTTCACCGATGGGGTGATCTCCGCCATCTCGGCGCGCACCGAGCACAAGGTCTTCCTGCTCTGGGGGAAGAACGCCGGGGAGAAGGAGGCGCTCATCGACAACCACCGCCACCTGGTGCTCAAGTGCGCGCACCCCAGCCCCATGTCGGCCTCCCGCGGCTTCTTCGGCTGCAGGCACTTTTCAAGGGCCAACGCCTACCTGCACTCCTGGGGGATGCTCACCGTGGACTGGCGGCTGCCGATCACGGCTGAGGAGGCGCAGGCGCTACTTTAGCGTGTCGAGGGCATGCAGCAGGTCGGCGGCGATGAACTGCTGGTCAAGCGGCTTGAGCCCCACGAAGATGGGCAGGGACAGGGTGTGGCGGTAGAAGATCTCGCATCCCTCCAGGGGCCCCTGGGCGCCCAGCCCCGGGAGGCGGTGGCGGTAGAGCGGGGGATAGCGCTTGGTGGCGACCACCCCCTTGTTGCGCAGCAAGGGCAGCACCTGGGCGCTGAGATCCCCGCGGATGCCGATGGGGTAGCGCACCCAGGCTGACTTGCGCCCCGGGGTGTCGGGGGCGGGCAGCAGCAAACCGCAGCCCCCGAGCAGCTCCTGGTAGCGCAGCGCGGCCTCGCGCCGCTCCGCGAGCATCTGGGGCAGGCGCTCGAGGCGCGAGAGGCCCAGCGCCGCCTGCAGCTCGCCCATGCGGCAGTCAAGGCCAGGGACTGCGCACAGGTCGTCAGTGCCCTCCTTGGAGAAGGTGGCGCACTCATCGGGATCGTCCTGGGGACCGAGGCCGCGCCGCGCCCGCAGGTCATCAGCCAGTGCCGCGTCATGCAGCAGCAGCGCGCCCCCGTCGCCGGTGGTGAGGGGGGCGCCAGGCCGAAAGCCCAGCACGGTGAAGTCCGCGCCCTCGCCGCCCGGCCCCTGGCCGTTGGCCCCCGAGCCCAGGGACTCGCTGGCGTCCTCGATGAGCAGCGCCCCAAACTCGTGCGCCACTGAGCCCAGGCCGGGGGTGTCCAGCGGCTGGCCGGAGAGGCCCATGGCCACGATGGCGCGGGGCAGGGACTGGCCCTGCTCGCGCATCCCCAGGAGGCGCTTCCTGAGGAGGGCGGGCGTGGCGAGGCCGCTTAGGGGATCCACGTCCAAAAGGTCGATGCCGATGCCGCGCAGGGTGGCAGGGGCAAGCAAGGTGGGCGGGCAGATGGCGGCGATGAGCAGCCGCTCGGGGGCGCGCAGCCCCAGGGTGTCGAGGAGCAGCGAGAAGGCCGCCCCCACTGAGGAGGCGGTGACCGCGCAGGGGGCGCCCGTGTACTCGCACAGGGCGCGCTCGAACTCCTCGGCCTGCGGCCCGCCGAGCAGGATCCTGCTGGAGAGCGTGGCCGAGAGCGCCTCCTGGTCGGCGGGATCGGCGGCGGCCAGGGCCTCGGAGAAGGTTTGCATGGCGGCCTCAGTCCTGGGCGCTGATGCCGTACTTCTTCATTTTCTCGACCAGGGTGGTGCGGCGCAGCCCCAGGGCCTCGGAGGCCTTGGCGACCACGCCGTGGCACTGTTGCAGCGCCTGGCGGATCATCGAAATCTCAATGTTGGAGATCATGTCCTTGAGGTTCACCCCAGAGGCGTCAAGGCTGGGGGTGAAGGCCGAGGCCATGTCGCCCTCGCCCTCGATGGCCACGCCCGCACCGGCGTCACCGGCATCCTCATCCTCCCCGAAGACCGGCTGGTCGTCGTCGCCCTCGGTGCCGAGGGAGGAGAACACGTCGAGCAGCGCCTCGCGCTCGGCGGCGGGATCGTCGCCCTGCAGCTCCCCGCGGTACTTGGGGGGGAGGTCGGAAACGTCGACAATCTCGTTGGGGTGGAGGATGAGCAGGCGCTCCACGAGGTTTGAGAGCTCACGCACGTTGCCCTTCCACTCCCCCTGCATGAGCTGCGCCATGGCGCGCTGGGTGAAGCGCACCGTGGCGTGCTGCTCCTTGCCGTGGCGGCTCACCAGCTCCTGGACGAGGAGCGGGATGTCGTCGCAGCGCTCGCGCAGCGGCGGGGTGGCGATGGGGAAGACATTGAGGCGGTAGAAGAGATCCTCGCGGAACTTGCCGTCCTCGACCATCTGCTCGAGGTTCTGGTGGGTGGCGGCGACGATCCGCACGTTGGCGGGGATCACCTTGTTGGAGCCGACCCGGGTGTACTGGCGCTCCTGGAGCACGCGCAGCAGCTTGACCTGCATCTGGAAGGGCATGTCCCCGATCTCGTCGAGGAAGAGGGTGCCGCCCTCGGCGAGCTCAAAGCGGCCGGCGCGCGAGCTGATGGCGCCGGTGAAGGCGCCCTTCTCGTGCCCGAAGAGCTCGGACTCCAGCAGCTCGCCGGGGATGGCGCCGCAGTTCACGGGCACAAAGGCCTTGGCATGGCGCTCCGAGAGCTCGTGGATGGCGTGGGCCACCACCTCCTTGCCAGTGCCGGACTCGCCGAGGATCAGCACGGTGGCGTCGGTCTTGGCCACCTGCTCGATGAGGCGCCGCACCTGGGTGATGGCCGGGCCCTTGCCCACCAGCAGCTTGATGAGCTGTGAGGCGCCGCTGCCGCTCTTGCGCGAGAGCTTGCGCATGGAGCGGAAGGACTGGCAGTAGTGCAGCAGCTGCACCACCTGCTCGTAGTCGGGATCGGATCCGAGGCTGCCCATGTAGTTGGGCTGGTCCGCCACCCCGGCGGGGGGCTCCTGGCCGTCCCCGATGAGGATGAAGGCGCAGTCCTTGTGGCCCTGGAGCAGCGCGGGGCCATCGCCCTTGCCGCCGAGGTCGCCGAGGATGGCCACGTCCACGCCGCCCTGCTCGGCGTCGAGGTAGGAGAGGCAGTCCTCAACGGCGCCATTCTGGCACTGCATGCCAAGGAAGCTGAAGATGGTCTCGATGATTTGCCGGCGGGCCGGATCCCGCTCGAGGATGAGCACATTGCCTGAGAATTGCATGTTTACAGGGCCTATCTGAGTCACAGTTAAATTTTGACGCTGTCAAAATTTTGGATGAATATGATTATCCTACAAAATGTGAGTGGAAATGGCAAGGAATGGCGAGGGTGGGGGACCTTGGCATGACCCTTGCTGTCAGGTAGTCAGGGCGGGGGAAATCCACCCCGCGGGACTGATTCTTGACAGGTGGGGACGATGGACACTTCCTTCATGGCCGACTCAAACTACCGCGCCGCCGATGACATCGGCCTCGTGGGCGACCACCGCGGCCTCAACCGCCTGCGCACCCTCGGCCATGGCACGGTCAAGGAGAAGGCCATGGCCCTCACCGCCGCGGCCCGGCAGTTTGAGAGCATGCTCACCGAGCGCTGGATGGACGCGATGCGCGCCACCAACGAGACCATCAACCCTGACTCCCCCCTGCACAGCAAGTACTCCAAGATGTTCGAGGGCATGCTCTCGCAGCAGCAGGTGGGCGCCGCGGCGCAGCAGGGCGGCGGGGTGCGCAAGAACTCCATTTCCTACCTGGTGGCGAGGCAGTTTGCCAAGAGCATGGGCGATGAGGGCAAGGAGATCCTCAAGGAGATTGAGGCCGGCGCGCAGCAGGTCTCCCACAGCCGCGAGGTGTCCTACCACGGCAAGGGCGCGGCGCGCCCCATGAGCTTCAGCTCCCCGCTCGGGCCCACGGCGGGCGCCTCGGTGCGCGCCCTCGAGGAGGCCTATGCCTCGCTGCCTGACGGGGACTCGATGCGCTCCTTCGACGGCCCGGAGGACTTTGTCGAGAAGATGATGCCCTACGCGGTCAAGGCGGTCGAGGGCCTCGGGTTCAACCCGCTGGTGCTGGTCACCCAGGCGGCGCTGGAGACCGGGTGGGGCAACCACGTGCCCCGCGGCAACAACTACTACGGCATCAAGGCCGGCGGCTCCTGGCAGGGCGAGACCGAGAGCCTCAGCTCCGACGAGTTCGAGGGCGGGGCCATGGTCAGCAGGGTGTCAAGTTTCCGTAAGTACGCCTCGGTCCTCGAGAGCATGCGCGACTATGTCAAGCTCATCACCTCCAACCAGCGCTATGCGGCCGCGGCGGGCCAAAGTTTTAACCCTGACCAGTATTTTGATGAAATTCAAAAGGCTGGATACGCAACTGACCCCAATTACGCCGAGAAACTCAAGGCGATTTCCCGGAAGGTCGCATTCATGGCATACAAATAGCATGCAAGGGGACAGGAGCAATGGGCGGCGCTAGGAAAGGCCGCCGGGGGATTCGAAGATGATGGACTTGCTGATTACCGGTAAATACGGCCTGCTGGCGGAGCAGAAGCTGCTGGGGACCACCTCCAACAACATCACCAACGTCAACACCGAGGGGTACATCCGCAAGAACACCAACGTCTACACCAATGTCGTGGACTGGGGCGTGGGCGAGACCTACACCCGCCGCATGTACAACCAGTTCGTGCAGCGCGAGATGCTGCGCGACCAGGGCAACCAGGCCTACTACGAGGCCTATGTGAGCGGCATGGACACCATCGACAAGACCCTCTCGGATGACGCACTGTCGGTGAGCAACCGGGTCAACGCCCTCTTCTCCTCGCTCTCCGACGCGGTGGACAACCCCACCTCCATCGCCTGCCGCGAGGAGCTGATGATCAACTGCGAGAACCTCACCGACGACTTCAACACCCTCGCCACCTACACCATGCAGCAGATCACCGACGTCAACGGCAAGGTCGAGGATCAGGTCTCCGTGATCAACGGCCTTACCTATGGCATCTATGACCTCAACCGCCAGCTGCTGGCCAACGCCAGCGAGGACTCGGAAATCAAGCTGCAGATGATGGACAAGCGCGACTACCTGGTCTCGCAGCTCTCCGAGATTGTCGGCACCTCCTACAACGTCGAGGACAACGGCACCTACAGCGTCTACATGAGCGACGGCAACCTGCTGGTCAACAACGATGTCTACAGCGTGTTCGAGCGCTCGGCCTCGGAGTTCGACCCCACCCGCAGCGAGCTCTATGTCAGCTACCGCACCGAGGACGCCCACGACAACAAGACCAACATCCGCCTCGATCCGACCAAGATCGGCGGCAAGATGGGCGGCTACATGATGTCCACCGATGAGCTGCGCCAGACCATGCGCGAGCTCGGGCGCCTGGCGGTGGCCATCGCCGACGGCATGAACCAGCAAAACCGGGCCGGCATCACCCTCGAGGGCACGGCGGGCGGTGACATCTTCTCGACCACCTCGGTGCTGGGAGTGAGCAGCGACGCCAACTTCACCTGCACCATGACCTACAACGAGGGCGAGGGCAGCAAGCTCCTGGCCTGCGACTTCAAGGTCCTGGCCTACAACGACAGCGGCACCACTCCCCCCTTCGGCTACAAGGTCTACTCCCTGGACAAGCACGGCAACGAGACCGAGCTGGAT
>JAILEI010000095.1 GCA_024688225.1 Succinivibrionaceae bacterium
GGGGCTGACACCCCGCAGCCCGCCGACCAGGAGCTCGAGCAGCGCCGGCAGGCGGCCATCGCGCAGGTGGAGCGCCTGGCTGCCCAGGAGCTCGAGCTCGCGGACACCGTGGCGCGCGCCGATGAGCTGCGCGAGAGCTACCGGCAGGAACTGGGCGCCACCGAGTGGCAGTCCACCGCCTACCAGGCGGCGGAGATCAAGGAGATGGACGCCAAGGCCATCGCCGCCGCGATCAAGGATCTCGAGAAGCGCCTCCACGACGAGCAGGAGCGCCTCAACGCCGCCAACCAGGCGCTCTCCGACCTGCAGACCCTGCCCAGCCGCACCCAGAACACCATCACCAAGAACACCGAGCGCGGCAACGCCCTCGCCGCCCGCCTCAAGGAGCTGGGCGACCGCACCCTGCCCGAGGCGCAGGTGATCACCCTGGAGATCCAGGCCCTCGAGGCCGAGCGCGACTACCTCGAGCACAGCCTCGCCGAGCAGAGCACCCTGCAGGACCTCAGCGACTACCGGCAGCGCATCGCCGCCAGCAAGGTCAAGGCGCTCAGCGAGCTGCTGCGCGAGGCCCAGGCCCGCCAGCGCGAGCTGTCCTTCGCCGCCATGGAGAGCAGCAACGCGGACCGCCAGCGCGAGTATGAGTCGGTCCCCGAGCTCAAGCACGAGTACGAGACCAACCAGATGTTCATCCGCGAGCTTGACCTGTGCCTCAAGAAGGGGCACACCGTCGAGCAGCAGCTCAACGAGCTCAACCAGCTGCTGGCCACGCTGCGCCAGATCACCCAGGCCACCGAGGCCCAGATGGAGGAGCTGAGCGGATCCCTGGTGCTCTCCAAGCTGCTCAACCGCCAGCTGGGGGCCCTGCCCTCCTTCACCCTCAAGGAGGATCCCGACGACCTGATCCCCAACATCAGCCTCGGGATGTACGACCTGCAGACCTACCGGGAGAGCTTCTTCAACATCGACAGCTTCGTTGACGGGCTGGTGGCCCAGACCCCCAGCCTGGCCCTGTACCGCCAGCAGGTGCATGAGCTCATCTCCAACCGCAAGGAGCTGATGGACCACCTCTACATCGAGGTGGGCAAGCTGCTGGGCAACGCCGCCAACCTCAAGGTCAAGCATGAGGAGTACCTGCGCCTGAGCGGCGACCTGAGGACCAAGATCAACGAGCGCCTGTTCTGGCTGGCGAGCAACCAGCCCCTGGGCCCGGAGATGCTCCGCACCCTGCCCTTCAGAATCGCCTTCCAGTTCCGCAACTTCGTCAAGGGGCTCAGCGCCGAGGGCATCATCACCACCTCCGTGCCCTCCATCGCGCTGCTGCTGGCCATGGCGGCCATCTCCATGCTCATCATCACCCGCCGCAAGGCGCTGCGGCGCCTTGACTGCCACCTCGCCATGCGCCTCGACAAGGACACGGACGGCCACCTGGTCACCCCCACGGCAATCGCGGTGTCGCTGCTCACCGCGGTGGGGCGGGCCCTGCCGCACGCCATCGCCGGCGCCCTGGTGGTGATCCTGCTCGGCGGCCAGGCCTCGGGGCAGCTGTCAGTGCTGCTGATGGTCATCCTGCACATCATCGCCTTCAAGTTCTTCCTGGAGATCCTTTCCCCGAACGCGCTGGCGCAGCGCCACTTCGCGATCCCGCCCGGGCAGCTGCGGATGCAGGAGGCACTGCTGCGCAAGATTTACTGGACCCTCATCCCCATCCTGGTGCTGGCCAACATCCGCGAGGCCAACGCCCTCTCCATCGACCAGGACTCCATCGGCTACCTGCTGATGCTCTGCTGCACCATCGCCATGCTGGTGATCATCGTGCGCACCTACGTGCAGGCGCTGCGCCACGGCGAGGCGCGATCCCTGGGGGCGACGCTGTTCTGGCTGCTGGCCATCGCCCTCTCGGCGGGGCTGCTGGTCACGCTGGCCCTGGGCTACTACCTGACCGCCATCAAGCTCATCAACCGCGTGGCCTTCACCCTCTACACCTGCATCGGCTGCGTGATCCTCGGCGACCTCGCCCGCCGCGAGATTGCGGTGACCAGCGCGAGGATGCAGCGGCGGCTCATCGCCGACACCCTGGCCGAGGACCGGGAGTCCCTGCACCGGCGCGGCCCCGCCCCCCAAAGGAGCAAGGCGCAGATCCTCTCCGAGATCGACCAGCGGGTGCGCGGGCAGGGGGCGCGGGTCAAGCGCCTCGCCTCGGCCACGCTCATCTCCCTGGGCGCCATCCTGGTCTACCAGCAGTGGAACGACCTGGCCGGGGTGCTCAACTACCTCGACACCCTGAACCTCTGGGAGAGCGTCAGCCTGCTCGACGGCAAGGAGATCATCTCCTCGCGCCTGAGCCTGCTCAACGTCTGCGAGGCCCTGCTGGCCATCGCGGTGATGGTGCTGCTCCACCGCAACGTGCCGCAGCTCCTGGAGCGCGCGGTGACCCTCAGGCGCGCCACCGGCGGGTGGAAGAGCGCCGGGTACACGGTGCGGATCATCGCCTCCTACATCATCACCACCATCGGCCTGCTGGTGGCCGCGGGGTTCCTCGGCATCGGCTGGGACAACCTGCAGTGGCTGGTGGCGGCGCTGTCCGTCGGCCTGGGCTTTGGCCTGCAGGAAATCTTCGCCAACTTCGTGTCCGGCATCATCATCCTCTTCGAGCGCCAGATCCGGGTGGGCGACATCATCACCCTCGGCGACCTCTCGGGCACGGTGCAGCGCATCAGGATCCGCTCCACCGCGGTCTTGTCCTTTGACAACAAGGAGGTGATGATCCCCAACCGGCAGTTCCTCACCTCGGCGCTGACCAACTGGGCGCTGACCAGCACCACCACCCGGGTGGAGTTTGAGGTGGGGATTTCCTACGAGGCGGACGCCGCGGCCGCGAAGTCCATCCTGCGCGAGATCGTTTCCGAGTGCCGCTGGCTGGACACCACCAAGCAGAGCGCCATCTTCATCAATGGGCTCTCGGACAGCGCGGTGACCATCCTCTGCGAGGTGTTCGTCAAGGAGATTGGCAACCGCAAGGCCACCTTTGACTACCTGAGCTCAAGGACGCTGCAGCGCTTTGCCCAGGCGGGGATCGAGATCCCGTACAACCAGCTGGACGTGAAGATCAAGAACCTCGGGGAGCTGGCCGCCACGGGGCAGGAAGGGGAGGAGTCCGCCCGGCAGGGCGGCTAGACGGTGCGCGAGGGGATCTCGCGCTCCTCGATGGCGCCGAACTCGCAGACGTCCATGCAGGCCCCGCACTCTGCGCAGAGATCCGGGACCACCTCGCAGCAGCCGTCGCGCTCCTCGATGGCCTCGCAGGGGCAGACGTCGCGGCACTCGCCGCAGTCAGTGCACTTCTCCCGATCGATGACAAACATAGGGCATTACCATCCATTGAAGTCTATAATTGGCGAGCGCCCATTATCCCCCAAAAGCCCTGGCAATAATGATTAGTGAAAATATCTCTCAGCTCCGCGCCCGCATCGCTGGCTGCTGCCGCGCCTGCGGCCGCGACCCGGCCGGGGTGACCCTCCTGTGCGTGAGCAAGACCAAGCCCTGCGAGATGATCCTCGAGGCCTACGCGGCCGCCGAGCGCCACTTCGGGGAGTCCTACGCCAAGGAGGCCGCGCTCAAGATTGACACCCTGCGCGCGCAGGGCCTGGGCGCGGGCATCACCTGGCACTTCATCGGCCCGCTGCAGGCCAACAAGACCCGCCCGGTCGCCGAGCGCTTTGACCTGGTGGAGAGCGTGGACCGCCTCCGCGTGGCGCAGCGCCTGAGCGACCAGCGCCCTGAGGGCATGGCGCCCCTGGGGGTGCTCATTGAGGTCAACATCGGCGGCGAGGCGCAGAAGTCGGGCTGCCCGGCAGGGGAGGCGCAGGGGCTTGCCGACGCGGTGGCCGCGCTGCCGCGCCTTGAGCTGCGCGGCTTCATGGGCATTGCCCGCGACACCCCCGACCAGGAGGAGATCCGCCGGGAGTTCATGCTGCTGCGCGGGATCTACGAGGCGGCGCGCGAGCGCCACCCGGGGGTTTCCTGCCTCTCGATGGGCATGACCCACGACCTGGAGATTGCCATTGCCTGCGGCGCCACCGAGGTGCGGGTGGGCACCGCCATCTTTGGGGCGCGCGGCAAGCCCCTGGCCTAAACCTGAGGACCTGAGCATGGCATCGATTGCCTTCATTGGCGGCGGCAACATGGCCCGCTGCATCTTCGACGGGCTGCCCGCGGGCAGCGCCGGCCCCATCACCGTCTCCGGCCCGCACCCGGGCAAGCTGGGCCACTTTGCCGAGCGCGGGGCCCGGGTGACGGCCTCCAACCTTGAGGCCGCCCAGGGCGCGGACCTGGTCTTCCTCGCGGTCAAGCCGCAGATCCTCCCCTCCGTGCTCGGGGAGCTCGCGGCGGGCATTGGCAACTGGACGGGCAAGCTGGTGGTGAGCATGGCGGCGGGCTTTCCCCTCGCGCGCGTGGCAGGGGCACTGCACAGCGAGCGGGTGGTGAGGATCATGCCCAACACCCCGGCCCGGATTGGCCTTGGGGTCATCGGCACCTGCGCCCTGGGCGGGGCCAGCGCGGCGGACCTTTCGCTGGTGCGCACCCTGCTCTCCCCCCTGGGCACCCTCATCGCCACCGATGAGGCCGGCATTGACGTGATTGGGGTGGCAGGCGGCTGCGGCCCGGCCTTCGTCTACCGCTTCCTCGAGGCGCTCACCCGCGAGACCGCGGCGCGCGGCTTTGCCCCGGAGGAGGCCCGCGCCATCGCCGAGGCCACCGCCATCGGGGCCGCCACCCTCGCCGCCCGCAGCCATGGGGAGAGCCTTGAGGCGCTGCGCGAGGCGGTGACCTCCAAGGGCGGCACCACCTATGCCGGGCTGTGCGCGCTCAGCGCCGCGGGCTTTGACGAGTCCATCGCCCGGGCCTTCGCCGCCTCGATGGAGCGCACCCGCGAGCTCTCAGGCGCCACCAACCCAAGCAAGGAGTGAACATGCAACCCAACCCTGGCACCTTCCACCTGCTGATCCTGCTGTCCATGGCCGTGGTGATGCTCTTTGAGCTCCGCACCCTGCTGCAAAGCTCGGGGGCGGACTACTACCACCGCGTCTCGCAGGCGGTGGTGCGCCTCACCAACCCGCTGGTCAGCCTGCCCTTCCTCAGGCAGCTGCGCTGGGGCCCCATCGCCCCGGCGGGCCTCATCGTGGCCTTTGCCATCGCCCTCGTGGCCTGCGCGCTGATCTTCTGCGCCTGGCTGGGGATCCCCCTGCCCTACGCCCCCCTCCTGGCCCTGGTCATGACCCTCAAGTGCCTGGGCTACCTCATCGTGGGGCTGCTCCTCGTGCAGGCCCTGGCCTCCTGGCTGCCCGCGACGCAGCCGCTGAGCGCCTTCATCGGGCAGGTTACCCACCCGCTGGTGGCGCCCATCCAGCGGATCATCCCGCCGATTGGCATGATTGACCTCTCGCTGATGGTGCTGCTGCTGTTGCTCTTCATCGCCAACCGCGTCTGCTACGCCATCCCCTACCTCGGGTCGTTCTGGGCGATCTTCTAGCCAGCGTCCCGCCCCGGGGGCAGCTCATAGCCCGCGGGGCGGCGCGCCCGCCGGTCCAGCTCATGCATCCTGGCAACCATGTCCGCGCGCAGCCGCTGCGTGGCGGCGGACAGTTCCTGCCGCCCCAGCGCCGCCCCGTCCACGGTGGGCAGGATCGAGATGTGGATCTCCCCGTTGTCCCAGCGGCCGAGGTCAATCTGGCCGGAGTAGGTGGAGGTCACGAAGGGCACCACCCGGGCCTTGGCGAGCATCGCGGTGTGCATGGCGCCGCTGCGGAACTTGCCCACCGGGCCCCGCCCGGAGCGGGTGCCCTCGGGGAACATCCACACCGAGCCCCCGGAGTTGAGGCGCTGCACAATGCGCAGCAGCGCCTCCCCGGAGCGCGAGCGGCTCTCGCGGTCGAGGAGCACGTTGCCTGACAGCCAGAACAGGATCCCGAAAATCGGGGCGTAGATGAGGCTCTTCTTGCCCACGCACACCAGCCCCGGCTGGGGCAGGTCGGCCATGGTGATGATGTCCCAGTTGCTCTGGTGCAGGCCCACAAAGATGGCGGGCATGCGCGCGCGCAGGTCCGCGTAGGTGAAGTCCATCACCACCCTGACGCCCAGCACCGGCTGCGCGAGGCGCAGCATCTGGGTGAGCGCGTAGACATTGCCGCGGTGCATGGGCCGCAGCAGGCACACCAAAAGGCCTGCCACCAGCCAGCACAGCGCCATCAGCGCCAGTGCCACAACCCGCAGTGAAAAAATGATGGGGCGCATGCTTGTTGTCCCTTCCCTGTATCAGTCCCCCGCTGGGGGCACCACCTCAACCCATTCCACCTTCTGCAGCCCCCGGGGCAGGGTCTCGCCCGCCTGGGCGCGATGGCCCGCGTGCGCGATGAGATCCCGCCAGGCAAGGCGCAGGAAGCGCTTGGCGCAGTGGATGACCACCGTGCCGCCCGGCGGCACCACCACCGCCGCGGCAATGCCGTCGGCCCCGACCTGCAGGCGCTGGGGGGTGATGCCCATGAGGCGCACGCCCTTGCCATGGGCCATGACCGGCAGCTCCGAGCAGGGGAAGGTGAGCATCCTGCCCTGGCGGCTCACTGCCACCAGCAGGTCCTGGGAGGGATCGGCGCTCACGCAGGGCTCGAGGAGCGCCTCGCCCTCCTGGAGGTTGATCGCCGCGTGCCCGTTCCTCAGGCGCGAGGGCAGGTCCGAGCCCAGGCAGAGGAAACCATAGCCGTGATCCTGCGCGAGCAGCACATGGCAGCCCGGCGGGGGGCAGATGATGCGCTCGACCATCTCCCCGGGCTGGAAGTTGAACAGCGAGGAGAGGGGGTTGCCCTGGCTGCGCGCCGAGGGCAGGTCGCGGATCACCGTGGAGTAGGCGCGCCCGCGGGAGGTGAGGATCACCACCTGCTCGTTGGCGTGCCCCGGGGTCTTGGCGAGGAATTCGTCGCCGTCGCGGAAGGACAGCGAGGAGTGGTCAAAGTCCGCGCTCGCCGCGGCGCGGATCCAGCCCATCCTCGAGACGATGACCGTGGCCGGGGCCCCGGGGCCGGTCTCCTCGGGGGAGACGGCCACGGCGGCCGCACGGGGCACGATCGCGCACTTGCGCTCATCCCCATAGAGCTTGGCGTCGGCATTGATCTCGCGCTTGATGAAGGCGCGCAGCCGTGACTCGCTGCCCAGCAGCTCCTCTAGGCCGCCCTGCTCCCGGAGCAGTTTCTGGCGCTCCTTCTCGAGCTCCATCTCCTCAAGGCGGGCCAGGGAGCGCAACTTGGTGTCGAGGATGTAGTCCGCCTGCTCATCGGTCAGCGAGAAGCGCGCGATGAGCTCGGGCTTGGGCTTGTCCGACTCGCGGATGATGCGGATCACCTCGTCGAGGTTCAGGAAGACGGTGCGCAGCGCCTCGAGCATCAGCAGCCGCTGGCGCACCTGCCCGAGGCGGTGCTCGAGGCGGCGGCGCACCGTGGCGGTGCGGAACTGCAGCCACTCGCTGAGGATGGTCCTAAGATCCTTGACCTGGGGGTTGCCGTCGAGGCCGAGGATGTTGAGGTTGACCTGGTAGCGGTTCTCGGCCCTTGTGGAGGCGAAGATGGTGTTCATCACCTCCTCGGGATCCACCCGCCCCGAGCGCAGGGTGAGCACGATGCGGCAGGGGTTGTTGCGGTCGGAGGAGTTGATGATGTCCTGGACCTGGGGCAGCTCGCGCCTTGACATGAGCTCGGCGATCTCGCGCACCACGTCCCCGCCCGAGACCTGGTAGGGCAGGGCGGTAATCACGATCTCGCCCTTGCCGGCCTGCCACACCGCGCGCTGGCGCACTGAGCCCTGGCCAGTGCTGTAGATGGACAGCAGCTCCTCAGGGGAGGAGGTGATCTCCGCCCCGCTGGGGTAGTCCGGGCCCTTCACGAAGGCCATCAGGTCCGCGACCGTGGCCTCGGGGTGCTCAAGCAGGTGCACCGCGGCGGCGCAAAGCTCCCGGAGGTTGTGGGGCGGGATGCTGGTGGCCATGCCCACCGCGATGCCCATGGTGCCGTTGAGCAGGATGTTGGGCAGCCGCGCGGGCAGCGCCCGGGGCTCCTCGGTGGTGCCGTCGAAGTTGGGGATGAAGTCCACGCAGCCCTGCTTGAGGTCCTGCAGCAGCGCCATCGCGTAGGGGGCGAGCCGCGACTCGGTGTAGCGCATGGCGGCAAAGGACTTGGGATCCTCGATGTCGCCCCAGTTGCCCTGCCCGTCGATGAGCGGGTAGCGGTAGGAGAAGGGCTGGGCCATCAGCACCATCGCCTCATAGCAGGCGCTGTCGCCATGGGGGTGGTACTTGCCCAGCACCTCGCCCACGGTGCGGGCCGACTTGACGTGCTTCTCCCCGGGCATGATCCCGAGGCGCGCCATCGCGTAGATGATGCGCCGCTGCACCGGCTTGAGCCCATCGGTGACCGAGGGCAGGGCGCGATCGCGGATCACGTTCATCGAGTAGTTGAGGTACGCGCCCTCGGCGAAGGTGGCGAGCGGCATGCGCTCGATCCCCTCAAGGCTCAGCCTCGGCGCGTCATTTTCTTCTTCTGCCATGCGTGCTTATTCAGGAAACCAAAAAATACCTTACAATGTCCACCCACGGAAGTTTATTTTGCAACCCCTTGCTTGGCAAGGGATTAGGAAGGCAAATTGAAAGTGACCAAGGCCATCATCATGCTGGCGGCCCTCTTGTGGATGCTGCCGGCCCAAGCCCTCACCACCGCCCAGGAATTCCTGTTCTCGCGGGCGGTCTCCTCCGCGGTCGAGTATGACCGCGAGTTTGACTACCAGCGCCTCGGCAAGGTCGACGGGCTGCGGATTTTCCCCGAGGGCTACCGCCCCCGCAAGAACCTGGTCGACGAGGTGGTGGTCAACAAGGCGCACCACCAAATGTTCCTGATGAAAAAGGGCAAGGTGGTCAAGTCCTACTGGATCGCCCTCTCCAACCGCCCGGTGGGCAAGAAGCAGTTCCAGGGCGACCGCCGCACCCCCGAGGGGCGCTATACCCTGGACTACATCAAGGAGCACTCCTCCTTCTACAAGGCCTTCCACATCTCCTACCCCAACCGCGCGGACATCGCCTTTGCGCGCAGCCAGGGTCGCCAGCCCGGGGGGCTCATCATGGTCCACGGGCAGCCGCCCTCGAAGTCCGGCTACCACGACAGCGTGCAGCGCTCGGACTGGACCAACGGCTGCATCGCCATCCTCAACCCGGAGATGGATGAGTTCCTGAGCCTCGTGGATCCGGGCACCCCGATCACCATCAACCCCTAGCCCCCACCAAACAGTGCGGCCGGCATAAAGCCGGCCGCAATCCATCCTAGAGGGACATGTCGAGATCTGGCGGCGGCCAGTTCTCGAGGCGCATGCCCAGGGACAGCCCGCGCTCGGCAAGCACGTCCTTGATCTCGGTCAGGGACTTCTTGCCAAGGTTCGGGGTCTTGAGCAACTCGACCTCGGTGCGCTGCACCAGGTCGCCGATGTACTTGATCCCCTCGGCCTTGAGGCAGTTCGCCGAGCGCACGGTCAGCTCCAGATCCTCGACCGGGCACACCAGCTTGGGATCGATGAGCGGGCGGAAGCTCGAGCTCTCAGTGCTCGGCACGCTGTTGCGGATGTCCACGAAGCAGTTGAGCTGGTCGGCCAGGATGGTCGCAGCAGCGCTGATCGCGGTATCCGGGGCAATGGTGCCGTTGGTCTCAAGGTCGAGCAGCAGCCGCTCGGTCCCGTTGTCGAGGGACTCGACATGGACCGCCACGTTCTGCACCGGGCAGTAGTAGGCGTCCATCATCAGGCGGCCGATCATGCGGTTCTCGGTGCCCTCGATGTGGGGGCGCGCCACTGCCTGCACATAGCCGCGTCCGCGGCTGACATGCAGGGTCATGTGCAGCTTCACCTCAGGATCGGTGATGTGGCACAGCTCAAGCTCGGGGTTCTTGATCTCGATGCCGGCCGGGCACTGGATGTCGCCCGCGGTAACGGTCCCCACCCCCTGCTTGGACAGTTCGAGGATCTGGTCCTGCTGCTGGGTGTCGGTGCACTGCACCGCCACGTCCTTGAGGTTGAGCAGGATGATGAGGATGTCCTCCTTGACCCCCTCGAGCGCGCTGTACTCATGCACCACCCCGTCGATCTCGGCCTCGGTGATGGCGTTGCCCGGGATCGAGGAGAGCATGATGCGGCGAAGCGAGGTGCCCATCAGCTGCGCGCAGTCACGCGCAAAGGGCTCAAGCACCACCCGGAAGTGGTTGTGCTCCACTTCCTTGACCTCGGTGATGCCCGGCTTCAAAGTTTCTAGGATTTGATCCACTCTCACACCTTACAAGTCTGAAACGAAATTTGCCCTAAGGCGGGTTTCGTGGGGGCGCTCTCGCGCCCCCTGCGGCTTACTCGGCTGCGGGAGCGCTCTCCTGCGCGGCGGGCGCGGGGGCGGCCTCCTCGGCCACGTCCTCGCGGTCGACCAGCATGATGTAGGCCATCATGGCCTGGTCACCGGGGCGGAAGCCGCACTTGAGGATGCGGGTGTAGCCACCGGGGCGGTTCGCGGAGCGCTTGCCCACCTTGTTGAACAGCTTGGCGACCACGCCGTTGTCGCGCAGCCGGGCAAAGACCAGGCGGCGGTGGGCGACGGAGTCCTCCTTGGCGATGGTGATGAGCGGCTCGACAAAGCGGCGCAGCTCCTTGGCCTTGGGGACGGTGGTCTTGATGCACTCGCGAATGATCAGGGCGTTGGCGAGATTGCGGTACAAAGCCGCGCGGTGCGCGGCGGTGCGGCCGAGGTGGCGGCCAGCATGACGATGACGCATTTCTAGTTCCTTCTCAAAACGTTATCTATGGCTACTTGAGTCCAGGCGGCGGCCAGTTGGCCACGCGCATGCCCAGCGAGAGGCCGCGCTGCGCGAGCACGTCCTTGATCTCGGTGAGGGACTTCTTGCCCAGGTTGGGGGTCTTGAGCAGCTCGACCTCGGTCCGCTGCACCAGATCCCCGATGTAGATGATTGACTCCTGCTTGAGGCAGTTCGCCGAGCGCACGGTGAGCTCGAGGTCATCGACCAGCTGCATGAGCACCGGATCCGGCATGGGGGGAGCGGCAGGCGCCATGGCCTCCCTGGCCATGTCATCACGGTTCACCAGGTTGGCGAGGCTCGCGCCCAGGGACTCCGCGGCGCTCATGAGCGCCTTGTCCGGGGTCACGGTGCCGTCAGTCTCGATGTCGATGACCAGCTTGTCAAGGTCAGTGCGCTGCTCAACGCGGGCGGACTCGACCTCATAGACGAAGCGGCGCACCGGGGAGTAGGAGGCGTCGATCAAGATCTCGCCATCCTGGTCCGCGGGCATGTGCAGGCTGGAGCCAGCCGGCACGTAGCCTGCGCCCTGGAGCACCCTCAGCTTCATCGAGATGGCGGCCTTGTCGCCCTGCAGGTGGCAGATCACGCAGTCGGGGTTGACGATCGAGATCCCCTCAGGGCACTCAATCTCCCGCGCCGTGACCTCGCCCTCGCCCTTGTGCTCGAGGGTCAGCCAGATGGGAGCGGCAACCGGGCCGTTCCCGCTGACCGCGACGGACTTGATGTTCATCACCAGCTCCACGACGGACTCCACAAGGTCGTCCTTCGCGGCGTTGGGCGAATCCACGCCCTCGATGCGGATGGCATCGATGGCAAGCCCGCCCATGGCCTTGAGCAGAATCCCGCTCAACGCCACGCCCAGGGTGCTGCCATAGCCGCGCTCCATGGGCTCGAGCACGAGCCGCGCGCGGTTTTCACCAGTCTCGGAATAACCGACTGGCTTGGGCTTCAGCAGTTCGCTTACTGGCACAGTAGCCTCCTCATCAATCCATGGGCCCTAAGGCAGTCATTCCTACTTGGAGTAAAGCTCGACGATCAGCTGCTCCTGGATGTCAGAGGGCAGCTCGGAGCGCTCAGGGCGGCTCTTGTAGGTGCCCTTCATCGCCTCCTGGTCGACCTCAATCCAGGTCGGCTTGGTCGGGCGGGTGCCCGAGAGGTCGATGGCGGCCTTGATGCGCATCTGCTTCTTGGCCTTCTCGCGGACCGCGACCACATCATTGGGGCGGACCTGGAAGGAAGGGATGTTCACCACGCGGTCGTTGACCAGGATCGCCTTGTGGCTGACCAGCTGCCGCGCCTCGGCGCGGGTGGAGCCAAAGCCCATGCGGTAGACGACGTTGTCGAGGCGGCCCTCAAGCAGCTGCAGGAGGTTCTCGCCGGTGTTGCCCTGCATGCCCGCGGCCTTGAGGTAGTAGTTGCGGAACTGGCGCTCGAGGACGCCGTAGATGCGGCGGACCTTCTGCTTCTCGCGCAGCTGCAGGCCGTAGTCCGACAGGCGCGGCTTGTTGGCGCCGTGCTCGCCGGGGGCGTTGTGGAACCTGATGCTCTTCTGCTCAATCGCGCGCACGCCCGACTTGAGGAACAGGTCAGTGCCCTCGCGGCGGCTCAACTTGAGGACGGGTCCAGTGTACTTAGCCATTTGTCATTATTCTCCGAATTCTGTACGCGGCGACTAGACGCGGCGCTTCTTGGGCGGACGGCATCCGTTGTGCGGGATCGGGGTCACGTCGGTGATGCTGGTGATGAGGTAGCCGATGCTGTTGAGGGCCCGGATGGAGGACTCACGGCCGGGGCCAGGGCCCTTGACCATGACGCTCAGCTTCTTGAGCCCAAACTCCTGGGCGGCGCGGCCGGCCCGCTCCGCGGCAACCTGCGCCGCGTAGGGGGTGGACTTGCGCGAGCCGCGGAAGCCCGAGCCGCCAGCGGTGGCCCAGGTCAGCACGTTGCCCTGCACGTCGGAGATGGTGACGATGGTGTTGTTGAAGGAGGCATGGATATGCGCCACGCCCTCGGCAACCTGCTTCTTGGAGCGCTTGCCGGTGCGGCGGACGGCCGGGGTGGCCTTGGCCTCGGCGGCCGGGGCGGACTCGGCAGGGGCCGCAGTGTTCTCTTTGATTGCGTCTGACATGTCTAGGCTCCTACTTCTTTATGCTCTTGCGCGGGCCCTTGCGGGTGCGGGCATTGGTCTTGGTGCGCTGCCCGCGCACGGGCAGGCCGCGGCGGTGGCGCTGGCCACGGTAGGTCCCGAGGTCAATCAGGCGCTTGATGTTCATGGACACCTCGCGGCGCAGGTCGCCCTCGACGGTGTACTTGGACACTTCCTCACGGATCTTGTCCACGAGGTTCTCCGCGATGTCGCGGAACTTGGTGTTGGGGTCGACGCCGACCGCCTCGCAGATCTTGCGGGCGCGGGTCGGTCCAATGCCGTAGATCGCCTGGAGGGCGATTTCGGCATTCTTGTGGTCAGGCACATTGATGCCAGCTATACGGGCCACTATCTATCTCCTGTTAAAGGCAGTTACTAACAAACGCCACCGCAAAGCCCGTGAGGATACGCGGCGGCAGGAAGTGCGCTTACGCATGGCACCCCCGCCAAGGGCGGGTTTCCCCGGCCCTGTGGGGCCAGGCAGGGCCGTGCCGGCCCTGGTAACTTGATGGCCGCGCCCGGCGGGTTGCCGCCAGGCGCGAAATAAATTGCGGCAGGGCAGACCCGCCGCAAAGCGATGCATTATAGTTTTTTGCCGTGCCGGCCGTCAAGGCCGCGCATTAACCCTGGCGCTGCTTGTGCTTGGGGTTGTCGCAGATGATGCGGACCACGCCGTGGCGACGGACCACCTTGCAGTTACGGCACATTTTCTTTACTGAGGCACCAACTTTCATCTCTCACATACCGCCTCGCGGCGGCCTCCTCTGGTTAACAGCTAAAACCTATACCTAGCGACCATAGCTCTTGAGGTTGGCCTTGCGCATGATGTCGCCATATTGCTGGTTCATCATGTGGCTCTGCAGCTGCGCCACAAAGTCCATCAGCACCACCACGATAATGAGCAGTGACGTGCCGCCGAAGTAGAACTGGACGTTGAACCAGTTCATCAGCAGCTGCGGCACCAGGCAGACGAAGACCATGTAGATGGAGCCATTCATGGTCAGGCGGGTCATCACCTTGTCGATGAAGAGCGCCGTCTGCTCGCCCGGGCGGATGCCCGGGATGAAGGCGCCGCTCTTCTTCAGGTTCTCCGCCACCTCGCGCGGGTTGAACACCAGCGCGGTGTAGAAGAAGGTGAAGAACACGATCGCCGCCGCGTACATCAGCTCATAGAAGGGCTGGCCAGGCTGCAGGAACAGCGAGACCGTCCCCAGCACCTCCGACACCACATTGTCGCCCTGCCCGAACCAGGACACGATGGTGCCCGGGAAGAGGATGATCGACGAGGCGAAAATCGCGGGGATCACGCCTGACATGTTGATCTTGAGCGGCAGCGTGGAGCTGGGCTGCGAGTAAATGCGGTTGCCCATCTGGCGCTTGGCGTACTCGATGACTATCCTTCGCTGCCCGCGCTCGACGAACACCACGAAGAAGGTCACCGCCACCACCACCAGGCCGATGATGAGCAGCGCAATGGTCGAAAGGTCACCCTGGCGGGCCTGCTCGAAGGTTCTCGCAAGCGCGCTGGGCAGCCCGGCCACGATGCCGGCGAAGATGATGAGCGAGATGCCGTTGCCGATGCCGCGCTCAGTGATTTGCTCACCAAGCCACATCAGGAACATCGTGCCCGTCACCAGGCTGACCGTGGTCACAAAGTAAAAGCCAAAGCCCGGGTTGTCCACCAGCCCTGGCATCATGTTGGGGATGCCGGTGGCGATGCCCAGCGCCTGGAAGGCGGCCAGGAACAGCGTGGACACACGGGTGTACTGGGTAATGCGGCGGCGCCCCGACTCGCCTTCCTTGCGGATTTCGGCAAGCGTGGGGTTGATGACCGCCAGCAGCTGGATGATGATGGCCGCCGAGATGTAGGGCATGATCCCCAGCGCAAGCACCGAGGCACGCTCAAGGGCGCCACCGCTGAACATGTTGAACATGCCAATGATGGTGCCGCTCTGCTCCTCGAACACGCGCTCCAGCACGTCAGCGTTCACCCCCGGGATGGGGACGAACGAGCCGAGGCGGAACATGATGAGGCCGAGCACCACGAAGAACAGGCGCTGGCGGAGCTCGCCATTGCCCTTCTGCCCTTCCTGGCGCGCCGCCATCTCGCGGCTCTTGTCGAACAGGGATTTTCTGGCCATTCACTCATGGCGGGCGCCAAGGCGCCCGCTCCCATTAATTGGACTTGGAGGCCTTGGCCTTCGCGGCCTTGGCTGCCTTGTCCTTCTTGGCGGGACGCTGGATCCCATTCTTCATCAGCGCATCGAGCAGGGCCTGGCGCTTGGCGGCGCTGCGGCGCTGGTTCTTCTCGTGGCGCTCCCTCTGGCTGAGCACGAACTGCGAGATCTCAACGGTGCCGCCCGCAGCCTCGATGGCCGCCTGCGCGCCGCGGGTCACGCCCACGCCCTCAACCTTCACCTTGCGGGTGAAGTTAGGGACATGCGAGAGCACGATCTTGACGAAGCGCACGCGGCTGTTGATGAGGCCAGCCTCGCGCAGGGTCTTGAGGTTGACCAGATCGCCCTCGACCTTGTTCAGGGAATTGAGCGGCACCTCGTCGGTGAGGTAGGCCTTGCGGGACCAGAAGCCGAACTTCGGCAGCCTGATCTTCAGCGGCATCTGTCCGCCCTCAAAGCCCGGGCGCTTGTTGGGGCTCTTGCGGGCCCCGGAACCCTTGACACCACGGCCGCAGGTCTTGCCCAGACCCGAGCCAATGCCGCGGCCCACCCGGAACTTGCGCTTGTGCGCGCCCTTGCCGGGTTTCAGCGTATAAAGTCGCAAATCTTCCATTGCCTATTCCTCGACCTTGACCATGTAGCTGACCTTGCGGATCATCCCGCGAACCGACGGGGTGTCCTCAAGCTCGACAGTGTGGCGGATGCGGCGCAGCCCGAGGCCAACCATGGTGGCCTTGTGGTCAGGCTTGCGGCCAATGGTGCTCTTAATCTGCGTCACCTTGATGGTTTTCTTCTCAGCCATTTCCTACTCCAGAATCTCGCGGATGGACATGCCGCGCTTGGCGGCAACCACCTCAGGATTGCGCATGGCGGTCAGGGCGGCAATGGTGGCGCGGACCACGTTCACCGGGTTGGTGGAGCCGTAGCACTTGGCCAGCACGTTGCGCACCCCGGCAACCTCGAGGACCGCGCGCATGGCGCCGCCGGCGATAATGCCGGTACCCTCGGAGGCGGGCTGCATGTAAACCTTGGCGCCAGCGTGCGCACCCTTGACCGAGTGGTAGAGGGTGCCGTTGTTGAGCACAATCCTCTCGGTCAGGTTGCGGTGGGCCTGCTCGATCGACTTCTGGATCGCGGCAGGGACCTCAGCGGCCTTGCCATAGCCCAGGCCGATGCGGCCCTTGCCATCGCCGACCACGGTCAGCGCGGTGAAGGAGAAGATCCGTCCGCCCTTGACCACCTTGGCGACACGGTTGACCGCCACCAACTTCTCAGTGAACTCGTTGGCCGAGCTGTCATCTTTACGTTGCATCATCATCTCCTAGAATTCCAGTCCGGCCTCACGGGCGGCGGTGGCCAGGGCGGCGACGCGCCCGTGGTACTTGTTGCCCGAGCGATCGAAGGCAACCTGCTTGACGTTCACCGCCAGGGCGCGCTCCGCGATCGCCTTGCCGATGACCTTGGCGGCCTCGATGTTGCCGGTGTACTTGAGACCCTCGGCAAGGGACTTCTCAACGGTGCTCGCCGCGGCCAGCACATGATGGTCCTTGTTGATGATCTGGGCATAAATGTGGCGAGGGGTGCGGGTGACGACCAGACGGGTGACCCCGAGCTCCTGCATCTTGCAGCGCGCCTTCTTGGCACGGCGAAGGCGGGCAACCTTTTTATTGAACATGGCGCTTCACTCCTACTTCTTCTTCGTTTCCTTCATGCGCACCACCTCATCGGCGTAGCGCACACCCTTGCCCTTGTAGGGCTCAGGCGGACGGTAGGCGCGGATCTCAGCCGCGACCTGGCCAAGCAGGCACTTGTCGTGCGACTTGAGAACAATCTCAGTCTGCGAGGGGCACTCGCAGGTGATGCCATCCGGGAGCGCGTGGTCGACCGGGTGGGAGAAGCCAAGGTTCATGTTGAGCACCTTGCCCTTGACCTGGGCGCGGTAACCGACGCCGATCAGGGTGAGCTTCTTCTCGTAGCCCTTGTCGAGGCCCACGACCATGTTGTTGAGCAGCGCGCGGGTGGTGCCGGACTGCATGTTGGCCTCAGCGCTGTCGTCCTTGACGGAGACCTTGATGGCCCCGCCGTCGACGGCCACGCCCACCAGCGGGTGGACGTTCAGCACTGACTCGGCCTTCTTGGACTTGACCGTGACCTTCTGGCCGTCAATTGCCACCTCAATGCCCTGGGGCAGCACAATGGGTTCCTTACCAATGCGTGACATTTGTGCCTCCCTTAAGCGACGTAGCAGATGACTTCGCCGCCGAGCCCGTCCTTGCGGGCGGCGCGATCGGTCATCAGGCCCTTGGAGGTGGAAATCACGGCGATGCCCAGGCCATTCATGATCCTGGGAAGGTCGCGGCACTTCTTGTAGATGCGCAGGCCAGGGCGCGAGACGCGCTGGATCTGCTCCACCACCGGACGGCCCTCATAGTACTTGAGGCCGACCTCGAGGGTCTTCTTGTTGCCCGGCTCCTCGGTCTCGTTCACCGAGGAAATGTAGCCCTCCTTCATCAGGAGGTTCGCGATCGCCACCTTCAGCTTGGAAGAGGGCATGGTCACGGAAACCTTGCGGGCCGCCTGGCCATTGCGGATGCGGGTCAGCATGTCCGCGATCGGATCTTGCATGCTCATTGCTGTCTCTCCTCCTACCAGCTGGCCTTGCGCAGGCCGGGGATCTCACCCTTCATCATGTGCTCGCGCACCTTAATCCGGCACAGGCCGAACTTGCGCAGGTAGCCATGGGGACGGCCGGTCTCAGCGCAGCGGTTGCGCTGGCGGCAGGGGCTGGAGTCGCGCGGCAGCGCGGCGAGGGCCTGGACGGCCGCCCAGCGCTCCTCGGCGGTGGACGACACGCCTGAGATAATCTTCTTGAGTTCCTGGCGCTTCTCGCGATACTTCTCGCAAAGGGCCTTCCGCTTGATTTCGCGGTTAATCATTGAGGTCTTAGCCATTGTGTTCAACCCTCCCTAGTTGCCCTGACGGAACGGGAAATTGAAGCCATCGAGAAGCGCGCGCGCCTCCTCGTCAGACTTCGCAGTGGTGGTGATGGTAATGTCCAGGCCGCGCAGCGCGTCGATCTTGTCGTAGTCAATCTCCGGGAAGATGATCTGCTCACGCACGCCCATGGAATAGTTGCCACGCCCGTCAAAGGACCTGGGTGACAGCCCGCGGAAGTCGCGGATGCGCGGGATCGCAATCACGATCAGGCGCTCGAGGAACTCCCACATGCGCTCGCCGCGAAGGGTGACCTTGCAGCCAATGGGGTAGCCCTCGCGGATCTTGAAGCCCGCCACGGACTTGCGAGCCTTGGTGATGAGCGGCTTCTGGCCGGAAATGGTGGCCAGGTCGCGAGCGGCGTTGTCGAGGACCTTCTTGTCCGCGACCGCCTCACCAACACCCATGTTCAGGGTGATCTTCACAATCCGAGGGACTTGCATGACCGAATGATAACCAAACTTCTCGGTTAGCTTTTTGACTATCTCCTGCCGGTACATATCATGCAGTTTCGCCATCGTTAAAACTCCTGTTACAACGAACTACTTGCCCTTGGGCGCGCTCTCGGGGACCGTGGCGCCGGTGCTCTTGAAGTAACGCACCTTCTTGCCGTCCTCGAAACGGAAGCCCACGCGATCCGCCTTCTTGGTCTCAGGGTTGTACAGAGCGACGTTGGAGACGTCGATCGGCGCCTCGATGTCGATGATCCCGCCCTCGATGCCCTGCTGGGGGTTCGCCTTCTGGGTCTTCTTGTGGATATTGATGCCCTCGACCACCACGCGGTGCTCCTTGGGGATCACGCGGGTGACCTTGCCGGTCTTGCCCTTGTCCTTGCCGGTGATGACGATGACCTCGTCATTGCTGCGGATTTTTGCTGCCATCGCTAGTTCCCCGTTAGAGTACTTCGGGAGCCAGGGACACAATCTTCATGAACTGGTCGCCGCGGAGCTCGCGGGTGACCGGTCCGAAGATGCGGGTGCCAATCGGCTCGTGCTGGGCGGTCAGGAGGACCGCCGCGTTCTTGTCGAAGCGGATGAGCGAGCCGTCCTGACGGCGCACGCCTTTCTTGGTGCGCACCACCACTGCGTCAACAACATCCCCTTTCTTGACCTTGCCGCGCGGGATCGCTTCCTTGACGGACACCTTGATGATGTCGCCAATGCCAGCGTAACGGCGGTGGGATCCTCCAAGGACCTTTATGCACATCACGCGGCGCGCGCCCGAGTTGTCGGCCACGTCAAGCATGCTTTGCATCTGAATCATTGCAAATGCTCCATTGAGATGAAAAAACTTCTCGGCCGTCACCAGCCGAAAAGGCGCTAAATGTTAGCACAGGCGGGGCACCTCCGCAAGGGAGGCGCCCCGCCGCTCGCGCTAGATCTTCGCCGCGCGCTCCACCACCGAAACCAAGGTCCAGGCAATGGTCTTGGAAATCGGGCGGCACTCCCTGATCTCAACGAGGTCGCCAACGTGGGCGGTGTCCTCGCGATCCTGGACGTGCAGCTTGGTGGTGCGGGTGATGATCTTGCCGTAGATGGGGTGCTTGACCCTGCGCTCGACGGCCACGACAATCGCCTTCTGCATCTTGTCGCTCACCACGCGGCCCCTGAGGGTCGGCGCGGAACTGGTCTTCTGTTCAGACATGGGTCACTCCTCTACTTGGCGCCTTCCTCGGCGCGAAGCTTCTCGGTAAGAACGGTGTAGGCACGGGCGATGTTGCGGCGCGCCTTCCTAACATTGTCAGTCTGCTTGAGCGTCCCGCTGGTCAGCTGGAAGCGCAGGTTGAAGTGCTCGCGCTGGAGCTTGGAGATCTCCTGCTTGAGCTCGTCGACTGACATGCCGCGGAATTGTTCGAGAACCTTATTCATCAGAGCACCGCCTTGCGAACAAAAGTAGTGGTAACCGAGAGCTTGGCAGCGGCGAGGCGGAAGGCCTCACGGGCCACCTCCTCGGGGATGCCGGCGATTTCGAACAGGACACGGCCCGGCTGAATCGGGCAGACCCAGTACTCAACCGCGCCCTTGCCCTTGCCCATACGGACGCCGAGCGCCTTCTTGGTCATCGGCTTGTCGGGGAAGATCCGGATCCAGACCTTACCCTCACGCTTCATCTCGCGGGTGAAGGCACGGCGGGCGGCCTCGATCTCGCGGGCCGTGATGGCGCCGCGGGAGGTGGCCTTGAGGCCGTACTCCCCGAAGTCTACGTTGCATCCGCTGTGGGCGAGGCCCTCGTTGCGGCCCTTCTGGGTCTTGCGGAACTTGGTGCGTTTAGGCTGTAACATTCAACTATCCCCTCTACTCGGCAGGCTTCTGCTCAGCGGCAGCGCCTTCCTGGGAACGGCGCGGGGCGGACTTCTTGTCCCCACCGCGGCCACGGCGCGGGCCGCGCGGCCCGTCGTCACGGCGGCCCTTGCGCGCGCCCGGCGCGCCAGCGCCCTCATCGGACTCCTTCCCCGTCTCAAGCGGCAGCTCGCCGAGGATTTCGCCCTTGAAGATCCAGATCTTCACCCCGATGGTGCCGTAGGTGGTCACCGCGGTGGAGACTGCGTAGTCGATGTCGGCACGCAGGGTGTGCAGGGGCACGCGGCCCTCGCGCAGCCACTCGGTGCGGGCAATCTCGGCGCCGCCCAGGCGGCCGGAGACCTCGACCTTGATGCCGAGGGCGCCGTCGCCCATGGCACTCTGCATCGCCTTCTTCATCGCGCGGCGGAACATGACGCGGCGCTCGAGCTGGCCGGCGATGGAGTCGGCCACCAGCTGCGCGTCAAGGTTGGGCTTGCGGATTTCGGCAATGTTGACCTGGGCGGGCACGCCGGCGATCTTGGCGATGCGCTGGCGCAGCTTGTCCACGTCCTCGCCCTTCTTGCCAATCACGATGCCCGGGCGCGCCGTGTGGATGGTGACCCGGATGCTCTTGGCGGGGCGGTCAATGACAATCTTCGACACCGAGGCGTTCTTCAGCTCCTTGGTCAGGAACTTGCGGACCTCAAAGTCGCCCTTGATGTTGGCCGGGAAGGTCGCCGAGTTGGCGTACCAGACCGAGGAATAGGGCTTGGTGATGCCGAGCCTGATTCCAATGGGATTAACTTTCTGACCCATCTGCTGCTCCTGTTAACGTTCCGCGACCACAATGAAGATGTGCGAGGTGCGCTTGACGATCCGGTCGGCGCGGCCCTTGGCACGCGGGCGGATGCGCTTGAGCGACGGGCCCTCGTCGATCTGGATGCGCTTCACGAAGAGGGTGTCCACATCGAGCTGCGCGTTGTTCTGGGCGTTGGCAATGGCAGACTGCAGCACCTTGTAGATAAGGGCGGCCGCCTTGCGGGGGCTGAACTTGAGCAGGTCGAGCGCCTTGCCGACGGGGAGGCCGCGAACCTGATCAGCGACCAGGCGCGCCTTCTGCGCGGAAGAGCGTGCGTAACGGTGAATTGCTCTAACTTCCATTTAATTGACACACTCCATTAGGCTTTCTTATCAGCGTCGCCACCGTGGCCCTTGAAGGTCCGGGTGGGGGCGAACTCACCAAGCTTGTGGCCGATCATCTCATCGGAGACGAACACGGGCACGTGCTGGCGGCCATTGTGGACGGCGATGGTCAGGCCAATCATGGCCGGGACAATCATGGAACGGCGTGACCAGGTCTTGATCGGCCGCTTGTCGCCCGACTGCGCGGCCTGCTCCACCTTCTTGAGCAAGGAGGCGTCGATGAACGGGCCTTTTTTCAGAGAACGTGATGACATTTTCTATCCTCAGGAAAACTGCTAGCGATGACGGACAATGTACTTCTCGGTACGCTTGTTCTTGCGGGTCTTGTAACCCTTGCACGGCACACCCCAAGGAGTGCGCGGCTGGATGCCCTTGTTGCGGCCCTCGCCACCACCATGCGGGTGGTCGATCGGGTTCATCGCCATGCCGCGGACGGTCGGGCGGATGCCACGCCAGCGCTTCGCGCCAGCCTTGCCCAGCTGCTCGAGCATGTGCTCGGCATTGCCGACCTCGCCGAGGGTGGCGCGGCCATTGGCCAGGACACGGCGCATCTCGCCGGAGCGCAGGCGCAGGGTCACATAGGTGCCCTCACGCGCCAGGAGCTCGCAGTAGCAGCCCGCGCTGCGCGCCAGCTGGCCGCCCTTGCCCGGGGTGAGCTCCACGTTGTGGATGGTCGAGCCGAGCGGGATGTTGCGCATCGGGAGGGCATTGCCCACCGAGATCGGCGCATCGTCGCCGGACTGGATCATGTCACCGGGGTTCAGGCCCTTCGGCGCCAGGATGTAGCGGTGCTCGCCGTCGGTGTAGCACACCAGGGCGATGTGGCAGCTGCGGTTGGGGTCATACTCAATGCGGACAACCTTGGCCTGCACGCCGTCCTTGTCACGCTTGAAGTCGATGAGACGGTAGCGCTGCTTGTGGCCGCCACCGATGTGGCGCACCGAGATGCGGCCCGTGTTGTCACGGCCGCCAGTCTTGCGCTTCTGCTCCACGAGGGCCTTGAAGGGCTTGCCCTTCCAGAGACCGGGGGTCTTGACTGAAACCTTGTGACGACGCCCAGGTGAAGTGGGCTTTGCCTTGACGATCATTACTTGCTCTCCTCAGTCTTGACAGCCGCTCCCAAGTCGACGGTCTGGCCCGGCTCCAGGGTGACATAGGCCTTCTTCCAGTCGGAACGCTGGCCAATGCCATAACGGGTGCGGCGGGTCTTGCCCTTGACATTGAGGGTATTGACGCTCTTAACCTTTACCTTGAACAACATCTCAACCGCGGCCTTGACCTCGACCTTGTTGGCATCGCGCAGCACCTCGAGGACGAGGAACTGGTTGGGGTCATGGCGCACCGTGCCCTTCTCGGTCACGATCTGGCGGCGGATGATGGACAGCAGACGTGCTTCTTGCTCTTGAATCATTTCAGCAGCTCCTCAACCCTCTTGACGGCGGCAGAGGTCATCAGGACCTTGTCGAAGTTGATGAGGTTCACGGGGTTGAACATCGAGGTGCCCGGCTGGCAAACCTCAACCTTGTAGATGTTGCGGGAGGCCAGGTACAGATCCTCGTTCACCTTGTCGGTGACGATCAGCACGCGCTTGAGGTCCATTTCCTTGAGCTTGCTGACCAGGGTCTTGGTCTTGTGGTCGGCGATGGTGAAGTCGTCGACGACCAGCAGGCGGCCCTCGCGGAGCAGCTCAGAGAGGATGCAGCGCATCGCGCCGCGGTACATCTTGCGGTTGACCTTCTTGCTCCAGTCCTGGGGCTTGGCGGCAAAGATGGTGCCGCCGCCGCGCCACAGCGGGGAACGGCTCGAGCCGGCGCGCGCGCGCCCGGTGCCCTTCTGGCGGAAGGGCTTCTTGCCGCCGCCCGACACCTCGGAACGGGTCTTCTGCGCCCGGGTCCCAGCGCGGCCGGTGCTCAGGTAGGAAACCACCACCTGGTGCACAAGGGCGTCGTTGAACTCGCGGCCGAAAGTAGACTCGGAGACCTCGATCTGCTTGTCAGCGCCTAACAGCTTTAATTCCATGATCCAATAACCTCGCGTTACGCTTTAACACTCGGACGAACGATAAGGTCGCCATTGTTGGCGCCCGGCACGGCCCCCTTGACGAGAAGCAGGTTGCGCTCATTGTCGATGCGCACGAGGTCAAGGCACAGCACGGTGACACGCTCATTGCCCATGCGCCCGGCCATCTTCTTGCCCTTGAACACATGGCCCGGGGTCTGGTTCTGGCCGGTGGAGCCAGGGACGCGGTGCGAGCGCGAGTTGCCGTGGGTGTAGTCCTGGTGGCGGAAGTTGTAGCGCTTGATGGTGCCCGCGGTGCCCTTGCCCTTGGAGGTGCCGGTCACGTCGACCTTCTTCACGTCCTTGAAGGCATCAACCTTGATCTCGGTGCCCACGGGGTAGGCGGCGAGATCCTGCTCGTCGAGGCGGAACTCCCACAGGCCGCGGCCCGCGGCGACGCCGGCCTTGGCGAAGTGCCCGGCCTCGGGCTTGGTGAGGCGGCTCGCCTTGCGCTCGCCAGTGGTGACCTGGATGGCGCAGTAGCCATCGGTCTCATTGTTCTTCACCTGGGTGACCCGGTTCGCCTCGACCAGGATGACGGTGACGGGAATGGTCTTGCCATTCTCGTTGAACACTCTCGTCATTCCCAGCTTGCGGCCAATCAAACCAATTGACATTGTCATTTTCCCTCTTTCTAGCGAAGACTAATCTGGACATCCACGCCGGCGGCAAGATCGAGGCGCATCAGCTCGTCTACGGTCCGCTCCGTGGGCTCCACGATGTCGACCAGGCGCTTGTGGGTCCTGATCTCGTACTGGTCACGCGCGTCCTTGTTGACGTGCGGGGAAATCAGCACCGTGTAGCGCTCCTTGCGGGTGGGAAGCGGGATCGGGCCGCGGACCTGGGCGCCAGTGCGCTTGGCAGTGGCGACAATCTCAGCAGTCGAGTGGTCGATGAGGCGGTGATCGTAGGCCTTGAGGCGGATCCTGATTCTCTGATTCTGCATAGCAGACTCCATTAAAGAACAAACGTACGCTCGCCATCCCATCCCCTAAAAGAACTGGACGAGAGGAAGCGCTTTGCAAAACAGATCTCCCAAAATCAGGGAGAGTTTCCTCAACCATGCTGGCGGGCCAGCGGAGGGTTGGACCATGGCGCCCCGCAACGGCCAGGGCGCACAAAGTGGCGAACATTCTACACGAATAATCGGGGATTGCCAAAATTTTGTGCGCGCCTATGATGTTCAGGTTGGTCACGCAAGGGGGGAAGGGCCATGCTTGAACTCGATCACCGTCCCTGGGAGGGGGCGCCGGGCGGCCTGCCCGCGGACTTCGGGGACACCCCGCTCTCAGGGCTGCGCCTGCCCGACGGCAGCCGCGACCTGCTGCTGCACTGCTGCTGCGCCCCCTGCTCGGGCGCGGTGCTCGAGGCGCTGGTCAGCAATGGGCTGCGCCCCATCGCCTACTTTGGCAACCCCAACATCCAGCCCGACGCTGAGTGGCGCCGCCGCCGCGATGAGCTCCTGGCCTTCGCCGCGCGCCTTGGGGTGCAGTGCGTGGTGGACACCACCCCCCACTCCGAGTGGCGGCGCCTCATCGCCGGCATGGAGGGCGCCCCCGAGCGGGGGCGGCGCTGCCTGGCCTGCTTTACCCTGCGCCTGAGGGCCGCGGCGCGCTTCGCTGCCGCCCTGGGGCTGCCCTACCTCGCCACCACCCTCGCCACCTCGCGCTGGAAGAGCAAGCCCCAGGTGGACATGGCGGGGCGCGCCGCCACCGCCACGGTGCGGGGGGTGGAGTACTGGGACCAGGACTGGCGCAAGCAGGGCATGGCCGAGCGCCGCAACTGCCTGGTGCGCGCCATCGGCTTCTACAACCAGGAGTACTGCGGCTGCGAGTTCAGCTCGCGCTACCCGCGTCAGGCGCCGTAGCGCTCGCGGTAGTCAAGCATCGCCGGGAGGTGCTCGCCCAGGGTGGGGCTGCCCTCGAGGTAGGCGATGAGGTCGGAGAGGCGGATGATGGGCACCACCCTAATCCCCAGGTCGCGCTCGGCCTCGGGGATGGCCCCCATCCCGCCCTGGCCGCGCTCCTCCCGGTCAAGGGCAATCACCGCGCAGGAGAGGTGCCCCCCGGCGGCGCTGATGATCCCGTGCCCCTCGCGGATGGCGGTGCCCGCGGTGATGACGTCGTCCACCAGGGTCACCTCGCCCTGGAGCGGCGCCCCCACGATGGAGCCGCCCTCGCCGTGATCCTTCTTCTCCTTGCGGTTGAAGCTCCAGGGCAGGCTCAGGCCATGCTCCTGCGCCAGCGCCATCGCCATGGCGCAGACCAGGGGGATGCCCTTGTAGGCCGGCCCGAAGAGGGTGTCGCAGGGCACCTTGGCCGCGGCAAAGGCCGCTGCGTAGCAGCGCCCCAGCTCCAGCAGGTCCTCGCCGGTGCAAAAGCCGCCGGCATTGAAGAAGTAGGGGCTGACCCGCCCGGACTTGAGGGTGAACTGCCCAAAGCGCAGCACCTCGCGGCGAATGGCCAGGTCGATGAACCGCTGCTGGTAGTCTTGCATGACCGCCTCCTTGTGGTGGTGCCCCGGGCCCCTGCCCGCGGCGTGCTGCGATTATAGCCCAAGCGGGGCGCCCCGCCCTCTGCTAGAATGCCCTCGGTTCCCAGGCACGGCAAGGAGGATGGCAACATGGGCAGGATCATGAGCATGACGGGCTTTGCGACCCGCACGATGGCGGGCGGGGGATCGTCCTACACCTGCACGGTGAGGAGCGTCAACGGGCGCTTCCTCGACCTCTCCTTCCGCCTCCCCGAGGGCTTCCGGCACCTTGAGGGGCAGCTGCGCGAGGCGGTGCGCCGGCGGCTCTCCCGCGGCAAGGTGGACATCACCATCACCGAGGAAGCCAGCGTGGGGGGCGAGCTCACCCTCAACGAGGAACTGCTCCGCAAGCTCGGCGGCGCGGCGCGGCGGATCTCCGAGGCCGTGGGCGGGGCAAGCGTCGACGCCACCGCGCTCCTGGCCTGGCCGGGCATGGTGGTCCAGCCCGCCGGCCTGGGGGAGGGGATCGTGGCCCTCCTTGACAGCGCCCTGGAGGGGCTGCAGGAGGCCCGCGCCGAGGAGGGCGCCCGCCTCCGCGACTTCCTCCTCGAGCGGCTGCAGGTGATCGAGCGCGGCCTTGACCAGGTGCGGGAGATGCTCGACAGCCTCACCCAGGGGGAGCGCGACCGCCTCCTGCAGCGCCTGGAGGCGCTGGGCGCCGAGGCCGAGCCCGGCCGCCTCGAGCAGGAGGTGGCGCTCCTGGCCCAGCGCAGCGACGTGCGCGAGGAGCACGATCGCCTGCGCGCCCACATCGCCTCGGCCCGCGGGATCCTCGAGGCGGGCGGGGTGTGCGGCAAGCGCCTCGACTTCCTGATGCAGGAGTTCAACCGCGAGGCCAACACCACGGCCTCCAAGTCCACCAGCATCGAGCTCACCCGGATCGCCATCGAGTTCAAGGTGGCCATCGAGCAGATGCGCGAGCAGGTGCAGAACCTCGAGTAACCCCTACCCCAGCACCATCGGGCTGCGCCCCAGGCGCTGGGCCTTGTACATCATCATCCTGAGCAGCCGCGGCACGCTGTCCGGGCCGCGGGCGCGCATCTCATCGAGGATGGTGAGCGCAAGGCCCGGCTTGCTCTGGCGGTGGATGGCGGTCTCAATGACCTTGTCCACCGTTTCCCCCCGCCGCAGCGGGCGGTTGATCCCCGCCGCCTGGCGGAAGGACTCCGCAAAGCCGTTGGCATAGAGGAAGTGCTCGATGTCGAGGCTGGGGAGGATGAGCAGGTGGTCGCCGAGGTTGTAGTCGGTGAAGGACATGACCGTCTTGGCGTAGCGCTGCCCCGCCTCGTCGCCGTCGGTGAGCACGAAGAAGGAGATCCCCAGCTGCCTGGAGAGCTTGAGCAGGGGGTGCAGCCCGCACTGGGCAAACTCGAGGATGCGCAGCCCGCAGCAGGGCAGGCTGATGCCCATGAGGTTGGCCACCTCATTGAGGATCCACACCTCGGTCTCCCCCTCGACCAGCAGCCAGGCCCGCGCGAAGAAGGCAATCGGGCGGCTCATGCGGACGTGGAAGGCGATGCGCCTGAGATCCTGGGCGCTGAAGCGCTCGGAGTTGAGCCTATAGCAGCGCGTGTCGTAGCGCAGGCGGCAGAGCCGGCGCAGCGAGGACAGCGGCTGGGCGCTGACAAAGTCGCAGGAGTTGGTGGTGATGATCTTCTGGGTGGGGAGGGTGTTCACCACCGACCAGAAGGAGAGCAGCATCGAGGGGTGGAAGCGCGACTCGATGTCCTCGAAGATGAGGATGGGCCGCGCCTGGGGATCGAACCTGCGCTTGCCCTTGGAGAGGGTCAGGGAGCTGATGAGGTAGGTCGCCAGCAGCTTGTTGACGCTCAGGTCGTCGGACTTGAGCAGCGACTGCAGCGAGGTCATCGACTCCAGGGAGTAGGGGCGGTTGACCACCTCGCGGATGGACTCGGGGGTGCGGCGGTTGACCCGGCGCACGAAGCTGCCGTTGTAGTTGGTCAGGTACTTGTAGAAGACCTCGTCGAGGGTGCGCACGCACTCGTTGATTTCCTCGGCGCTGGCATCGGTGCCGGTGGCGAGCTCCACCACCTTGCGCGAGACCTCCAGGCTGTCATGATCAAGGCCCGGGGCGTCGCCATCCACGGTGGGCACGTCCTGGGGGTGCACGCGGCTGTCGCGCAGCCTCAGCACCGGGTTCATCTCGATGAGCAGCGCCACCTGGTCGGGCACGTCCACACCCTTAATTTCCCTGCCGTGCTGGTCAAGGAAGCAGTGCGTGGTGGCAAAGCCCCCCGTGGTACGGCCGCCGCGGGCGCGCCAGCGGATGCGCATGAACCCGTCGCGCGAGCTCGACCACACCGGGGCCAGGCGCCTCAGGCGCCGAAAGCGGGTGGCGTCGCCCGGGTGATCCTCGCGGAAGGTCAGCTCCACCACGATCGCGCCGGGCTCACACTCGTAGACGTCATGGCGCAGGAAGCGGCTGTCCTCGCGGCGGTAGTCCGCGTCCTCGGCCGCCGAGGGGGCACCCCCCTCCTCCCCGCCCCCCTCGGGGGCGGCGGAGTCAACGCGGATGGGCAGGTAGAGATCCTGCTCCTCGAAGCTGCAGGGGGCGGCGTCGCGCCCCAGCATCACCCACAGCGCCCGGAGCAGCGAGGTCTTGCCCCAGGTGTTCTCGCCGATCAGGGTGGTGGTGTCCTGCTCGAGGTCCAGGCAGACGCTGCGCAGGCCCCGGAAGTTGTGGGCCTCAACGCGCTCCAGGTGCATGCGGACTCCTTGCGCCAGGCGCTACTTGAGGTGCCAGGTGGTGCCCGCCGGGCCGTCCTCGATGACCACGCCCATGGCAGTGAGGCGGTCGCGCGCCTCGTCCGCCGCCTTGAAGTCCCGGCGCTCGCGCGCCGCGCGGCGCTCGGCGATGAGGGCCTCGATGGCGGCGCTGTCCACCCCGGACTCCGAGCCCGCGGCCCCCTTGAGGAAGGCCTCTGGATCCTGGCCCAGCAGACCGAGCACCCCCGAGAGCTCCAGGAGCCGGCCGACCAGGCCCGCGCACCGCCCCTCATCAGCCTCGCGGTTGACGAGGCGGGCCAGCTCAAAGAGCACCGAGAGCGCGCCCGGGGTGTTGAAGTCATCGTCCATGCACTCCACGAAGCGGGCCACCAGATCCTCCCCGCCCGCGGGGGCGCCGCGCCAGCGCCCGCGCACCGCGGTGTAGAGGCGGGTAAGGCCCGCCCGCGCCTGCTCGAGGTTCTGGCGCGAGTAGTTGAGTGGGCTGCGGTACTGCCCGGACATGAGGAAGAGGCGCACCGTCTCGGGGTCATACTCACGGAGCACGTCGCGGATGGTGAAGAAGTTGTTGAGCGACTTGGACATCTTCTCGTCGTTGATCATCACCATCCCCGAGTGCATCCAGTAGTTGACGTACGGGGTGTGGTAGGCGCAGCGGCTCTGGGCAATCTCGTTCTCATGGTGCGGGAAGAGCAGGTCGGACCCTCCGCCGTGGATGTCAAAGTGGGCGCCCAGGTGCCGGCAGTTCATCGCCGAGCACTCGATGTGCCACCCCGGCCGGCCCTTGCCCCAGGGCGAGTCCCAGGCCGGCTCGCCGGGCTTGGACATCTTCCAGAGCACAAAGTCGTTGGGGTTGTGCTTGTCGGCGTTGACCCCCACCCTCGCCCCGGCCTCGAGGGCGTCCATGCGCTGCCCCGAGAGGCGGCCGTACTCCGGGAAGGAGTCTACGTTGAAGACCACGTCGCCGCCCTCGAGCACATAGGCGTGCCCCTCCTCGAGGAGGCGGGCGGTGAGGCTGATGATTTCCGCGATGTGGTCAGTCGCGCGCGGCTCGAGGCTGGGGCGGAGGATGCCCAGCGCGTCAAAGTCGCGGTGCATCTCCACGATGTACTCCTCGGCGAGGTCGTGCGGGTCGACGCCCCGCTCATGGGCGCGGCGGATGATCTTGTCATCGATGTCGGTGATGTTGCGCACGTAGTTGACCTCGTAGCCGCGGTAGCGCAGGTAGCGCACCACCACGTCGAAGTTCACGAAGGTGCGCGCGTGGCCGATGTGGCAGAGGTCATAGACCGTGACCCCGCACACGTACATGCCGATCTTGCCCGGCTCAATGGGGGTGAAGGGTTCCTTGCGCTTGGTCAGTGAATTGTGAATCTGCAGCATGGTTAAGGAAATTTCCTTAATAACAAATGGTTATATGTGAAACTGGAAGCCCTGGCAATTTGAAACCCCAGCACTGCCACGCTATAATTGTGTGGATTGCGCGGCAAAAATCAACCGCCGCGGGTGGGCGCGCCGCGCGCGCGCTGTTTTGCAACGGAAAAAAGACATGATAACCATCAAGACCAGCCTGGGCGACCTCAAGCTTGAGCTTTACGAGGACAAGGCCCCCGAGACCTGCAAGAACTTCCTGACCTACGCCAAGGAGGGCTTTTACGACGGCACCATCTTCCACCGCGTGATCAAGCGCTTCATGGTCCAGGGCGGCGGCTTCACCATGGTGGACGGCGAAATGGAGCAGAAGGAGACCCACGACCCGATCAAGAACGAGGCCGCCACCGGGGTCAAGAACCAGCGCGGCACCATTGCCATGGCGCGCACCAACGATCCGCACAGCGCCACCTGCCAGTTCTTCATCAACACCGTGGACAACGCCTTCCTCGACTTCCAGGCACCCACCGTCAGCGGCTTTGGCTACTGCGCCTTCGGCAAGGTCACCGAGGGCCTCGAGGTTCTCGACAAGATTGAGGCGGTCAAGACCCACACCATCCCGCGCGGCTTCCAGGACGTGCCCGTCGAGCCGGTGACCATCATCTCCGTCACCGTGGACCAGGACCAGAAGGACTAGCCACCATGGCCGCCTACGTCATCGCCGACCTGCACCTTTCGGAGCACCGCCCCGCGCTGCTCGCCGCGCTGCGCGACTTCATCGGGCACCTGCTCATGGATGACCGGCTGATCATCGCAGGCGACCTCTTCGACTACTTTGTGGGGGTGAGCGAGAGCGACCCCCTGCACCAGGCGGTGCGGGACCTCTTCCATGAGGCCGCGGACCATGGGGTGCAGGTGCTGTTCCAGCATGGCAACCGCGACTTCCTCATGAACCGCGCCGACGCGGCGTGGCTGGGGGTGCGGCTGCTGCCCCCGCTCTTCGTGCTCACCACCACCCTGGGCCCGATGCTCATCATGCACGGCGACCAGCTGTGCACCAATGACCATGCCTACCAGCGCGCCAGGAAAATCTTCAGCTGGCGCTGGCTGCAGGCCTTCTTCAGGATGTTCCCCTACTCCACCCGGGAGGGCGTGGCCCTCACGATGCGCGAGCACAGCAAGCGCAGCAAGGCGGTCCGCAGCACCGATCCCAACGTGTTCCGGGTGGTGAACGAGACCATGGCCCAGGCGCTCGCCAGCATGGAGTGCGTCGCGCTGGTCCACGGGCATGTGCATGCCTTCGCGCAGTACCACGACCCCATTCCCGGGTGCAAGATCCGCATGGTGCTGGGCGCCTGGGGCCGCAAGTTCAGCTACGTGCGCGCCGACAGCAACGGCGTGACCACCGCCGAGCGGCCCCTTGAGTCCCTCAAGTCCGCCCAGCTGCTGCTCTAGCTAGTGCGCCTCGCCCCAGCTGCGGGCGCACCCCACCCCCACGGTCAGCGGCACGCTGAGCTCCACGGCATGCTCCATGAGGGGCACGATTTTGCCCTGCACCTCGGAAAGCAGCTCGTCCCGCACCTCAAACACCAGCTCATCGTGCACCTGCAGCACCATGCGCACGCTGCCCGGGGGCAGGGTCGAAAGGTAGCGGTCGATGGCGACCATGGCAATCTTGATGATGTCGGCGGCGCTGCCCTGCATGGGGGCGTTGATCGCCTGCCGCTCCCCGGCGCGCGCCTGGCGGTCGCTTGACGACTGCAGCTCGGGGATCATGATCCGGCGCCCGGTGATGGTGGACACGAAGCCGTCGCGGCGCGCCCGCTCCTTGAGCCCCTCCATGTAGGCGCGCACCTTGGGGTAGCGCTCGAAGTAGCGGTCGATGTAGGCCTTGGCCGCCGCCACCGGCATCCCGGTCTGGCGCGACAGCCCGTAGCTGCCCATCCCGTACATGAGGCCGAAGTTGGTGGCCTTGGCATGGGCGCGCTCCTCGTCGCTGACCTCAGCGAAGGGCTTGCCCAGGACCTCCGCCGCGGTGGAGCGGTGAATGTCCCGCCCCGCGATGAAGGCCGCGGTGAGCGACTCGTCGCCGCTGAGGTGGGCAATGAGCCGCAGCTCAATCTGCGAGTAGTCGGCGCTGAGGATGGTGTACCCCGCGGGGGCGGTGAAGGCCAGGCGGATGCGCTTGCCCTCCTCGGTGCGCGCCGGGATGTTCTGCAGGTTGGGATCCGAGGAGGAGAGGCGCCCGGTGACCGTGCCCGCCTGGTTGAAGGAGGTGTGCACCCGCCCGGTGCGCGGCGAGATCTCCTGCTGCAGCTTGTCGGTGTAGGTGGAGATGAGCTTGGAGAGGGTGCGGTGGCGCAGCACCAGGTTGGCAAGGTCCAGGGTGGGCGCCAGCTCGGTGAGCACGTCCTCGGCGGTGGAGTAGGTCACCACCCCGCCCCGCTCCTTGCGCGCCCCGCGCGGCGGCTTGGCGCCGATCTTCTCGAAGATGATGTGCCCGAGCTGCTTGGGGGAGTTGATGTTGAACTCCTCCCCGGCCGCGGCGAAGACATCGCGCGACACGGTGGCCAGCTCGGCCTTGAGGGCCTGCCCCTGGCGCGCGAGCTCCTGCGCGTCCACCCGCGCCCCCTCGCGCTCCATGCGGTAGAGCACCATGAGCAGGGGCATCTCCACCTCGCGGAACCACTTCAGGGCGGTGGCGTCAGCCTCGAGGCGGGGCAGGAGGCAGTGGTAGAGGCGCAGGGTCACCTCGGCGTCCTCGGCGGCGTAGGGGGTGGCCGCCGCCACGCTGGCCTCGGCGAAGGAGGACATGCCGCGGGTGACCACCTCCTGGTAGCGGATGTCCCGGTAGGAGAGCAGGGACAGCGCCAGCTCGTCCATGCCCACCCGGGCCGCCGAGTCGAGCAGGTGGGCCATGACCATGGTGTCGGCATGCACCCCCTCCACCTCAAGGCCCGCGTAGTGCAGCACCAGGAGGTCAAACTTGAGGTTGTGCCCCACCTTGAGGATGGCCGGGTCGCGCAGCAGCGGCCCCAGCGCCGCCGTGACGTCCCCCAGGCTGAGCTGCGCGCTGGTGAGGTCGCTGTGGGCAATGGGCAGGTAGAAGCCCTCGCCCTCCGCGATGGACACGGAGATGCCCACCATGGTGCAGTCCGCGGGGCGCAGCGAGGTGGTCTCGGTGTCGATGGCCATGAGGCCCGCGGCGCGGATCCGCCCCGCCAGTTCCTCAAGTCCCTCGCGGGTGGTAATCGCGGAGAGCCTCAGCCCGCGCGAGCGGAAGTCCTCCGGCTCGGGCCCCCCGGCCTCCGGGGCGGGGGACGGGGCGGCGGGGGCAGCGCCCTGGGGG
>JAILEI010000120.1 GCA_024688225.1 Succinivibrionaceae bacterium
ACCGCGCGCACGTCCGCGGGCCCGAGGCCCACGGCGCGCAGCTCCTCGTCAATGGCCGCCACCTGCTCCGGGGTGGGGGCCGGGGCGGACTCTGACTCCACTTGCGCCAGGGCGCGGCGCAGCGCCGCAGGATTTTGGCGCCCCAGCTCAAGGATCACCGCCCAGGCTCGATCGCCCCCCGTCCCCCCAGCCTGGGCGCCCAGCGCCCGCGCGATGCGCGCGGGGGTGTAGAGCGCCGCGCTGAGCGGATCGGCAGGATCGCCTGCCAGTGCGTCCAGCCAGGCGCCAAGGTTCCGCCAGTCCTCCTCGGTGGGCGCGGCGCTGCCGTTTTTAAGCGCGCAGGCGCGGGTCACCCCGCAGTGCAGCACTTGCGCGGCAAAGTCGCGGCTGGAGAGGCCGCTGAGCGCCGCCACCCGCGAGAGCAGCTGGGGAAATGGGGATGCCATGCCGCCCCCTAGGCATCAGGCCCAAGGGGACGGATGAGGGCCCGGGCGCTGCCGCCCGGGCCGCTGGCGCTAGGCCGCGCCAGGGAGCGCCTGGGCGCCATGACTTTGCAGCGCCCCCTTGAGGCTGGGGTCGTCAACGGCGCGCGATCTGAGCAGCAGCAGCGCCGGCTCATAGGAGTCCTGGGCCCCCAGGGCGCGCTGGCTCTGCCCGGGGTGGGTCAGGAGGTACTCGCTGGTAAGGAAGGCCTCGAGGGCCTTGCGCTCGCCCCTTGCGAAGATCACCCCCTGCTCCTGCTCATCCAGCACCGCCTTCATGGCGCGCTTGAACGAGGCGCCGCGCTTAAGGCGCCGCTCAATGGCCGGCCAGAGCGCCGCGCCCATGAAGACCGTGGTGTAGTCCCCGTCCTTCTTGCCATAGGCCTCATCGAGCATGCCGAGGGTGCGGCGCATGTAGGCCTGGTAGGCGGGATCGTTGACGAGGGCGCCGCAGGGCTTGAGCAGCGCCTCCAGGCCGTGCCACTTGCCCAGCGCGTCCCAGAGCGCCACGGTGTAGCCGGTGTGGTGGAACTTCTTCATCTCGCGCCCGAGCTCAGCCTTGTCGAGCATGCGCAGGTACCTCGGGAAGTTCACCTCCAGATCCTGTGCCACGCGCTCGGTGAAGGGCATGCCATAGCGGGCGCTGAAGCGCACCGCGCGCACCGCGTTCGCCGGCTTGTTGGCAAACTCCAGCCAGGGCTCATAGGTGGTGTCCATCACCTGGTGGACGATGCCGTAAATGCCGCCGTGGTAATCGAGGATCGCCCCGTCGGAGAGGCGGTAGTAGAGGGCGTTGATCGGCAGGTCGCGCTGGTAGGAGTCACTCAGGAGATCCGGCGCAAAGATGCCCTTGCCCACCCCGGGGTAGGGCTTGCCAAGGAAGGCGGGCGGCACGTTGTGCAGGCTCGAGATGTCAATGTTGTCCCCCTCAAGGCGCGCGACCAGGAAGACCTGGCCGTTGGGGATGGAGTGATCGGTGATGGTCATGCCCGCGCAGGCCGCGCGGACCTCATCGTAGGTGGCGCTGGTGAGCAGGTCAAAGTCGTTGGGGGACTTGCCCATGATGAGGTCGCGCACCGCGCCGCCCACCGCGTAGACCTCATGGCCCTGATCCTGCAGGCGCCGGGCGACGAGGTACATGTTGCCAGAGAACAGGTCCGGGGTGATCTGGTGGTGGCTGGCACCAACGGTGAGCAGCGCGTGCCCCTGCCCCTGAACCTCTTTGATATTGCGCTCAATCTGCTGGGTGAGCCCCTGGTCCATGATGAGGCGCGGCGCCTGGGCGCTGGCCTCGATGGGCCCTGACTGGCAGCCGCACAAAAGCAGTCCCGCGATCGCCAGCGGCAGCGCCAGGCGGCAGCCCTTAAGCATTGTTTCCATGTCTTCTCTCCTTGCCATGGGTGGTTTGGGGGCTAGGCCGCCTGGGCCTGGCCCGCGATGCGCCCGAGGATGGCCTCCATCTCCCCGAGGATGGACAGTGCCTCCTGCTGGGTCCTGGCGGCCGGCAGGCCCCGGGCGGCGCGCTCGAGATCCGCCTTGGCAGGCAGGAGGAGCCCCACCTGGTCATCGGCGGCGAGGCCGAGGATGCGCTGCGAGACGGCCTGGGCCTTGTCGCAGGATGCCTCCCAGGCCTTGCTGGGATCCGAGGCGTGGGCGCGGAAGAACTCATAGAGCCCATGGGAGATCACGCCCAGCGACTCGATGTCGCGGTGCACCACCTGCAGCTCGCCCACCACCCCGGAGGGCAGCTGGATGAGGGTGAGCAGGTCGCGGTAGCCAAGGCGGGTGGGGTTCTTCCAGCGATCCTTGACCTGCACCACCTCGGGGCGCCCCGCGAACACCTTGAGCGCGGTGGCGATGGAGGCGGAGTCATTGACCACGATGCGCGCGGCCAGCAGGTCGGTCACGTACTGGGCCTTCCCGCCAAAGAAGTTTTTCATCTTCTCCTGCACGCGCTCGCGCTTCTTCTCGCCAGGCCTGAAGGCCAGCTCGCCGGGGATTAAGGCGTGGAGCTCACTGACCAGCGCCTCAAACTCGCCCCGCGCGGCGCGGTTGCTCGCATAGAGCCCATCGATATCCCTGACCCCGCTCGAGAAGGGCTCGTCGAGGAGCACCGGCACGCTCCGCGCGCCCCGGGCCTTGAGCAAGGACACGGTGTCCGCGCCCTCAAGCACCGAGAAGGTGCCGTCACCGCGCTGGATGGCCACCGGGGTGCGGGTCAGGCTCTTGAGCTTGTTGGGCGGCGCGGCGTCCAGGCGCTGCCCCAGCGCGGCAATCCCCGCCGCGTCCGGTTCCCGGGGCAGGTGCAGCACCCCCACCGGCAGGCTGACCGCCCGGGCCTTGAAGCGCAGGTACTTGCCGGAGACCGGATCGATGGTGAAGGACGCGGCGTTGCCGTACTGGGCGCCGCCCTCCGCGGCGCGATCCGCGGCGCAGCCCGACAGCATGATGATGGCCGGGGCCAAAAGCGACACCGCCAGGCGGGTGAGCATTCTTCTCTTGTCCATGTAAAACCTCCGTGCAAGCCTCAAGGCGCCATAGGGCCGGGACCTGGCGCCACCGGCCACCATTTTATGCCACCCGCCCGCTTTTCTCACCCCCGGGGCGCCCCGCCGCCCCAAAACCGGATCCCCATCACGCCCTAAGGGGTGCCCAGATGGCAGGGGGAATGTGCCTTACCGGGCGGCCAGGCTTATATACAGGCGGGAAGTGCCTGGTGACCTCAACAGCGCCCGGGCGCGGGATCTGCAGCCCCCCAGGACCCCCGGGGGGTTCATCATTGGCATGATGGCACCGCCCCTGCCCCCCATCACGGCGCCCCGGCACGGCACTGGGCAGCCGCGGGGCCGGGCATATTTGGTAGAATAGGCGCCCGCAACCAAAACCTGTTCGGGGTGGGCCCACAAAACCGCGCCCCCATGTTCCCAAGGCAAACAAGATGACCGATTCCAAGCGCAAGATCCTTATCACCAACGCCCTGCCCTACGCCAATGGCCCCATCCACCTTGGGCACATGCTCGAGCACATCCAGTCCGACATCTTCGCCCGCTTCCAGCGCGCCATGGGCAATGAGGTGCACTATGTCTGCGCCGACGACTGCCACGGCACCCCGGTGATGATCAAGGCCGGGCAGCTGGGCATCACCCCCGAGGAGCTCATCGCCAAGGCACGCGAGTCCCACCTCCATGACCTCAACGGCTTCCTGGTCAGCTACGACAACTACTACCTCACCCACAGCGAGGAGAACCGCCGCCTCTGCGAGCGCCTCTACCTCGCCGCCCAGGAAAAGGGCCTCATCAAGACCCGCAAGATCTCGCAGTTCTACGATCCCAAGCGCGGCATGTTCCTGCCCGACCGCTTCATCAAGGGCAAGTGCCCGCGCTGCGGCGCCCCGGACCAGTACGGCGACAACTGCGAGGTCTGCTCGGCGACCTACAGCCCCACCGACCTCAAGGATCCCTACTCGGTGGTCTCCGGCGCCACCCCGGAGCTGCGCGAGTCCGAGCACTACTTCTTCGACCTCCCCGCCTGCGGCGACTTCCTGCACGGCTTCGTGCACCAGGCGGGGGTGCTGCCCCCCGAGATGGCCAACAAGCTCGAGGAGTGGTTCCGAGAGGGCCTGCAGCAGTGGGACATCTCCCGCGACGATCCCTACTTTGGCTTCAAGATCCCCGGCACCGACAACAAGTACTTCTACGTCTGGCTGGACGCCCCGGTCGGCTACCTCGCCTCCTTCGAGGATCTCGCCCGCCGCGAGGGCATCGACTTTGAGGAGTACCTGCGCGAGGGCACCCCCACCCAGATGTACCACTTCATCGGCAAGGACATCCTCTACTTCCACTCCCTGTTCTGGCCGGCCATCCTGCACGCGGGCAACATGCGCCTGCCCACCGGGATCTTCGTGCACGGCTACGTGACGGTGAACGGCACCAAGATGTCCAAGTCCCGCGGCACCTTCATCAAGGCCGCCACCTTCCTGAGGCACCTCCACCCCGAGACCCTGCGCTACTACTTTGCCTCCAAGCTCACCCCCAGCGTCGAGGACGTCGACCTCAGCCTGCAGGACTTCATGGCCAAGATCAACTCCGACGTGGTCGGCAAGCTGGTGAACCTCGCCTCGCGCACCGCCGGCTTCATCAACAAGGGCTTCTCTGGGGTGACCGCCAGCGCCCCGCGCAACATCGAGCTGATGCGGGGGGCCCGCGAGCTGGTGCCGCAGGTGATGGCCGCCTACGAGGCGCGCAACTACCAGGAGGTGGTGAGATCCTGCATGGCGCTCGCCGACCAGGCCAACCGCTACATCGCCCAGGAGGAGCCCTGGAAGGCCTTCAAGGACGAGTCCCAGCGCGAGCGGGTGCAGGGGGTGTGCACCGACGCCCTGAGCGTGTTCCGCACCCTGGTGGCCTGCCTGTCCCCGATCCTCCCCGAGCTCTCGGCGCGCGCCGCGGAGTTCCTCGGCGTGGGGCTGTCCCTCGCCGAGGCCGCCGATCCCCTGCTCGAGCACCGCATCGGCGAGTTCCGCCCGCTCTTCTCGCGCATCGAGCAAAAGGACATCGACGCGCTCATCGAGGAGAGCAAGGAGGACGTCAGGCAGGCCGCCCCCGCCGCGGCGGCCCAGGATGAGGGTGAGCCGCTCGCCCCTGAGATCAGCATCGACGACTTCCTCAAGGTGGACCTGCGCGTGGCCACCATCCTCAGCGCCGAGCCCGTGGAGGAGTCGCGCAAGCTCATCCGCCTGAAGGTGGACCTCGGGCCCCTGGGCCAGCGCGAGGTGCTCGCCGGCATCCGCGCGGCCTACAAGGATCCCGCCGCCCTGGTGGGCCGGCAGGTGGTGGTGGTCGCCAACCTCAAGCCGCGCAAGATGAAGTTTGGCACCTCCGAGGGCATGGTCACCGCCGCGGGCCCCGGGCCCGAGCGCATCTTCCTGCTCTCCCCCGACCAGGGCGCCGCGAACGGCGAGCGGGTGCACTGATGGGCGCGCAGGCAGTCAGGGCGCAGGTCTACTGCCGCGCCCTGGTCACGGGGCGGCCCTGGCAGCTCTTCATCATCGCGCTGATCGTCTTCAACGCCGCGGTGCTGGGCATCGACACCTCCAGCGCGCTGACCGCGGGGCAGCATAGGCTGCTCTCCACGCTCGACGAGCTGTGCCTGTACGTGTTCACGCTGGAGATCGCGCTGCGCCTCACTGCCTTCCGCTGGCGCTTCTTCTACGCCCGCGACTTTGGCTGGAACTGGTTTGACTTCCTCATCGTGGTGGGCAGCTACGTGAGCATGGAGCTGACCGTGCTGCGCGCCTTCCGCATCCTGAGGGTGCTCAAGATCCTCTCCGTGGTGCCCTCGATGCGCCTCATCTCCACGGCGATGCTGCGCACCATCCCGCCCATGATCTCCATCGGCGCGCTGCTAATGGTCTTCTTCTACATCTTCGGGGTGCTCTGCACCAACCTCTTCGGGCAGGACTTCCCCGAGTACTTTGGCTCGCTGCAGGGATCGCTGTTCTCGCTGTTCCAGATCATGACCGGGGACAGCTGGGCCTCGGCGATCGTGCGCCCGGTGCTCGCGGTCTACCCCTACGCCTGGGTCATCTTTGTCGCCTTCATCATCCTGGTGACCTTCATCGGCATCAACCTGGTGGTGGGCATCATCGTCGAGGGCATCAACACCGCCAAGTCCGAGCGCGCCCGCCCCGCCAGCACCGCCAGCTGCCTCTCCCGCGCCCCGCGCGCGCGGCTGCGCGAGGTGGCGGAGCTGCTCTGGCGGCAGCGCCACTAGCGAGGCCCGGGCAGGCAAAAAAAAACGGTTTATGGGAAAACCTGCACCCTGTATCATTGCCAATGGGGGGACTGCCCTCCCTGGCCACCCATAAGGAGCATCAGACCACCATGCTGGGAAAGAACCTTATCCACAACCTCTGCGAGCGGATCGGCCTGCACATTGAGCTTGACGCGAGCAACTCCTGCACCTTCGAGGCCGGCGAAATCCTGCTGAGCATGACCTTCCTCGAGGAGACCAACGAGGTGGCGCTGCACGCCGACCTCGGCCCCCTGCCCACCGAGGGCCGGGAGGCGCTCCTGCTCTCGCTCATGCAGGCCAACTACCGCTACCGCGAGACCCACGGCGCCACGCTCTCGGTCAGCGATGACGGCGAGCGCCTGGCACTCTTCAAGCTCCTGCCCTCGGATGCCCTCGACGACCGCCGCTTCATGGACATCACCGAGCGGTTCGTCAAGTCCGCCGAGGGCTACGCGAGGATGCGGGGCACCGTGGGCGCCGACATCCCCAGCGGCGTGCCCCAGGTGCCCGCGTTCCACAGCATGCTCATGGTCTAGGCCTCCCCCTCCCTGCCCCCCAGAACACGCCCTCCCCCTGCCCGGCAAGGCCCCCGGGCGGGCCGCCATGCCGCGCGCAAAAAAATTTCGGCAGCGCCCCCCAAAACTGTTTAAGTGCAAATTGATACTTTGTATCATAGGTTTAAAGGGGGTCGCGCGGGCCCCTCAAGATGGAGCGCAAGAAAACCATGCTGGGAAAGCACCTTATTAACAACCTCTGCTCAAGCCTCGGCCTGGGCATTGAGATTGACGCTAGCAACACCATCACCTTCAGGGCCGATGACATCCAGATCACCCTGACCCTTTTCGAGGACACCAACGAGGTGGCGATGACCTCCGAGCTCGGCCCCCTGCCCACCCAGGGCCGGGAGTCGCTCCTGCTGGTGCTCATGCAGGGCAACCACCACCGCCGTGAGACCCACGGCGCCACGCTCGCGGTCACCGGCGATGGGCGGCGCCTGGCGCTCTGCCGGCTGATGCCCGCGGACATCCTCGATGACAGCAGCTTCATGGCCATCACCGAGCAGTTCGCCAACACCGCCGAGTTCTACGCCAGGATGCTCGGCGCCGCAGGCACCGCCGCCCCCGGGGAAGTGCCTGAGGCGCACTTGCCCCACGGCATGATTCCCGTCTAGGGCGGCGGTGGCGGCACCCGCCACCGCAAGCCAGCAGTTAACCGCAAGCAAAACAACAAGGAGTAACCGCCATGACAGTTGACTTCAATGAGTCCGCGCTCAGCAAGTTTGAGCACCTCAACCTCGACAACCAGAACGCCATCGTCACCCAGGGCCAGGACCAGCAGCTGCAGTCCACCCAGAACCTCGGCAGCAACCCCTTAAGGTGGATCCGCAGCGACGCCACCCAGCAGGCCAACAACGCGGTGCGCACCGAGCTGCTCAAGAGCCTCGGCGAGGCCTTCGGGATCAAGCAGGGCATCGGCCAGGACGGCCAGGGCCGGACCACCTTCTCCAAGGACTTCATGAACAAGCTCAAGTCCCTGCTCGGCGCCGACCTCAAGGCCGCGGACTTTGGGGTCGACGAGGCCACCGGGCTGGTCTCCTCCGGCAAGCCGCTGACCAAGCGCCGCATCGACGCCATCATGGCCCAGGCCACCGCCTTCAAGGAACTCTCCGGCGAGTCCATCAGCCAAAACCTGGACGCCTTCCAGTCCAAATTCAAAGCGATGATCAAGGATCTTGACTCCCCCGGCACCAAGGAGCTCATCAGCAAGCTTCCGGTCAGCGACGGCCAGCGGCAGAAGCTCCAGGAGGGGCTCAGGTCCATCCAGTCATGCCTCAACTTCGCGTCCCAGGGCGGCGCCTCCTCCCTCATCGCCAAAGACGACCAGGCCATGTATAACGACCCCAGCCTTGGCAACCGCTTCCAGGTCCGTGACGCCGAGACCAACAAGTTTGTGCCCCTCAACAAATTCGGGGACATCAACGAGCAGTTCATGAAGCAAACCGGGCTCACCATCAAGCTCGGGGGCAATCGCGGCATTGACTCCTTCTCCTACTCCTACTCGGAGTCCAACTATGATCACAGTGACGATGGATCGATCGTCTCGGGCATGCGGAATGAGATTGACAAGAAGGTGGACCAGTACACCTCGGGCCTGCTTGACACCTACATGCTGAGCAAGCAGGCCGGCAACCTGGACAGGTTCCTCACGCTCCTGGCCGGCGCCGGGGACAGCATTGAGGAGCGCATTGGGCTGATCAATGGGTTCAAGGAGGTGGAAATTAACTCCGTGGGCATCAAGGAGTTCTACAAGAACAACCTGGGCACCGCCCTTACCGCCATCATCAACGAGGCGCGCAAGGATGATCCCAAGGCCCCCTGGGAAAGCATCCGTGAGAAGGCCTACGATCAGCTGCGGGGGAAGAAGGCCGCGATTGCCAACCTGTCGAAATTTGGGTTCACCCCAGTCCCGGTGGGCGGCAACGCCATGGTAAAGGTAATCACCATGGCGGACATCGAGCGGCTGGGCAGCCTCATCGCCTATGACTTCAATAACAACAACCTGGGCACTGCCATAACGGACCGGCTCGAGGCGCTGCAAAGGGATCATAGCGGCAAGCTTGATCCCCTGACCTGGGAAGAGGCCCGGGACTTTCTCCACACGAAGCTTAAGGGGGAGAAACTGCCCATCTGCGCCCTTGATGGCGGAAATTTCATCCCCGCCTATGATGAAGCAGGGGATCTGCAAGTCCGTGAGGCCAGTGAACAGGAAATCGACACCCTGGGCGAGCAGATCTTCAATCACATGAACAGGGATATCATCATGGCGCAAATCGAGGAAGAGCGGGAAGCCCGGGAAGTCATTTCCCAAATCAGCAAGGACATGGATCCCATCCTCCATCCCAGAAACTGACCCCACCACCGGTACCGCCTGCCCTGGGGACGCCCCTAAGGGCGCCACCTTGCAGGGCCGCCAAAAAGGCGGCCCTGCCCTTTTCCCGCTGCCCGCCTGGCGCCCCCCTGGCCCAGGCCGCATCCTGGGAAAAAAAAGTTAAAAATGGGAAAAAACCAGTTTAAGGGAAAAATGATACTTTGTATGATGGGGTGAATGGGGGTGCGCGGGCTACGCCGCCCCCCGGGGAAGTGCCTGAGGCGCACTCGCTGCACGGCATGATCCACGCCTAGCGCGGCAGGCAAGCATTTAAAAAGGCAAACCGCAACCACCCCAGGAGTAAACGCCATGCCCATCAACTTCAATGAGCAAGCGCTCAGCCAGTTTAGGAACCTCAGCCTCGACAACCAGAACGCCATCGTCACCCAGGGCCAGGACAACCAGCTGCAGTCCACCGAGACCCTCGGCAACAGCCCCTTAAGGTGGATCCGCAGCGACGCCACCCAGCAGGCCAACAACGCGGTGCGCACCGAGCTGCTCAAGAGCCTCGGCGAGGCCTTCGGGATCAAGCAGGGCATCGGCCAGGACGGCCAGGGCCGGGCCACCTTCTCCAAGGACTTCATGGACAAGCTCAAGTCCATGCTCGGCGCCGACCTCAAGGCGGTGGACTTTGGGGTCGACAGGTCCACCGGGCTGGTCTCCTCCGGCAAGCCCCTGACCAAGCGCCGCATCGATGCCATCCTGGCCAAGGCCACCAAGATCGCCAGCGAGGCCGACACGCTCGCCCGCCTAGCCGGCACGCTCGCCGGCCTGTCCATCCGCGAGAACCGGTCAGCCTTCCAGGAGAAGTTCGACTTGGTACAAAAGGATCTTGACAAACCCTCCACCCTGAAGGCCGCCAAGGGCGTGGGCCTCGAGTCCGAGGATAAGGATTTGGTCATGCTCGGGATCTGCAAGGCGCAGCAATGCATCAATTTCTTTGACGGTGGCGGCGCCAAGAACCTGCTCAGGATCAACGAAAATGCCGCAGGCCACGGCTCGCGCTTTAGGATCCTGGACGCCGACCGCAGCCAGATCAAGTCCCTCAAGGGCCCCGGGGACCTCAGTGAAAAGTTCAGGATGCAAACCGGCCACACCATCAAGCTCAGTGATGATCTCGCCAGGCTGGCCTTCTCACCCGCCCAGCCCGGTGAGGGCCCCAGGGATGACCAGGCGATCCTCCGCGCCATGCAGGAGGAGATTGACCAGAAGGTTGAACAGTACACCGTGGCGCTGCTTGACACCTACATGCAAAGCAAGCAGGCCGGCAAGCTGGGCAGCTTCTTCTCCGTCCTCGCCAGCGCCGGGGACAGCATTGAGGGGCGCCTCGAGAAGATCAAGGCCTTCAGCGCGGATGAGCTTTAGCCCATGGGCCAGGGGAGCCCTGGGGGCGGGCCCCCGCCCCGCGGCCCTAGGGCTGCCCCAGCGCCCTCGCCACCCGCCCGAGCGCCTCTAGAAGCTGCGCGCGCGAGGTGGCGAGGTTGACCCGCAGGTACTGATCCGCCCCATAAATGCGCCCCGGGGAGAGGCGCACCCCCTCCCTGAGCAGGCGGCGCTCCACCTCATGGGGGCCCAGGCCCAGCGCCGCGGTGCACAGCAGCGGCAGGTAGGTGGCCTCGATCCGCGCCACCCACATGGCGCCAAGGTGCGAGGCGGTGAAGTCCACCAGCAAGCGCAGGTTGCCCGCGAGGTAGCAAAGGAGATCGCCAAGCCAGGGCTCGCCCTCGTTGTAGGCCGCGATGGTGGCGTCGATGCCAAAGGGGTTGACGTCGCAGGCCTCATGATCGTTGAGGGCGCGGTTGATGCGCGCGCGCAGGTCATCGCGCGGGCAGATGAGCGCGGCGTTCTGCAGGCCGGCGAGGTTGAAGGCCTTGGAGGCCGAGCAGAAGGTCACGCTGTTGCGCCGCTCGCGCTCCCCCAGCGACCCCAGCGCCACGAAGCGCTGCCCGGGCAGGGTGAGGTCGCAGTGGATCTCATCGCAGAGGATGGCCACCCCGTGCCGCTCGCACAGCCCGTACATCCTGGTGAGCTCCTCGCGCGTCCACACCCGCCCCGAGGGGTTGTGGGGGCTGCAGAGCAGGAACACCCTGGCCCTGGGGTGGGAGAGCTTGGCCGCCAGATCGTCAAAGTCCACCTCAAAGCGGTGCTCCTGAACCCGCAGCTCACAGCCCAGCAGCTCACAGCCCATGTTGCGGATCGAGGAGAAGAAGCAGTTGTAGGCCGGGGTGAGGGTCACCACCCCGTCCCCGGAGCGGGTGAGGGCGCGCAGCGCCGCCGAGATGGCGGGCACCACCCCGGGGGTGACCAGCACGTCCTCGCGCTCCACGAGGTGGCGGTGGCGCCGCCAGCGCCAGTTGCCAAGCGCCTCGTAGTAGGCGGCAGGGATGATGGCATAGCCGAAGATCCCATGCTCCGCCCGGCGCCGAATCGCCTCCTGGATGGGCGGCGCCACCGTAAAGTCCATGTCGGCGACCCACAGCGGCAGCGTGCCCTCCGCGGTGTCGTCCCACTTGAGGCTGCCGCTGCCGCGGCGCCCCACCAGCGTGTCAAAGTCGTGCATGCGCGTCCCCCCTGGCCCGTGGCACCCAGGCAAAGCGCAGCAGGCGCCACAGGAAAATCAGCCCCCTCAGGCACAGCTCGGCGCACATCGCCACCCACACCCCCTCAAGGCCCCACAGCGGGGCCAGCAGGAAGGAGAGCGGCACCCGGCACCCCCAGATGGAGGCGAGGTTCATCACCGCCGGCACCACCGCGCGGCCCGAGGCCACAAAGGCATAGTAGCAGACAATCGAGGCGCCAAAGAGCGGCTCGGCGAAGGCCTCGATGCGCAGGATGGTGGTGCCCAGCGCCCCGATGTCCGCAAAGGGGGTGACCATCGCCATCAGCTCGGGGGCGAAAACATACATCAGCGCCCCCGAGAGCGCCATCACCCCCATCCCGGCCGCAAGGCAGGCCAGGGAGAGATCCCTCACCAGGCGCGGCCGCCGCGCGCCCACCGCCTGCCCCACCAGGGTCGAGGCGGCGTTGCCGATGCCATAGCCGGGCATGTAGCAGACGCTCTCAATCACCACCGCGAAGGAGTTGGCGGCGAGCGCCACCGGCCCCAGCGGGGCGATGATCGAGGTGATGAGGATCATGGCGAGGCAGAACACGGTGCTCTCCGCGCCCACCGGCAGCCCAATGCGCAGCGCCTCGCGGGTGAGCGCGAGGGTGGGCAGGAAGCTGCCGCGCGTGCCGCGCAGCGAGAGCTCGGGGAGCAGGCGGAACACCACCACCGCCTCCACGGCAATCACGCACAGCACCGCGAGCGAGCTGCCCAGCGCCGCCCCGAAGATCCCCAGATCCGCCCCCCACACCGTAAGGGACAGCGGGCCGAGGACATAGGTGCGGGTGGGGAAGATCAGGAGGAAGTTGAAGGCGATGTCGAGCGCGCAGATGGAGGTGTTGAGGAACAGCGCCGCGCCCATGCGCCCGGTGCTGCGGATGAAGCCGTCCATCATGTAGTCGAGCATGTAGACGGGCAGCGACAGCGCGAAGATGAGGAAGTAGGTGGAGGCGCCGCGGGCAATCTCCCCGCTGCCGCCGAGCAGGGTGGGCAGGAAGGGCGAGATGAGCGCCGCCAGCGCCCCGAGCAGCAGCCCGTAGGCCACCGCGCTGCCGCAGCCGCGGCGCACCAGGTCGCGCGCCCCCGCCGCGTCCCCCGCCCCGAGGCGGTGGGAGAGGGTCACCGAGAAGCCGGTCACCCCGGCGCGCAGGAGGCCCCAGAGCAGCCAGGTGGAGGTGGAGACCAGGGCAATCGAGGCCGCGGGGGCCGCCCCGAGGCGCCCCACCATGGAGGCGTCGATGACCATCATCATGGTCATCGACAGCTGGGTAAGCATCGCCGGGACGCCCAGGCGCGCGGTGAGCGCCAAAAGCTCCCACCACCCCAGGCGGGGGCTCTCCCTGATGATGCGGGGCAGGCTCTCCCTGAGGATCCCCCTCACCCGCGATCCCGCACGCTGATGCGGCAGTCGGCCGGCGCCTTCACATGCTCGTCGATGATGATCTCCCCGATGGAGTGGGCGCTGATGCTGCCCGAGCGCGGGTTCTTCACCGAGGTGATGGGCCCGTCGATGGTGGCGCGCACCGTGGAGTACTCAAAGGCGAGATCGGCGTCCGCGGCGAGGGTGCAGTGCTCGAGGATGAGGTTGCGGGCGTAGCACAGCGGCTGGGTGCCGGAGATGCGGCAGTTGATGAGGCGCAGGTTCTCCGAGTGCCACCCGAGGTACTCCCCGTCGAGCACGCTGTCGCGCACCGTCACGTTCACCGAGTTCCAGAAGGCGTCCTTGGTGTGCAGCGTGGCGTGGCTGATGGTGATGTTGCTCGCGTACTGGAAGGAGTAGTTGCCATGCTGCTCGTAGTCGGCGATGTCGAGGTCGTGGCTGTGCATGAAGATGTAGTCGGCCCCGTGCACCGCGGCGCGGCGGATGCGGACATTGGCGCAGTGCCAGAGGGTCTCCTGGGCATTGGGGATGCGCACGTCCTCGAGGGTGACCCCGTCGAGGTCGCGCAGCGCCTTGGGGGCCTCGATGAGGGTGTTCTCGATGCGCACGTCATGCCCGTACCACAGCGCGGCGCGCGCCCCCTCGGTGAGGGTGCAGCGGGAGATGCGCAGGTGGTCGTTGTGCCAGAAGGGGTACTTTCCCTCGAGGCGGCAGTGCTCCGCCTCGATGTGGTGGCACTCCTTGAGCGCCGACTCGCCCGCGTGGATGGTGACCCCCTCGAGGCGGAGGTCCGAGGCCCGAAACAGCGGGCGCTCCCCGCCAAACTCCTGCTGGGAAATGACTTTCATCGTTGATCCTTGCCCTAGGGCAGCAAAAAGGTCACACATTATAGGGCAAAAAAGGCGGCACCGCCCCGCGGCCCACTATAATCGCCACACCCGGGCGCGGATCCCCCGCGCCCCCCAAGGGCGGAGCAAGCAGGATGAAGGCAATGAGGGCAATGGCGGCCGCGCTTGGCGCAACGCTGCTCATGGCGGGGGCGGCGCAGGCCTGCACCGTGGCGCTGGTCACTGCGGGGGCCGCGGCGGACGGCAGCGTGATGGTCGCCCACTCCAACGACGGCTTTGGGGGCGATCCCAACCTCATTTTCGTGCCCGCGCGCGATCACGCCCCGGGCAGCATGCGCCCCGTCTACCCCTCGGCCGCCGCCCTGGGGCCCCTGCCTGGGCACAACTGCGCCGAACAGCCCTACCTGGTGGCCCCCGAGCGCGGGGCGGATCTCAGTTTCCCCGGCCGCGAGCCCACCCGGCCCCTGGGCTACATCCCCGAGGTGGCGCACACCTACGCCTACCTCGATGGCGACTACCCGATGGCCAATGAGCAAGGGCTTTTGGTCGCCGAGTGCACCGACCTCGCCGCGCGCCTCCCCGAGGCCCCCTACCGTGAGGGCGGCGGCATCTTCTATTCCGCGGAGCTCGCGCGCGTGGCGCTCGAGCGCTGCGCAAAGGCGCGCGAGGCGGTGGGGCTGATGGGAGGGCTCATCGAGCGCCACGGGCTGTGGGGCACCGCCGAGACGCTGTTGGTGGCGGATCACCAGGAGGCCTGGATCATGGAGATGTCGCCCGCCCCCAGCGGCGAGGGTGGGCTGTGGGTTGCCGAGCGGATCCCCGATGGGCACTTCCTCGCCGCGGCCAACCAGCTGCGCATCCGCGCCATCCGCGAGGGGGATCCCACCCAGCTGCACAGCAAGGATCTGCCGCTGCGCCTGGTGAGCCTCGGCTGGGCGGTCACCGACGCTGAGGGCCGCGTGGACTGGGCGCTCTCGCTCGATGCCCGCGAGTACCAGCACCCCTACTACTCAAAGCGCCGGGTGTGGCGCGCCCTCAGCCTCATGGCCCCCTCCCTGGGGCTCTCCCCCAGCGCCGCCGGCCCAGTTGCGGACGGCTACCCGCTCTCGGTGCGCCCCGACCACCCCATTGGGGTCACCGAGGTGATGGCGCTGCTGCGCGACCACTACGCGGGCACCCCCTATGACAAGGCCCAGGGCCCGCTCGCCGGGCTGTTCGGCTCCCCCTACCACTATGAGCGGGAGATGGGCGAGCGCGCCATCAGCACCGCCAAGAGCAGCCACGCCTTCGTGGCGCAGTCAGGGCCGGGGCTGCCCGCCCCGGTGGTCTGGTTCGCCACCAACAACCCAGGCGACAACCCCTTTGTCCCCTTTGCGGTGGACCGGGTGCCCCCCGCCTACCAGGCGCTGCGCGACACCTATGACGAGGGGAAGATGTACTGGGCGGCAAGCCGCGTGATGGCGCTCGCCCAGGGCTTCTACAGCGTGATCCACCCCAAGGTGGAGGCGGCCATCGCCGAGGTTGAGGGCCAGGGCCTCGCAAAGGTGGCCAGGGCCGCCAGCCTTGGTGCCGGGGACTTTGCCGCGGCGCTTCGGGAGAACGCGCAAGAGGCGCTTTCGCGCTGGCAGGCGCTCTTCCCCAGCCTGCTGCTCACCCTCGACTGCGGCGCGGGGGTCACCTACAAGGCGCACCCTGATCCCCTGACCCCCAGCGCCTACGCAGGGCAGTGACCATGGCGCCAGGGGACTTGGGCCCAAGGCGGCGCGAGCGCCGGCAGCTCGCCCGCCTCTTTGTGCCGATCTTCCTCGGGCAGCTCTTTGAGACGCTGATCCTCGCCGTGGACACCGCCATGGCCGGCGCCTGCGGAGAGGATGATCTTGCCGGGGTGGGCCTCGGGGTTGCCATCTACATGCCCTGCTTCATGATCTGCCTGGGGCTCGCCTCGGCCATCCAGCCCATCATCGCGCAGCTGCACGGGGGCGGCCGCGGGCCGGAGATCCCCAGCCGCATGCAGCTCTCCACCCTGCTGGTCATCGGCTGCTCGCTGCTGCTCATCCCGGCCGTCAACGCCGCCTTGCTGCTGGTGCCCTTCTCCGATGGCGAGGAGGCGATGCGCGAGGTGGCGCGGCGCTTTCTGCTCGGGGCCTCGCTGGGCCTGCCCGCCGCCTCCTGCTACTGCATCCTGCGGGGCTTCTGCGAGGGCCAGGGCAACCCGGTGCCCACCCTCTGCTTTGGGGCGCTGACCCTGGCCGCCAACACCCTCCTCAACTACGCGCTGATCTTCGGGGCCCTGGGCCTGCCCGCCCTGGGCGGCGCCGGGGCCGGCCTTGCCACCGCGCTCGCGCTCTGGGTGGGGGCGCTCGCCTTCCTTGGCTATGCGCTGCGCGCCAGGCGCTACCAGGCGGTGCGCCCCTTCACCCGCGCCTACCCGCTGCGCCTGGTGGAGGCCGTGGACTTCATGCGCCTCGCGGTGCCGGCCGCGCTTGGCACCTTCGCCGAGGCCTCATGCTTTTTCGTCTCCACCATCCTGCTCACCCCGCTGGGCAGCGTGATGGTCGGGGCGCACACCGTGGCGCTGAGCGTCTCGGGCCTGTGCTTCCTGCTGCCCCTCTCCCTCTCCATCTGCACCACGGTCAGGGTGGGCACCGCCATGGGGTCGCACGACTTTGGCGCCGCGCTGCTCACCCTGCGCGAGGTGGCGGCGCTGGGGGTCGCCATCTACCTCCTGCCCCTCCTCGTGATGCTCACCCTGCGCGATGGGATCATCGCCCTCTACGGGGCCACGGGCGAGGTGGCGGAGGTGGCCTCCACGCTCTTGCTGCTGTGCTGCTGCTACATGCTCTCCGACACCATCCAGTGCCTGGGGATGGGGGCGCTGCGCGGCTTCAAGGACACCCGCACCATCTCGGTGGTGACCATCTGCTGCTTCTGGGGGGTCGGGCTGCCGGTGGGGCATGCCCTGGCCTATGGGCACCTCGGGCCCGGCCTCGGCGCCGCCGGCTACTGGGTGGGCTTCATCTGCGGGCTCACCATCATCGCCTGCTGCTACTCGCTGCGCCTGGCCTACATCTTCCGCCACCGCCACCTCCCCCACGGGATGCGGCTCTCGGTCTAGGGGCAGGGCATGGACACACATACCCTGGGACTGCTGCTCGGGCTCCTCGGCGCGGCGGCGCAGGCCGCCAACTACGCCCTCGCCAAGGACTGCCAGGTGCGCCACGGCCTTTACGGGCTGCGGCAGCTGGCCGCGGTGCACGCGCTGATGCTCGCGGTGGTGGCGCTGCCCTTCCTCATCCTCGGGCACTGGCGCCACCTCGACCTGGGGCTGGCAAGGGCCGAGCTTTTGGTGGTGGCCCCCTACCTTGCCGCGCAGTGGCTGCTCTTTCGCGCCCTGGCCCTCTCCGAGGCCTCGGTGGTCTCCCCGCTCCTCACCATCAAGGTACCGATCCTCGCCGCCATCGCCCACTTCTGCCTGGGCAAGGAGTTCAGCGCCACCGAGCTTTTCGCCATCGCCGCCATCATCGCCCTGGGCCTCGCCCTCTCCGCGCTCTCGGGGCGGCTGTCGCGCCTGGGGCTGATGCCCTTGCTGCTGCTCTCCCTCTCCTGTGCCTGCTTCGCGCTCTCCGACCTTGCCACCGCGGCCTTCATGGAGCGCCTGACCGGGGTGGATCGCCCCGGGCAGGTTGCCCTGGCCATCACCTATGAGTATGTCACCTGCGGGCTCATCGCCCTGCCCTTCCTCAGGGCGCTCAGGGTGGGGCCGCGCGATGTGGCGGGCACCGCCGGGGTGGGCGCGGCGTGGCTGGTGTCGATGGTCGGCCTCATCGCCTGCTTCAACCTCTCAGGGGTGGTGGAGGGCAACATCGTGCAGACCCTGCGCGGGGTGCTGGGGATCCTGATCGCCTATGCCTTCTACCGGGGCTACATCAAGGATCGTGGCACCTTCCGCAAGAAGCTGGTCATCGCCCTCCTGATGTGCGCGAGCGTGGCGCTCTACTACTGCTAGGGGCGCCGACAAAAATACGCCGCCCCCACCCGCCACAGGGCCCCTGGGCCGCCCGCCTCCTCCCAGCAAATCAGCATTAATTCAGCAAGTTAGTAGGCAAGTTGCGGCACCTGGCACAGCACCTGGCACAGCGCTTGCAACAAGGTGCCCAGGAATGTTTGCAGGTTCCGGAGGCTCAGATGGACAGGCTATTGTGGATTTCGATGTCAGGCGCGAAGGAGAACTTCCACAGCATTGCGGTGCGAAGCAACAACCTCGCCAACGCCAACACCCACGGCTTCAAGGCGGACTTTGAGAACACCCGCGCCATGCCGGTCTTCGCCAACGCCTACCCCTCCCGCGCCTTCGCCATGGACGAGCGCCCGGGCTACAACATGGATCCGGGCATGATTGAGACCACCGGGCGCGCCCTCGACGTGGCCATCCGCGGCGACAGCATGTTCGCGGTCACCGACCAGCAGGGCCGCGAGGCCTACACCCGCCTCGGCAGCTTCCAGCTCGACCAGGAGGGGCGCCTGCGCACCTCCACGGGATTGCCGGTGCTCGATGAGGACGGCACCGAGATCCTGCTGCCCCTGAACCTCCAGGACATCGCCATCAACGACAACGGCATCATCTCCGGGCGCCCCGCCGGCGGCGACCGCAACGCGCTGGAGAACTTCCAGCGCATCAAGATGGTCACCCCGGTGATCCGCAACATGGAGAAGGGCTATGACGGCCTGTTCCGCGCCCGGGATGGCAGGGATCTTGCAACAGATGTGAACGCCAGGCTGGACTCGGGCGTGCTTGAGGCCTCCAACGTCAACCCCGTCGAGGAATTGACGAACCTCATCAGGGCCCAGCGCCAGTATGACACCCAGGTCAAGATGATGAAGACCGCCTCAGAGATGGATCAGCGGCAGACCCAGCTGATGGCATATGAGTAATTAAGGAGCAGGACGATGATACCCGCACTTTGGATCAGCAAGACCGGGCTTGACGCCCAGCAAACCAGCATCTCGGTGACGTCCAACAACCTCGCCAACGCTGCGACCGTCGGCTACAAGAAGGGCCGCCCGATTTTCCAGGACCTGCTCTACCAGAAGGTCAACCAGCCCGGCGGGCGCTCCAGCGCGGACTCCTACCTGCCCGAGGGCCTGATGCTCGGCGCCGGCGCCAAGGTGGTCGCCACCCAGAAGATCTTCACCCAGGGCGACGTCGAGACCACCGACAACAGCTTTGACCTGATGATCCAGGGGCGCGGGTTCTTTGAGATCCAGCTCCCCGACGGCACCGTGGCCTACACCCGCAACGGCGAGTTCACCAAGAACGAGGAGGGCACCATCGTCACCGCCGAGGGCTACCCCCTGCTCCCGGAGATCCAGGTGCCGGAAAACGCCACCAACATCACCGTGGGCCGCGACGGCCAGGTGGCGGTGCAGATTGCCGACCAGGCGGCGGCGCAGGATCTCGGGCAGATCACGGTCACCGACTTCATCAACCCCTCGGGCCTCGAGGCCATCGGCGACAACCTCTTCCTTGAGACCTCGGCCTCCGGCGCGCCCCAGCAGGGCATCGGCGGCGAGGACGGGATGGGCACCATCCGCCAGGGCATGCTCGAGACCGCCAACGTGCAGGTCACCGAGGAGCTGGTGAACCTCATCGAGGCCCAGCGCATCTACGAGATGAACTCCAAGGTGCTCACCACCGTCGACGAGATGATGGGCTCGCTGATCTCCTCGGTCTAGCCGAAGACGGGAATTTGACAGCTGATCCACCGCCGGGGCCGCCGCAGCCCCGGCAGTTTTTTGCCGCCCCGCACGGGGGGCGGCAATGCCATTGGGAAAAGATAAGGGACAGGAAGGCCTGGGCAGCGGGGCTAGTCATCATCCCGGGGCGGCGTGCCCGGGGACTTGGGCGCAAGCGGCGGCTGGCCGCCCGCGGCGCCCTGGCCGCGCTCGAGGCAGCCCTTGGCCTCGCGCTCGCTGAGCACCTTGCGCAAGGTGCCGCCCTCGAGGCGCTTTTGCGCCTTGATGGCGTTGTAGACGGTGCCCACCACGAAGGCCACCGGGATGCCGATGGCAAGCGCCACGGTCAGCGACACGGCGCTACCTTGAGAGCAGCGACTCAAGCTGCACCAGGGTCTTCACCGCCCCGCGCAGCTCATGGCCGTCGATGATGAAGAAGGGGGTGCCTGAGATCTGCAGCGCCTGCGCCTTCTGCACGTTGCGGGCGATGAGATCCTCGATGCCGCCCTTGGCAAGTCGCGCCTTGACCTTTTCCCAGTCCGCCCCGGCGCGCCGGAGCGCCGCCTTGACGTCATTGAGATCCTTGACCCGCGCCTTGTCGCCCATCAGGGTGTCGTGGTAGCGCAGGTAGAGATCGTGGTCGAGATCCCAGAGCGCCTGGCCGACGGTGCCGGCCTGCACGCTCGCCTCGGAGAGGATCGGGAACTCCACGTACACGAGGCGCACCCCATGCTTTTTCACGAACTCCTCGATGAGCGGCTGCATGACCTTGCAGTAGCCGCAGTTGTAGTCGGAGAACTCGATCATGTAGTGCTTGGCGCCCTGATCCCCGCGCGAGGGGTAGGTGGGATCGGAGAGCACCTCCTTGGCAAAGGAGGCAAGCGCCCTGGCGCGGCCCTCGGCGTTGATCGCGTCGAGGCGCTGCGCCGCCTCAACCAGCACCTCGGGGTGCTCGAGCAGGTAGTCGTGGACGATCTGCTCCACGTCGGCGCGGGAGAGGCGCTCCTCGCCCGGGGCGTAGGGGGCGGCCAGGGCGGCCGAGGTGAAAAGCAGCGCGAGGGCTGCGGCGGCGAGGTGCTTGCTGCGCATGTGTGTACCCACTAGGTGCGGCCGCGGGGCCGCAGCCCCAGGCCAATCTTGAGGAAAAGCAGCGCCAGTATAGCACCCGCGAGCATGATCACCGCGAGGGGGATCATGGAGTGATCGCCCATCAGCCCCACCAGGGGCGAGCACAGCGCGCCGGTGATGAAGTGCATCACCCCGAAGATCCCCGAGGCCGCCCCCATGCCGCCCGCCACCGCGCCCATCACCAGGCCAAAGCCCGGGGACTGGGTGGAGCCGTTGAAGGGGATGAACAGCGCCAGGGCGATGATCACGAACACCGGGGAGGCCGGCACCACCAGCGCCACGGCGAGCATGCACAGCGCGCCCAGGAGCATCACGCTAAGCGAGAGCCGCACCAGCCGCGCGTCCCCCACCCGGTGCGAGAGGCGCCCGGAGATGAGGCCCAAAAGCGAGAGCAGCACCGTGAAGCCGGCGAAGGTGAGCGAGTACCCGAGCTCCGAGAAGCCGTAGATGCTCTGGAAGATGAAGGGCGAGGCGGCGAGGTAGCCAAAGAAGGGCCCCATCACGCAGGACATGGCGAGCGCGAGGGTGAGGAAGCGCAGGTTGGTGAGCTCGCGGAACATCCCCGCCACCGCGGGCAGCACCCGCGCGCGGCCATGGGTGAGCGGCGCGGTCTCGGGGATGGTGAGCGCGCTGAGCGCGATGAGCAGCGCCCCAAAGGCGCAGAGGAAGATGAAGATCGCCTGCCAGGGCAGGAAGGTGACGATCAGCGAGCCCAGGATGGGCCCCAGGATCGGCGCCACCGAGTTCACGGTCATGAGCAGCGCCATGAAGCGGGTGAGGTCGCTGCCGCGGAAGAGGTCGCAGGCGATGGCGCGCGCGAGCACGATGCCCCCCGCCCCGGCGAGCCCCTGCACCAGGCGCCAGGCGATGAAGGACCACACCGAGCCCGAGAGCGCGCACATCAGCGAGGAGAGCGAGAAGGCGGCCAGCGAGCAAAAGAGCGGCAGCCGCCGCCCCAGCGCGTCGGAGATGGGGCCCACCAGCAGTTGCCCGAGCGCGAGCCCGAGGAAGGAGGTGGTCAGGGAGAGCTGCGCGAGCGCGGCCTCGCAGCCAAAGCCGCGCGCCACCTCAGGCAGCGCCGGCAGGTAGATGTCCGTGCACAGCGGCCCGAAGGCGGTGAGCATCCCCAGGCAGAAGACAAAGAGGGCGCCCCCCGGGCGCCCGTGGCCGGCGGGGCCTTGCACCGTCACCCGCCGTGCAGCCGGCTGGCGATCTCGCGCTCATTGTCGAGCGCGAGCTGCCGGAACTGCGCGGGCAGGGCGCGATCCTCGGGGGTGAGGCGCAGCCACTGCAGGGCGTAGAAGAGCATCGCCACGCGGCAGGTGTAGGTGACCGTGCCGCCGGGGGCCATCCCGTAGTCAAACTCCACGGCGTGCCGCGCCGCCTCGCCAAGCTCGGGGTTGGCGCGGATCACCAGGTCCACGGTGTCGTTCCAGTCGCGATCGTCGGCGCCCGAGGTGCCGGACTCGCGGAAGCCGTTGCCCAGCGGGTCGGGGAAGCGGTCGTTGGGGGCGAGGATCTCGGGCTCGGCGCAGCGCACGATGCGCGAGAGCACATAGTCGCGGAAGGCGTGGCGGTCGTAGCAGTAGGCGCGCACGTGCCAGCGCATGCCGTCATAGGCAAGCCCGTGCGGGGCGATGAGGAAGTCGCTGTTGCGCAGGTCGTGCATCGAGAGGTAGGTGATGTGCACCGCGCGGTGGGTGCGGATGGCCTCGAGCACGTTGTAGAGCATGGCGGCGTTGAACCTCCGCCCCGGCGGGTCGAAGGCGGCCACCCCGAGGTTGGGCACGAAGCCAAAGAAGTTGCGGCTGGGCACCAGGGTGCCCTGCGCCAGCGCCTGCAGGTCCCTCAGGTAGTTCTCGGGCGAGCAGATCTCCGGGAAGAGCGGCTGGAAGTCCGAGGTGCGCAGGTAGACCTTGAGGTGGCGGTCGTAGGTGAGGTTGCGGCGCGGCGGGTGCTGGGAGAGCACCATCTTGCTGTACCTTGAGATGTCGAGGGAGGCCTGGGGGATGGAGATGTTGAAGAACTCCACGAGGTCGTGGCGGTTGAGCTTGCCCTCGCTGCCGATCCGAAAGTCGATGAACTCGAGGCGGCGCTGCTGGTTCCACTTGACCTTGCCGTCCTCGGGGGTGTCCTCGGGGGGGATGCTTTTTGACTCTGACATGATGCGCTGGCCCTGGTTATTGTTGTTGTCGCGGGACGCGGTTGCCAAGGCGGCAGACCGCCTCTGGTCCAGAGTATATCATAACTATACTTTAGTGTAAAAATTTTCTTAAAAACAAAACAATTAGTTTTCAGGACCGGCGAGGCCGCCGGTGATCCGCGCCAGGCAGATGCTCACCATCCCCGAGACGATGTCATCGCGGATCTGGGCGCTGAGCTCAATGGTGGGCAAAAGCACCGCCTCCGCCCCGCCCCCCAGCTGCCGCCTCAGGCGCGTCTCGACGCTCGCGTCGAGGCTCTCGGTGTAGATGGCCAGGCGCGAGGGGTTCATCACGCACATCACCGCGCGGATGGTGCGGATGGCGAGATCCTCGGCCGCGGGCTGCTGGCGCGGCAGCACCCCAAGATCGTTGTACATCGGGAAGTAGCGCACCTCCCCCGCCATGCCGTCGCGGCCGCGGATCACCGTGCCGTCGTAGCAGAAGCCGCAGGCCGGGGCGCGCCCCGGGGCGAGCACCAGCGCGGCGACAAAGCGCTCGCGCTGGTGGCGCTGGTAGCAGCCGAGGGCCGCGGCGTTGATGTCGGTCTCAAAGGTCACCGGCACCTTGAAGCGCGACTCCATGTGCCGCGCGAGGCGCTGCGCCATGGGGTCGCGGCGCACCGCCGCCGCGGCGCGCCCGCCGATGTTGTCCGAGGGCATGGAGATGCCGATCATGGCCAGGCGCGGGAAGCGCTCGAGGAAGTGCTCGATGCCGATGGTCAGCTCGTCGGTGTGGATGCGCGGCAAAAGCTCCTCGCGGCGCTCGAGGCACTCGCCGAACATGTCGTGCACCGAGTAGCCGGCGTAGAGCGAGGTGCCGCGCTGGTAGCAGGTGATGAGCAGCACCTGCTTGAAGTTGGCGTTGAAGCGGTAGCTGCGCGCCGGGCGCCCCCCCGAGGTGACGGTGTAGTCATTGTCGATGGCCACCCCCTGCTCGAGCAGCGAGCGCAGCAGCTTGTTGGCGGTGACCACGCTGATGCCGGTGACCGCGGAGAGCTGCGCGACGGTGGCCACCTGCTCGCGGTGCAGGGCCTGGCTGAGGATGCGCAGGTTCTTCTCGCGGATCTGGTGGCCGTAGATGAGTTCCTCGGACATGGTTTTCCCACCTCCTTATTAAAGATACTTTATAAAGTATATTAAAAATCCACCCGCAACTACTAAATTTCTTGTTATTAAAGCAAAATTCACCAAGCCCAGTTAGAAGCGACTAACTTAAAAATTTTTATAAAAACAAGCAAAAGGGCAAGCGCCCCATGCAAGGTATATTTTTTATATGGTTTCTGTGGGTTGGCGGTGGGAAGTGATCCCTGTCACAAAAAGGTGCGTTTTGCGCCCCATTTTGGTTCACCAGGGCAAAAAAAACTTGCCCCGGCGGCGTGATTTTCGTTGCGGCCGTGCCCCCCTCCACCGCAAAATTCCCCCCCAAGGGCGGCCCCAGGGCCGCCTGATCGCGGCTTTGCGCCGCGCGGGGCAACCCGCACATGCAACATACAGCAACTTTTAAGGAGCCTGCTTTGCTTCAGATAAGACTACATGGCCGTGGAGGCCAGGGCGCCGTGACGACCGCAGAGATGCTGTCTCTCTCCGCCTTCCTTGAGGGGCACTTCGCCCAGGCATTCCCCAGCTTCGGCAGTGAGCGCACCGGCGCCCCGGTGGTGGCCTACGCGCGCATTGACGACAAGGAGGTCCGCACCCACGAGCCGATCCGCGAGCCGGACGTCGTGCTGGTCCAGGACCGCACCCTGCTTTCCGCGGTCGACGTCTTCGGCGGCCTCAAGAAGGACAACGGCTTTGTGGTGATCAACACTGAGGAGACCCCGGAGCAGGTTGCCCCCGAGCTGGTCAAGTCCCTCCCCCAGGGCCACGTGCTGACCCTGCCCGCCACCCGCTTCGCCATGGAGAAGCTCGGCGCCCCGCGCCCGGGCGCGGCGATGCTCGCGGCCCTGGCCGCCGCCACCGGCGTGCTCAAGCTCGAGAGCGTGCAGCAGTCCTTCCAGACCCGCTACCCCGGCAAGGTCGGCGACGCCAACGCCGAGACCGCCAAGCTGGCCTACGATTTCGTCATTGAGCAGAAGAATAAGTAAGGGAGCGACATATGGACAACAATCAGAAAGGTCTGGAGCAAATCGAAGGCTCCCTCGGTGTCGCCAAGGCCGTGGCGCTCGCCCGCCCGGGCGTGGTCTGCGCCTACCCGATCTCCCCGCAGACCCACATCGTCGAGAACGTCGGCAAGTTCGTCAAGGGCGGCGCCCTGAAGAACTGCGAGTTCCTCAACGTTGAGTCCGAGTTCTCCGCGATGTCGGTCGCCATCGGCTCCTCCGCGGGCGGCGCGCGCACCTACACCGCCACCGCCTCCCAGGGCCTGCTCTACATGGTTGAGGGCATCTACAACGCCTCCGGCCTCGGGCTCCCGATCGTGATGACCGTGGCCTCCCGCGCCATCGGCGCCCCGATCAACATCTGGAACGACCACTCCGACTCCCTCTCCCAGCGCGACAGCGGCTGGCTGCAGCTGTTCTGCGAGTCCAACCAGGACGCGGTCGACACCCACATCATGGCCTTCAAGATCGCCGAGACCGTGGGCCTGCCGGTGATGGTGTGCATGGACGGCTTCGTGCTGACCCACGCCTTCGAGCGCCTGCAGCTGCCCTCCCAGGAGCAGGTTGACGCCTTCCTCCCGGAGTACCAGCCCCGCGAGTTCCTCGATCCCAAGGAGCCGATCTCCATGGGCGCGATGGTCGACCCGGACGCCTTCACCGAGGTCCGCTTCCTCCAGCAGCGCAAGATGGTCAAGGCCCTCGACGTCATCGAGAAGGTCACCAAGGAGTACCGCGAGATCACCGGCTCCAAGTCCGGCGGCCTGCTTGACTGCTACAACTGCGACGGCGCCGACCTCAAGCTGATCATCCTCGGCTCCACCGTGGGCACCGCCAAGGACGCCATCGACGAGCTGCAGGCGCAGGGCAACAAGGTGGGCATCATCTCCCTCAAGTCCTTCCGCCCGTTCCCGTACGAGGCGCTGCGCGCCGCGATTGGCGACACCAAGAACGTGGTGGTGGTCGAGCGCGCCTTCTCCTTCGGCGCCCGCGGCATCATCGCCCCCGAGGTTGAGCGTGCCTGCAAGGGCATGGGCACCCACATCTCCACCGCCCTGTGCGGCCTTGGCGGCCGTGCCATCTACGGCACCACCATCAAGGATGTCGTGGCCTACGCCCAGGCCGGCAAGTTCCAGGAGGAGTTCACCTGGTTCGACATCAACTCCGCGGTGCTCAACCGGTACCTCAAGGATTCCGAGGGCATCACCCTGCCCGACGGGCCCCTGGCCGAAAGCCAGCTCTGCGAATCCGTCCGCAAGGTCTTGGCATAGGGAGAGACTAACAAATGCTAGAAGAAATCAAGTTCTACCAGACCGGTTCCAACACTGTCGGCAACCGCCTGCTCAACCCCTCCATGCGCACCATCCAGGCCTCCGGCGACCGCCCCAACACCCTGATCTCGGGCCACCGCGCCTGCCAGGGCTGCGGCGAGGCGCTCGGTGCCCGCTACGCCATTGACGCGGCGATGCGCGCCACCGGCGGCCAGCTGATCGTCTGCAACGCCACCGGCTGCCTCGAGGTGTTCTCCACCCCCTACCCGGAGTCGGCGTGGCGCCTGCCCTGGATCCACTCGCTGTTCGGCAACACCGCCGCGGTCGGCTCCGGCATCGCCGCCGCCGCCAAGGTGCGCGCCCAGCGCCACGGTGACCAGACCGTGCCCCGCGTCATCGCCCAGGGCGGCGACGGCGGCACCACCGACATCGGCTTTGGCCCGCTGTCCGGCATGTTCGAGCGCAACGATGACGTGCTCTACATCTGCTACGACAACCAGGCCTACATGAACACCGGCGTCCAGCGCTCCTCGGCGACCCCGCCGTCGGCCCGCACCGCCACCACCATGCCCATCGGCGCCGAGCCGGGCGCGGACTGGGGCAAGGGCAAGAACGTGCCGCTCATCGCCATGGCGCACGGCATCCCCTACGTGGCCACCGCCTCCGTCGCGGACCTCCGCGACCTCGAGCGCAAGGTGGAGAAGGCGATGTCCTTCCACGGCGCCCGCTACATCCAGGTCCTGGTGCCCTGCCCGCTGGGCTGGGGCGTCAAGTCGCAGCTGACCGTGACCTGCGCCCGCCTCGCCTGCGAGACCGGCTTCTACCCGATCTTCGAGGCCGAGTACGGCCGCGTGACCGGGGTGCGCAAGATCCGCCAGCAGCAGCCTGTCCTCAATTTCCTCAAGGTGCAGCGCCGCTTCGCCCATCTCACCGGGAAGAAGGCCGACCCGAAGGTCCTCGCCCGCGTCCAGGCGATGTGCGACGAGAACATCAAGAGCTTCGGACTCCTCGGCGACGACGATCCGCAGCCCGCACCCACCGCGGTCCAGGCGCTCGAGCGCGCTGAGCGTATTTAAGAGGAGCACAAACAGTTATGATGACCAAGCCTTTTGCCACCACCTTGGATCCGGCAACCTCCCTCGCCAACCACACTGGCTCCTGGCGCACCCTGCGCCCGGTCAACGTGTTCAAGATCCCGCCCTGCAACAAGCAGTGCCCGGCGGGCGAGAACATCCAGCAGTGGCTGTACTACGCGGCCGAGGGCGACTACGAGCGCGCCTGGCGCATCCTCACCGAGAACAACCCGTTCCCGGCCTGCATGGGTCGCGTCTGCTACCACACCTGCGAGACCAAGTGCAACCGCGGCTTCCTCGATGAGTCCGTGGGCATCAACTCCGTGGAGCGCTTCCTCGGCGACTACGCGCTTGACCACAAGCTCTCCTTCCAGAAGCCGACCCGCGAGACCGGCAAGAAGGTGCTCGTGATCGGCGCCGGCCCCGCCGGCCTGTCCGCCGCCTACCACCTGCGCCGCTTTGGGCACACCGTGCACATCGTCGAGCAGGGCGAGGAGCCGGGCGGCATGATGCGCTACGGCATCCCGGTCTACCGCCTGCCCCGCTCCATCCTCGACGCCGAGATCGATCGCATCAAGGACATGGGCGTGACCATTGAGTGCGGCCGCAAGGTCGACGACATCATCGCCGAGAAGCAGAACGGCAAGTACGACGCCGTGGTGCTGGGCGTGGGCGCGGGCCTCTCGGCCAACGTCAACATCCCCCAGGGCGACGCCAACCACATCCTCACCGCGCTCGACGTGCTCAAGGAGATTGAGACCAAGGGCGACATCCAGATCGCGCGCCGCGTCGCCGTGTACGGCGGCGGCAACACCGCGGTCGACGTGGCCCGCTCGCTGCGCCGCATTGGCGCCGAGCCGATCATCGTCTACCGCCGCAACCGCGACAAGATGCCGGCCAGCGAGGAGGAGATGGACGACGCGATCAAGGAGGGCATCCAGGTCAAGTGGCTGTCCACCATCGCCGGCGCCACCAAGGACTCCCTGAAGATCGAGAAGATGAAGCTCGACGAGACCGGCTACCCGCAGCCGACCGGTGAGTTTGAGGAGCTGCCCGCCGACGCGGTCATCCTCGCCGCCGGCCAGAACTGCGACCTCGAGCCGGTCAAGAAGATCGAGGGCATCAAGTTCGAGAAGGACAGCGTCAACGTTGACAGCTCCAGCCTCATGACCGATGTGCCCGGCATCTTCGCCGCCGGCGACATGATCAAGGGCGACCGCACCGTCACCGCCGCCATTGGCATGGGCAAGCACGCCGCCCGCGGCGTCAACGCCTACCTCAAGGGCGCCAAGTACGAGCGCGCCGCCAAGCACGACGAGGCCAAGTTCGAGGACATGCACCCCTGGTACTACTCGGACGCGCCCAAGACCGTGCGCCCGATGCTCGAGCTTGCCCGCCGCACCAGCACCTTCGACGAGGTCCAGCACGGCCTCACCGAGGAGAACGCGGTGTTCGAGGCGCAGCGCTGCCTCTCCTGCGGCAACTGCATGGAGTGCGACAACTGCTACGGCGTCTGCCCGGACAGCGCGATCAACAAGCTCGGTCCCGGCAAGGGCTATGAGTTCAACTACGACTACTGCAAGGGCTGCGGCGTCTGCGCGCAGGAGTGCCCTTGCGGCCACATCAAGATGGTCCCTGAGAAGATCTAGCTGGGCCTAGCCTAGGTTCAAGGGCCGCGCCTTCGGGCGCGGCCCTTTTATTTTCAGGAGTCCCCGCCCAGTGCTGGTATTTTTGCCTTTTTTGCGGCCCACGGCATTGATTTTGGCGGCGCGCTCCAATATGTTTGAGTAAGAGGGGCTGCCCGGCATGGTGCCGGCCCGGCCTTTCCCGGTCAAGGAGGCCACAGGCATGGACATTAAGGGGTTGAACGGGATTTTCGCCTCATTCCGCTCGCTCAGGATCGCCCCCCTCAGCGAGCGCGGCCTCTCGCGGACCCAGGCCGCGAACGGCCTGGTGCTCAACATCAGCGCCGGACAGGAGACGCTCACGCTCTTCACCATGGGCGAGCGCCTCGGGGACCTGGCCACCGCGCACCCGGAGGTGTTCAGGAAACTGCTCGAGTCCAACAGCATGGGCGGCCGGCTCGGGAACCTCCGCGTCACCTACGATCCCCGCAGCACCGCCTTCTGGATCTGCCATGACATCAGCTATGAGCGCCTCGGCCCCGCCGAGCTCGAGGAGCGGATCCTCGCCTTCGCCAGGAACTCCGCCACCATGCTGCACTACACCCGGACGCTGATTGGGGATCTCGTGGAGGCCCCGGCCGCCCCCGCCGCCCCGGACGCCCCCGCCGCCATGGCCGCCATGG
>JAILEI010000142.1 GCA_024688225.1 Succinivibrionaceae bacterium
ACCGCGCCCGCCGCACCCCCTCCGCCGAGCCGCAGCCGCTGCGTGACTTCCCGGACATGAAGATGCTGCGCTACCGCCTCGCGGTCGGCCACCGCGACGGGGTCAAGCCCGGGCAGATCGTGGGCGCCATCGCCAATGAGGGTGACATCGAGAGCAAGTACATTGGCTCCATCGACATCTTCGACTCCTTCACGACCATTGACCTCCCCGAGGGCATGCCCCCCGAGACCCTGGAGATCCTCAGCCGCGCGAGGGTGTGCGGCCGTGCCCTGGAGTTGCGTGAGTACACCATGGAGGCCCCGGAGCGGGGCGAGGGGGGCGGGCGCTTCCGCGATGACGACGGCGAGCGCCGCTTCGGCGGGCGCTTTGAGTCGCGCCGCCGCCTCGACTTCGACCGGGACCGTGGTTTCCGCCGCGACCGTGACGGGCGTGACGGCGGGTTCCGCGGCCATGACCGCTTCCGCTCCGACTCGCCGCGCAAGTCCTCCTGGGAGCGCCGCTCCGGCCGCCGCGAGGGCTTTTAGCGGCCCGCGCCCCGGGGAATCCCGGGGCCGGCCATGAAAGGGGAAGGCCGCGCCATTTGGCGCGGCCTTCCTGCGTCAGGCGCCCCTAGAACGGGCACTCGGTGGGGTAGGGACGGTCCTTGCCCTGGTTGTGGGCGATCTCCTCCACCCCCATGAGCCGCAGCGCCTCAAAGATGGCGCGCCCGTGGTGCCCGAAGGCCACCGCCCCATGGTGCGGGAAGCGCCCCTCGATGAGCACGTGGCGGTAGAAGCGCCCCATCTCCGGGATGGCGATGATGCCGATGCCGCCAAAGGAGCGGGTGCCCACCGGCAGGATCTCCCCCTCGGCCACGTAGGCCCTGAGCCCGCAGCCGGCGGTGGACTGCAGCCTGAAGAGGGTCATCGGCCCGGACTCGATGTCGCCCTCGAGGGTGCCCCGGGTGAAGTCCGGCTCGTCCTGGCCCTTCTCGAGCAGGCGGTGCTGGATGATCTGGTAGTTGATCTTGCCCGGCTTCTGGTGGTTCTCGGCCTTGCGGCTGAGCTTGCAGAAGGGGGTGTTCCCGCAGTGGAAGCCCATGAAGGTGTCGGAGGGCTGGTAGCCCGGGAAGCGCGGGGCGATGTCGGTGTCGAAGAGATCGCGCGGCACGGAGTTGTTGATGTCGAGCAGGGTCACCGCGTCATTGGAGACGCAGGCCCCAAGGTACTCCGAGAGGGCCCCGTAGATGTCCACCTCGCAGGCCACCGGGATGCCGCGCGAGGCCAGCCGCGAGTTCACGTAGCAGGGCTCAAAGCCAAACTCCTTGGGGAATGCCGGCCAGCACTTGTCGGCGAAGGCCACGTAGTCGCGCGCCCCGCGGTGCTCCTCCGCCCAGTCGAGGAGGGTCAGCTCAAACTGCGCCATCCTGGGCAGGAGGTCCGGGTAGGTGTTGCCGCTGACCCCGAGCTCCGCGGCCATGTCCTGCACCACTTCGCCGATGCGCGGATCCCCCTCGTGGCCGTGGTAGCTAACCAGCAGGTCGAGCTCGGAGTTCTCCTCCACCTCGACCCCCAGGTCATAGAGCGGCTTGATGGGGGCGTTGCAGGCGAAGAAGTCCTGCGGCCGCGGCCCGAAGGTGATGATCTTGAGGCCGGACAGCCCCAGGGCGGCGCGGGCGATGGGCACGAACCCCTGCGCCATCCTGGCCACCTCCTCGGCGGTGCCCACCGGGTAGGGCGGGATGTAGGCGCGCAGGTGGCGCAGCCCCAGGTTGTAGGAGCAGTTGAGCATGCCGCAGTAGGCATCGCCCCGCCCATTGATGAGATCGTCGCCGCGCTCCTCGGCCGCCGCGGCGTACATCACCGGGCCCTTGAAGCGCTGGGCAATCAGGGTCTCGGGGGTCTCGGGGCCGAAGTTGCCCAGGAAGACCAGGAGGGCGTTGCAGCCCTGGGCGCAGGCGGCCTCGACCGCCCGCAGCGCGTCGCGCTCGTTCTCCACGGTGACCGGGATCTCCTCGAGGGCAAGGCCAATCCGGGTGGCGGCCTCCACCACCGCGTGGCGGCGGTTCTCTGACAGGCTGCGGATGAAGCAGTCCCTCGACACGGCGATGATTCCGAGCTTGACCTCGGGCAGGTTGCGGTTTTGCATGTGGTGGTTCTCCTTTGCTTGCCTAGGCATGAAGGTTATCGCCCAGGAGGGTGCCCGCGGTGAGCTGGGCACGGGCCTCCGGGGACTCAGGGTGAGCCAGCACCCACTTGTTGCGCATCACGAGGAGGCGGCCCTCCCCGGTTTTCACCTCCCCGCCCGGGAGGTCGGTGTTGGTGCCCCGGGGGAGCACGCAGCAGACCCGGAACTGCGCGGCGCCGGGGGCGCATACCGGGGCGTAGTGGAGGGTGGTCTCGTAGAAGAGCACCGCCGCGCCGCGCGGGGCGCTGAAGATTTCCACCTGCTCGGTGTCAAGGTGCCCATCCACCACCGCGGTGAGCGGGGCGAGCATCAGCAGGGTGTCGGTGCCCATGATGTTGAGCTCGCTGTTGCGGTGGTACTCGAGGCAGTTGAGATCGTGGTTGCATCCCCCGCAGAATCCCACCTGCACGGGCATGCCGCCAAACACCCGCCCGGCCTCCTCCGCCAGCTGCCGGTCGCCCTCGAGGAGGGGCTCGCTGGGGCTGTAGGCCACCCGGTCACTGGGGCAGGGCACCCGCGCCAGCAGCGCGCCGGCCCGCTCGGTGTCGATGCCGCTGACCACCTTGCCGTAGCGCTCGAACTGCCTGGAGAGCACGCTGGGGAATTGCCGCTCGCCTCCCTCGAGGCGCTCCCGGAGCGCGGCCAGGCGCCCAAAGGCGGGGCGCAGGGTGGGGTAGAGGGAGGCGTAAAGCCCGTAGACCTCGTCGTAGCGCCTGCCCTGCTCCTCCCGCGGGAACTCGGTGGGCTTGCCGGTCCCGGCCATGGCGCGGCAGGCTGACTGGACATCCGGGTGCATGCCGCAGGCCACTGAGGCCAGGATGGCGGCGCCCAGCGCCGGGCCCTCGCGGGCCTCGATGGTGCCCACGCTGACCCGCAGGGCATCCGCCACCACCTGCCGCCACTCGGGGCTGCGGGCGCCACCGCCGCACAGGGTGAGGTGGCCCGGGTGGATCCCCATCTCGCCCAGCACATGCAGGTTCTGGCGCTGGGAGAGGGTGACGCCCTCGATGGTGGCCCTGGCCAGGTGGGCGCGGGTGTGCCGGGCTGACAGGCCAAACAGCACGCCCCGGGCATCAGGGTCGAGGATCGGGGAGCGCTCGCCCATGAGGTAGGGGAGGTAGACCAGCCCGTCGGCGCCAATGGGCACGGACGCGGCCGCGGCGAGAATTCCGCCAAAGTCCCCCTCGCCGCCCAGGATGGTGTCCTTGTACCACTCCAGCGACAGCCCGGCGGCCAGGGTGCAGGACATGGCGCACAGCTGCCCGGGCACCGCCGAGCAGAAGGTGTGGACCCGCCCCAGCGGGTCAACGCTTTTCCTGGCGGTATGGGCGAAGATCACCCCGGAGGTGCCGAGGGTCAGGAAGGCGTCGCCATCGGCGCACACCCCGGTGCCCAGCGCGGCGCAGGCATTGTCGCCGCCGCCCCCGGCCACCACGGTGGCCGTGTCGAGCCCGGTGGCCGCGGCGGCCCCGGCGGTGATGGTGCCCACCCGCTCGGGGCTTTGCACCAGCTCGGGGAAGAGCGCGGGATCAAGCCCCAGCTTGCCCAGGATCTCGGTTGACCAGGACAGGGTGCCGATGTCGAGCAGGTTGGTGCCTGAGGCGTCGGAGATCTCCTGGCACAGCCTCCCGGTGAGGCGGTAGCGGACATAGTCCTTGGGCAGAAGGATGGTGCGGCAGCGCGCGAAGGCCTGCGGCTCATGGCGGCGCACCCACAGGATCTTGGGGGCGGTGAAGCCCGGCAGGGCGGGGTTGGCGCAGATTTCTATGAGCCTCTCGCGGCCCACCAGGCGCTCAATCTCCTGGCACTCCTCGCCGGTCCTGGCATCGCACCAGAGGATGGCGGGGCGGATCACCTCGCCCTGCGCATCGAGCATCACCAGCCCGTGCATCTGCCCGGAGATGGCCAGGGCGCGGATCTCGCCAGCCCCTGCCGCGCCCGAGGACAGCACCTCGCGGATGGTCGAGACCGTGGCGCGGTACCAGTCCTCTGGATCCTGCTCGGCGTAGCCGTTGCGCTCCTGGCGCAGGTCGTACGAGGCATGGGCAGAGGCCACCGCCTTGCCCTGTTGGTCAAAGAGCACCGTCTTGGTGCCAGAAGTGCCCAGGTCAACACCCAGCAGGTATGCCATCTCATCCCCTCCCTAAATCCCGTCATGGCCAGCCTGGCCCTGCCCGCAACTTAGCATGACTGGATAGGGGGAGGCCAGATTTTTGCCAAAAGTTGTCCTGGCGTCTCACACTTTTTTGCTAAGTGGGGCCAGGGTGCGGGGAGGGACCTGCCCAGCACCGCGGGGCAGGGGGCGGGGAAGGGGGCTGGCGCCCCCCATGGCCAGTGAGTCAGTGGATGGGCTGGCCCTCGGGCAGCTTGTCCTCGCCCGCCCGGGCAATGCCGTCCCCCTGTCCCTCAGGGTGCGCGGGCGAGGGGCCGGGATCCGCCTGCCCGGGCAGTTCCTCGTTGGAGGGGGCGGGCAGCACGGAGATGTCCTCAGGCGGCATGCCGTCTGGATCGAATGCCGGGGCCTCGCGGCGGCGCATCCTGGCCATGTAGAACCCGTCGAGCCCGCTGGAGGGCAGGATCTGGCGCTCGGCAAGCAGCTCGAACTCGCCATCCGCGGCCTCGATGAAGGCCCGCACCTGCTCGCCGTTCTCCCAGGGGAGGATGGAGCAGGTTGAGTAGACCACCAGCCCGCCGGGCTTGGCCATGAGCGAGTAGCGGCGCAGCAGGTCCTGCTGCAGGTCCTTGAGCTCGCGGAAGCGGTTGCGCGGGTCGCGCCACTTGGAGTCGGGGATGCGGCGCACGATGCCGGTGCCTGAGCAGGGGGCATCGATGAGCACGCGGTCGGCCTGCCCGTGGAGGCGCTTGATGACCTTGGTGCTGTCGATGAGGCGCGTCTCGATGTTGTGGGCGCGGGCCCTGCGGGCGCGCCACCTCAGGTCGGCAAGCTTCCACTGCTCGGTGTCGAGGGCGATGATGGTGCCCTTGCCCTTGAGGTCGGCCGCCAGCTGCAGGGTCTTGCCGCCGGCCCCCGCGCAGGCATCGACAACCTTCATCCCCGGCTTGACCTCGAGGAAGGCCGGGATCAGCTGCGAGCCGGCGTCCTGCTGCTCAAAGCGCCCGTCCCGGAAGGCCTCGGTGCGGAAGATTGCGGAGTTGGAGGTGACCTCCAGGGCGGTGGGGATGTCCTTGACCGAGCGGGTCACCACGCCCTCGCCGGCCAGCAGCGAGGCCAGCTCGTCGCGGGTGCCCACCAGGGTGTTGGTGCGGATGAAGCGCCGCGCCGGCTCACCCAGCGCCTTGCGCTCGGCGGGCCAGGCCTCCTTGAGCAGGGGGGCGCAGCTTTCCTCGAGCCAGTGGGGGCAGCCCTCGCGCATCAGCACGTCCTGCATGCCCTCCTCGAGGCGGGCGCGCAGCCCGCGGCGGTCGAAGCCCTCCTCGCCGCTTAGCTCCGGCAGCGAGAAGTTCTGTGCCGCGCAGTAGGAGAAGATGATGCGCGCCACGTGGTTGCCGCTGTCAGAGGGGCGCTTGAGCCCCGAGACATGGGCATAGAGCGAGAGCTTGGCGAGCATGGCGTTGATCTGGCGGGTCAGGAAGCCCTGCTCCAGGCTGTCGATCTTGACCTTGGAGAACCAGTAGGCGTAGCACTGGTCCAGGGGGCGCCCGTTCTGCAGCACATCATTGAGGATGCTGTAGACGAGGCGCAGCTGGAAGTCCGAGAACCCCTTGTGCTCCACATAGCCCTTCTCGACAAATGGCTCGCGCGGGGTGTGGCGCTCGTGGTAGCTCTTGCTGGCGCGCGCGTAGCGGCTCTGGGGGCGGGCGCCGCGGCGCTCCCCCGGGCCGGGGCGGGAGTCCCCGCGCCCGCCGTCTCCCCTGCGGCCACCGTCCCGGTAGCCGTCATCCTGGTAGTCGCCGTCCCGGTAGCCATCATCCCGGAACCCGCCAGGGCGGCGCCCGCCGCCCTGCGGGAAGCCATCGCGGGACTCCCGGTCCCGGCGATCCCCGTCGCGATCCCCTTCCTGGCGGCTGCGGCGCGACCAGACGCTGTGGCCGCTGTGGCGATTGTCTTCCATGCTTGTACCTAAAGTGAAATTGGTTGTTGGTTTGAAAAGCGTGCCTAGCGGCGATCGCGCCTCGGGCCCCAGCCTGACTCGCGCAGGCTGAACCCGCCACGGTTAATCCAGGAGGAGAGGCCGTTGCGCGCGTTGCCGGCGATCAGCTGGGCGGCGAAGCTGGGGCTCTTGACCCGCAGGTCCTTCTGCAGGACAAAGGCGCTGCGCTCGGCATCAAGGATCAGCACCCCATCCTCATAGAGCCGCTCGCGGAACTCGCGCACCGGCCCGGGCAGCGACTCGGCGCTGAGCAGCGCCGCCTCCGATCCCTGCAAGATGACAAACCCGGGGCGGATCCGCATCCCCTCGGGGTAGCCGCGCGCGGTGACGTTCTTGGCCCTGAGGGTGTAGATCTCGTGCTCGCCCAGCGGCACGGGATCCCTCATCATCTCGGAGAGCGCCAGGAGGCGCTCCCACATGGCAATGGGCAGCACCGCGTGGGTGCGCCTGCCCTGGGCATCCACCAGGAAGCGGACTTCGCCCTGCTGTCCCTGCACCTGCTGCGATCCGCCCGGCTACTGGTGGTAGTTCTTGAGGAAGCGCTCCAGCCGGTTGCAGGCATCGTTGATCATGTCCAGCGACGGGAGGAACACCAGCCTCAGGTGATCGGGAACCGGCCAGTTGAAGCCAGTGCCCTGCACGACCAGCATCTTTTCCTGGCGCAGCAGGTCCATGCACAGCTTCTGGTCATCCTTGAGGTTGAACTTCTTGGTGTCGAGCCTCGGGAACATGTAGAGCGCGCCGTGGGGCTTGACCACGCTCACCCCGTCGATGGCGTTGAGGCGATCGCACATCAGGTTGCGCTGCTCATAGAGGCGCCCGCCCGGGACTATTAGCTCGTTGATGCTCTGGTAGCCGCCCAGCGCGGTCTGGATGGCGTGCTGCAGGGGCACGTTGGCGCAGATGCGCATCGCCATCATCATGCGGATCCCCTCGAGGTAGCCCTTGTTGCGCTGCTTGGGGCCGGTGACCATCATCCAGCCCATGCGGAACCCGCAGGCGCGGTAAATCTTGGAGAGCCCATTGTAGGTGACGACGGTGATGTCATCGGCCAGGGTGCACACGCTGCGGTGCGCGACATCGTCATAGAGGATCTTGTCGTAGATCTCGTCGGCGAAGATCACCAGGTCATGCTCGCGGGCAATCTGCACCAGGTCCTGCAGGAGCTGGGTGGAGTAGACGGCCCCGGTGGGGTTGTTGGGGTTGATGATCACGATGCCGCGGGTGTGGGGGGTGATCTTGCGCCGGATGTCCTCGAGGTCGGGGAACCAGTTCGCCTCCTCGTCGCACATGTAGTGGACGGCGCGGCCGCCGGCGAGGTTGACGCAGGCGGTCCACAGCGGGTAGTCAGGCGCGGGCACCAGCAGCTCGTCGCCATTGTCGAGCAGGGCGTTCATCGAGATGTTGATGAGCTCGGAGACCCCGTTGCCGATGTAGATGTCATCGGCGTCCACGTCCTTGAGCCCCTTCTGCTGGTAGTACTGGGCAATGGCCTTGCGCGCCGAGAAAATGCCGTTGGACTCGCAGTATCCCTGGCTCTGGGAGATGTTGCGCACCACGTCCTTGACCACTTCCTCGGGGGCCTCGAAGCCAAAGGGCGCGGTGTTGCCGATGTTCATCTTGAGGATGCGGATGCCCTCATCCTCCATGCGCATGGCCTCCTGGTGGATCTTGCCGCGGATGTCGTAGCACACGTTGTCGAGCTTGTGAGATTTCTTGAGTGGTTTCATCGGATGTCTCCCTGGCGCCTGGGCGCATGGGCTTGCATTTTATTACTAAATGGCGCGCGGGGCCAGCTTTTGCGGGAATGGCGCCGAAAAATTTGGGGCGGCCCGGGCGCCTTGCGCCGGGCCGCCGCCCTGGGGGCTAGCGCTTGCCTGGGCTGAAGTGGCGCTCTGCCTGGATTTGCTCCAGCACGTAGCGCTCATAGCCATAGTGGGAGGAGGCGGTCGCGCCGTTGCGGATCCGGTCCCTTTCCCGGGGGCTGTGGGTGATTGAGTTGGTGAAGATCACGAAGGGGATGCTGGCGCCGCTTGCGGAGGTGACAAATCCGGCAAGGTTTGAGACGTTGACCAGGGTGCCAGTCTTGCCCCGGACATGCTCGCGGAGCGGCTTCTGGGTCACCGAGGCGCGGAAGGCCAGGGTGCCGGTCTTGCCGGCCAGCGGCAGCATGTCAATGAGCCCGAGGGTGCTGTCGTTGGCCTTCACGAACTCGAGGAGGCTGAGCATCTGGCGGGGGGTGATGAGGTTGTGGGGGGACAGCCCGGATCCGTCCACGATGTGGGCCTCCGCCAGGTCGATGCCGGCGCGCTCCTTGAGCACCCTGCGGATGGCCAGGGCCATGCGCGTGTAGGTGGCGGTCTTGCCGAGGTACTCGTAGGTGAGGTTCTTGGCGATGCTGTCGGCGTAGAGGTTGTTGGAGTGCACCAGCATGTAGCGCACCAGGTGGGCAAGCGGCTTGGAGCGGTGGGAGGCCAGGG
>JAILEI010000157.1 GCA_024688225.1 Succinivibrionaceae bacterium
CCCCGGTGCGGCGCGGCGCCACCGACGCCGAGATCTTTGCCACCTGCGAGGAGCTGGGGCGGCGCCAGCAGGAGCTGGGGCTGGTGGGGTCGCGGCTCGACATGGCAAGGCAACTGGTGGAGAAAACCCGCTGCTGCGAGATCCCGCTCATTGTCTCCATGGCCGCGCATGGCCAGGTCAACCAGCGTGCCGAGGCGCTGTGCTCCCCGGGACGCCTGGGCAAGGCCGCCAACCTCGCCCCGGAGCTCTACGCGGCCCAGGGTGCCATTGACAACATGGTCAGGGCCACTGGGCACACCGAGGCCCAGGTGCTGGGCGTCTATGCCGATGCCATGCTGGAAAGCATGACCCCAGCGCAGATCCGGGAGATGGTGGATACGCTCGCGAGCCCTGCCACCAAGCCCCTGCTGCAGGCGCTCAACAGCGCCGCCCACGAGGATGAGCGGGTGGGGGATGCGGACCGGCAGGGCAAGGATCCCGATTTTTACCGGGGCCTTGAGGACTGCCCGCGGATGAGGACCGGCCTCGAGTTGCTCGGGGAGCTTTACGCGCGCGCCCGCGAGCGCCTCGGGGAGCAGCCCGCGGCGCTCATTGACCCGGGCGTGGCGGGCGACATCTTCAGCCTGCCGCCTGACTCCAACGATGTCAACGTGTTCCGCAACCTGATGCCCCACTCCTACTCGGAGATGGAGTTCATGATGTTCATGCTCAACCCCGAGGATCGTCCCAGCGCTGAGGACCGCCGCATCCTCAACGACTTCTACAAGGGCCTTTCCATCAACGCCGGCCAAGGTCGCCCCACCACCATGGGCGCCTACCACGATCGCGCTAACCTCATCCCCATCACCTACATCGGACCCCATGGGGATCAGGAGGAAACCGAGTGGAGCCCTGAGCACTTCGCGCAGCTCATGGCCGGGCGCTGCCCGGAGCTTTTGGACCTGCTGCGCCGCACCGGTGGGCACCCATCGGCCGCGGAGGTCTGGGCGGTGATGCGCCCGGGCAAGCCCGCGCCCGCGGGCCTGGGCGACGGCAACCTGGTGGAGTCGATCATGCGCTCGGTCATCACCGAGGGCGCGGCCTTCAACGCCCTGGTGGGCAAGAGCTACTTCGATCCGATGAACCACATGGGCACGCTGTTCACCATTAGCGGGCTCACCATCGACCGCCTGGTCTCCATCATGGGCAATTGCCAGCACGAGGACATCGTGCTGGACCAGGCCACGCTCAAGGCCGCGGGCATGCTGAGGTTCAGCTCGACGATGTTCTCAGAGAGCGCCGATGGCAGCATGTTCGCCAAGGGCGACCACAGCCATGGCTTTGGCATGGACTTCGTGCGCACCGTGCCGCCCCTGCTCGAGCCGGGGGCGCCGGAGCTGGCCAACCCCCTGTTCTCGCTCACGGTGGAAAACGGCCCCACCTTCACCGGCACCGAGTATTTCGCCCAGGGCTCCAATGAGCGCAAGGCTGAATACCTCTCCGGCATTGCCCAGGGGGTGCGCGGGATCTGCTCCACCGACCGGCAGCTCAGCGGCGTGGCGGTGGCCACCGGGCAGCTCACCGAGGGCTCGCTGCGCCTGAGCGGCTACCGGGCCGTCTCGCCGGGCATGGAGCACAGTGCCCTTGACTACGTGGTGCGCCCCCTCGACAACGGCAACGTGGAGGTGAAGATCTCCGAGAAGCCCGGCTCGCTGGTGAAGTTCCGCCATACCTACGAGGTCGACCCCCAGGGGCACATTACCCTGCGCGAGGGGCGGACCACGCTGCCCTCGCTCGACAAGATTGCGGAGTACAACCGCACCCATGCCGAGAAGATCCTCTAGCGAGGCCCTGGGGTGAGGGGCGGACAGCCGCCGCCCCTGCCCATGCCTGGACGCTGCCAGCCCACCCCGGCCATGCCGGGGTGGGCTGGCCATTTTTTGCCCCCTCCCGCGCACTCCCCGGGGTGCCGCCTTAATCACCTGGGGAGGGGCGGCCTCGACCGCGTGCCCCCCGTGGGCCTGCCGGCCCTCCCCATCCTGCGGTTGCCAGGGCCGGTTTTCCCTGCTGGCGGCCCCCTTGCCGCCGTCCCAAGCCCCATTGCCACCAGCCTTGGGATCTAGTCACAAAAAAGCCACGCCCGGCTGCCCGGGCGTGGCGGTTTCCCTGGATATAGCCCCGCCGCGCGGGGCGCAGCGCTAGAGGATCTTGCTGGCGTTGACCTGGTTGTAGGCCGCGATCTTCTGCAGCGAGGGCAGGGTGGTCCGCGCCTCCTTGATGTGGATCATGCCCGCCTGGTCAACCTCATAGGTGTGGCGGAACTTCACCAGCGCGCCGGGCTTCTCGGAGATCTTCACCTCCACGTTCCCATTGTCGAGGGGGCGCACCACGTAGTCGAGGGCGGTGTGCTCGCCACCCGGGGAGACATTGCGGTAGCCGCTCATCCTGAAGCTGCCCTCCATGGCCTGGCCGCAGGCCACGGCCACGCCGCTGAGCTGGTTGTTGTTCTTGCAGATCTTGCGCACCTCATCGGCAATGCCATCGCAGTAGGCCTTCCTTTGGCTGTTGCCTTCCTGCGCCGTGAGCTCGGTGCCGGTGAAGGTCTTGCCGCCTTGGATGGCCAGCGAGAACAGGGGGTTGGCGAGGGGCTCTGCGCCGGCCTCCATGCGCGGCGGGATGGTGCGCACGAAGTCCTTGGCAAAGCCAAAGCTCTCCGAGCCGTCGGCAAACTCGGTGCCCGCGGTGGTCTCCGCGAACAGGTTGTTGTCATACCTGAGCATCCCGCTGGCCTTCATCTGCTGGTAGTCCATCTGCACGTCATCGGTGGCGCAGTTGCCCATCAGGCTGATGAAGCGGTCAATGGGGATGCCGGTCATCACCAGGTGGCTGCCAATGTTGATTTCCGTGTTGAAGCTGCCCTGGCCGGTCATGGCGGCGTACTCCTCGCCCTCGGTGACCACCGACCTCATGATCGAGTCGGCGAGGTTGGCCATGCTAAGGCCCTCGGGCACCGGCTTGCCCGGGCGCAGCACCTCCCAGGCCTGGGCGGCGGTGGGCTGCCCCTGGGTCTCCCTGAGCAGCTGCGCGAGCTCCTTGGCATGGCCGCCCATGATCCCGGCCAGGTGCGAGGGGTTCCACGCCTGGGTGCGCTGCCTGCCGTCCGGCCCCTGGTAGGTGACCTTGAAGGGGTTGGCGTAGGTGTTGTTGTAGCTGCCCAGCTCCTGGGGATGGCCCTCAGGCATGCTGATGCGCAGGCCCTTGTAGAAGGCGTTGAGCAGCGCGCGGTCCTCGGCGCCGGGGCGCTCATCCTCATGGAGCGCGATCATGCACATGTCAAGCCCCGTGTAGGAGTAGGGGACCATCACCTGCATCTCGGAGGCGGTGTCATTGCTGGCGGGCAGCTCATAGAGGCTGGCGTTGCGCTGGTGGTCAAAGAGCGGCGCGGGCTGCTCGCCAAGGCGCCGCTGGCAGTGGCTGAACACGGACTCGAGGACGGACAGGGTGTCCTTGGCGCCCTGGCAGTAGCCCGCCATGCCCCGCTCAAAGTCCGCGGCCTTGCCCTGCCGGTCCTGCTCGGTCACCCGCTCGGGCTCCTTTGCGGCGGTGTTGAAGACCTCCAGCATGGTCTTGCACTCCTGGCGCCGGGCGGTTTCCATCAGGGTGGCCACCTGCCCGTCGCCCATCAGGGTGGCAATGGACTCGGCGTAGAGGGCCGCGGCCTCGCCACGGGACAGGCCGGTGCTGTGGCTGAGCGCCTCGATCTCATCCTTGATGTTGCTCGACAGGGAGCGGAACTTGCTGGGGATGGTGAGCACCGCGGGGTCGGAGAAGCTCTTGGCCCTAATGCTCGCGGATCCCTTGGCCAGCGCCACGATGATCCGCTGGTCGGTGCAGTGCAGCCCCTCCATCAGGCGCGTGGCGTCCTCGATCTGCCCGTCCTTGAGGTTGAGCTCGCCCTGGCGGGCCCTCAGCTGCTCGGTGGCGGTGAAGATCTCCGCGGCGCTGGCGTTGCGCTGCACGTGCGGCTGGCCCGCCACGGCGGGGGCCACCGCG
>JAILEI010000074.1 GCA_024688225.1 Succinivibrionaceae bacterium
CAGGGACGTCACCGCCCACCACCGGCACGTCCGCAGGGGCCGCGGCCCCCGCCGACTCCACCGCGATGTTCTCAAAGTCACCGCCCGCGCTCTCATGGCTTTCCTTTTGCATCCAGCCAATGAACAGGCAAATCCCAAAGAAGATCAGCGCCAGCGCCCAGGTGGAGCGGGTCAGGAAGTTCCCGGAGCCCACTGAGCCAAAGACCGTGTTGGAGGCGCCCGCGCCGAAGGAGGCGCCCATGCCCGCGCCCTTGCCCTGCTGCACCAGGATGAGGGCAATGATGGCAATCGCCACCAGCAGGAAAATCACTATGGTTATTTCGTACATCAATCTCTTCCAGAGTTTTGTCCGCGGGGCGCCCATGACGCATCGGACCGCCCCGGCGGCATAAAAAACTGCGCCAATATAGACGCTTTGGCCCCCTTTTGCAAGGGTTACTGGCCCTCCGCACCCTCGCGGATTACGTTGGCGATGCGCTGGGCCATCTGGTGCACCGCCTCGCGGTCCTCGCCCTCGACCATGACCCTGACCAGGGGCTCGGTGCCGGACTTGCGCAGCAGCACCCTGCCCCGCTTCCCGAGCTCCTGCTCGACCGCCCTGACCTCCTGCTGGACCCTGAGATCCCCGAGCGCGTCAAAGCCGGCGACCATCCGCACGTTGATGAGATCCTGGGGCAGCATCGAGAGCCCGCTGGCCATCTCGCCGAGATCCCGCTGCGCGCGCAGCGCCGCCTTGAGCACCTGCAGCGCGCTGACAATCCCGTCGCCGGTCTTGACGTAGTCAAGGCAGATGACATGGCCGCTGTTCTCACCCCCGAGGCCCCAGCCGCGGGACAGCAGCTCCTCCATCACGTAGCGATCCCCCACCTTGGCGCGGCAGAAGTCGATGCCAAGGTCCCGCAGCGCCAGCTCAAGGCCGAGGTTGGACATCTGGGTGCCCACCACGCCGCCCTTTAGGATGCCGCGCTCCGCGCAGTCCTTGGCAATGATGTAGAGCACGGCGTCGCCGTCCAAAAGGTGGCCCATGCTGTCCACCATCATCACGCGATCCCCGTCGCCGTCAAAGGCGATGCCCAGGTCCGCCTTGGAGGACAGGACCTTGTCAATGAGGGTCTGCGGGTGGGTGGATCCCACATTGTCATTGATGTTGATGCCGTTGGGGCGGCACCCCACCTCGATGACCCGGGCGCCCAGCTCGCTGAACACCAGCGGGGCGACATGGTAGGTGGCGCCGTTGGCGCAGTCGAGGACAATGGTCAGCCCCGCCAGCGACGAGCCAGTGTTGAAGGTGCTCTTGCAGAACTCCACGTAGCGCCCCGGGGCGTCATCCTGGCGGAAGGCCCGCCCGAACTTCGCCGGCTGCGCCAGGGGCAGGTCGCCGTCCAGGGCCTCCTCAATGCGCTGCTCGGTCTCATCCGGCAGCTTGGTCCCCTCATGGGAGAAGAACTTGATGCCGTTGTCAAAGTAGGGGTTGTGGGAGGCACTGATCACCACGCCGAGGTCGGCGCGGAAGGCCCTGGTGAGGTAGGAGACCGCCGGGGTGGGCATCGGCCCGAGCAGCACCGGCGAGACGCCGGCGGCGCTGAAGCCGGACTCCAGGGCCGCCTCAAGCATGTAGCCCGAGAGGCGCGTGTCCTTGCCAATGATGACCCGCGCGCCCTGCTTGTGGGCGAGGACCCGCCCCGCGGCGATGCCCAGGCGAATCGCGAACTCCGGGGTAATGGGGAACTTGCCCACCTGGCCCCGGACCCCGTCAGTGCCAAAGTACTTGCGCTTCACTTACCGGCCCTCCCTCTTCCAGCGCAGCCGCTTCCAGCGCGCAATCAGGGCGCGCGAGAGGCGGAACGGCTTGGTGTGCATGGCGGCGCTCTGCCACACGTCCAGGGCGTGCGCCAGCTCCTCAACCCTGGGGGTGCGCAGGACGTTGATGCCCATCTGCACCGCGTAGAGCGAGGCCGAGACCGTCTCAATCATGCTGTCGCCCAGGCGATCGTCATGGATGGGGAACACCCCGGGCAGCTCCACGCTGATCGGCAGGGCAAAGCTGCGGAACGACTTCATCTTGCCGAGGATGGTCAGGCGCGCCTGCAGCGAGGCGTTGCTCGGCACCGCTGGATCGATGATCAGCCGCTTGGCGGGGATGCCCGCGCCGATGCAGGCGTCAACGCGCGCATAAAAGAACTCGGTGACCCTGGCCACCGGATCGTTGTCAAGCTCGGCCACGTCCTCGCTGGTGTGGTACATGAGGCACACCGGCAGGCGCAGCTCATAGGCCGCCTCCAGCGATCCCTCGCCCTCAAGGGCCAGGGGATCGATGATGAAGGCCGCGCCGGCCTGGGCCGCCTCGCGCATCACCGCGGCGCGGCAGGTGACCACCCCGGCCACCAGCCCCTTCACCCCCGCGAGGGCCCGGAG
>JAILEI010000182.1 GCA_024688225.1 Succinivibrionaceae bacterium
GATCGCCCTGGCCCCGGCGGCGCGGCAGGCGCTGCCCTGGCCCCTTGCGCAGGAGGCGCTTTGCTTTCTCGGCAGCCCCATGGTGGCGCTGGGCCTCGGGGCGCTGCTCACCATCCCGCTCCTCAGGCGGCGCCCGGGCAGCGCGGAGGGCCTCATTGGCGAGGCGCTGCGCCTGGGGGGCTCAATACTGTGCATCACCGCGGCCGGCGGCGCCTTCGGGGAGGTCATCGCGCGCTCGGGCCTCGTGGGGGCGATCACCGCGCAGGCTCCCGGCCTTGCCGCGCTGGGGCTGCTCTTCCCCTACCTCATTGCCGCGCTGCTCAAGACCGCCCTGGGATCGGCGACCGTGTCCATCACCATCACCGCCACCCTGCTCGGGCCAGCGTCCGACCCTGGCTCGCTGCTCTGCGCGCTGGGCCTGGGCAGCGCGGCCCTGGCCCCCTGGTGCGTGATGGCCATGGGCGCGGGCGCGATCATGATCACCCACGCCAACGGCAGCTTCTTCTGGATGGTGGCGGGACTGTGCCACCTCACCCCCCGCCTCTGCTACCTCTCCCAGAGCCTGCTCACCGTGGTCTCAAGCGTGGCGGCCCTTGCGGCAGTGCTGTTGGGCGCCGCCCTCAGCGGCGCGGCCTGAGCGCCTCGCAGGACTCGTCATCCCCCAGGTCGCAGGCGCGCTGGTAGAGCCCCTGGGCCTGCCCCGGGTTGGCCGGCATCCCCTCGCCCCCCTTGGCGAGCAGTTGCGCGCCGCGGGCGCAGGAGGCCCCGTCCTCGAGGTCGCAGGCCTTGCCGTAGAACATCAGCGCCTGGCGCGGATCCTGATCCACCCCCTGCCCCTCCTCATGCATCATGCCGAGGCCATGGCAGGCATCGGGATCCCCGAGATCGCAGCCCTTGAGCAGGAAGCCGGCCGCGGCAGCGGGATCCTTGCGCAGCTCCGAGCCCGCCAGCAGCTTGAACCCCAGGCCCGAGCAGCCCATGGCGCAGCCGAGCTCGCAGGAGCGGGAAAGAAAGCCCTCCGCGGACTTGGGATCGGGCTTGCCGCCCTGCCCGGAGAGGGTGAACTCCCCGGCGTAGAAGCAGCCCTCGCCATGCCCGAGCTCGCAGGAGCGCACCATGAGGCGCACCCCGAGGGCGGGATCCTTGCTGGCCCCCTCCCCGTCAATGTGCAGGGTGCCCAGTTCCATGCAGGCCGCGCCGTCCCCCTGGTCACAGCTTGACTTAAGCGCGGCGGGATCGGCGAGGGCGGCAAGCGGCAGCAGCGCAAGCGCCAGGGCGAGGTTCTGTTTTTGGTTCATGGCAATGCTCCTTGGCAGGCGGTTACTTTGAGCATTTTAGGGCCTGCGGGGGCGCGGTGGGGAAAGTGGTGGGAAAAAAGTTGCGCGCCGGTGGGCGGGCGGCGGGAAAGGCCCGGGGCCGTGCGAGCGGCCCCGGGGGAACACGGGCGGCAGGGAGCCGCTAGAGGAGGATGGAGGCGGCAATCTTTGCCGCCCCGAGCAGCCCCGAGCCCAGGGTCTCGAGCACGCTCCAGTCGCTCTCGGCGGGGGCGGGCTCGATCTTCTGCCACTCCGTGGCGTCGGCGCGGGAATTGAGCGCCTGCCAGCCACTGCTGTTGCCGGCGCCCTCGAGGGCCGACCAGTTGGCGGCGCCCGCCGGGTTGCGGCTGAGCATGGCGAGGCCCTCCAGGGTGCCCTGCACCGCCGAGGGGCTGGCGGCGTTGCCCTCCGCGCCCTGGCTGTCGCCCTGCAGCGCCATGTCCTCGGGACGGCGCCCGCGGGCCTTGCGGTAGAGGTCGTCGACCTGCTCGGTGGAACCGCCCAGCAGCTGCGCCATGGTCTCGGAGAAGGTCCCAGGCTGCACGGCGGCCGAGGCGGAGACCGGCTGGGAGGAGAGGCCCTGCTGCAGCGCGCTGCGGCGCAGCGCCAGCAGGCTCTGCACATTGGTGGCCCGATCCTGGCCGCCATTGAGGGTGGAAAGTGCGTCTGACATTCTTGGCTCCTGCGGCAAGCCTTGCCGCCCCGTGTATCACTGCACGGTATGTTGCACCAATCGTGCCAGCTGTCAGTTGCGCAGGCTTACGGACTTGGAGGAGAGGCGCTGGAAGGGCACCTCGACATAGCCATCGCCGGGCGCGGGCTTGCGCGGGTCGTTGGGGGAGGCCTCCTCACGGAACTGGTTGTTCAGCCTGATCCTCAGCGTCACCGTCTCGCTGCCATCGGGCAGCGCCGGGCCGCAGTCGCTGTAGAGGTAGAGATCCCGGACGTCCCGCGCCTCCTCCTCGATCACCACCGGGGCCTCCTCGCCGGAGCCAAAGACGTACCAGCCGTTGACCACGAAGGTGCCCTTGGGGCCGCGCGCCGCCACCGCGAGGGAGCAGTCCTCGCCGGTGTCGTTCTTGATGTCCACCCGCACCGGGTTGATGCGGGGCGCGGTCTGGGGCAGATCCTGCAAGAGCGGGTCGGTGACCTGCGGGCTGTTGAGGGAGTAGCGGTTGCGCCCGAGGCGCTCGAAGACCACCTCGGAGTACCCGGCCTCGTGGGGGTGCGCCAGCTCGTCGCTGAAGCGCACGTTCTCCCTGACCCAGACCCGCTTGGTGTCGCCGCTGGGGTTGGGCATCACCGCGCCGCAGTCGTTGTAGACGTAGATGTTGCGCACGTCATCGACCTCGGAGAGCAGCACCGGGGCGGTCTCATGCGGGGCGAACACATACCAGCCCACGGTCAGCCAGGTGGTGCGACCGGTGCGGGCATGGATCGCCACCGAGCAGCTCTCCTCCATGTTGTTGGTGATGTCCACGCGCACGATGGCCAGCGCCGTGGGGGCGGCCAGCGACAGCGCGGCGGCCAGGGTGGCCAGGCGAAGGGTCTTCATGGGATGGCGGTCCTGAAAATGAGAAGGGGCGCGACCGGCGCCCCACGTCATGCGGATTATACCATGCCCTAGAACAGGGACAGGCGGGCCAGCACCTTGCCCACGATCTCAAAGGCCTTGGGATCCTTGCGCTCCTGCGGGGTGACCTGGATGGTGCCCGGGCAGTCGGGGTTGTCGCGCAGGATGGTCAGGGTGCCGTCGGCGCCCTCCTCGAAGCGGCCCACGCCATGGCGCCCGCGGAGCAGGTAGACGTAGATCTTGTCGCGCTCCACGCCGCTGACGATGCGGTGCACCAGCATCTCGTCGCCCTGGTTGATGGTGGGCTTCATCTCCTCATCGGCGCTGCGGATGGCCACGCAGTTCTCGATGCGCACCCCGTACTTGTCGAAGACGGAGCTGGGGAAGAAACTGTAGCCATCGGGCTCGGCCTGCACGTAGTCAGCGTCGTCGCGGCCCGGGGCGGGCACGTAAAGCGGCACCGCCGCGGTCTTGGTCTCAGTAGAGGGCCTTGCCTCCTGAAGGTTTGCCATGGTTTGCTCCTTGCTTGCTGCTGTGACAGATGCAAATTACTGTAAACCATTGCATTATCCGTCAGTTCGGGCCGCGGGGCGGCGGCGGGGGCGGCAGAAATTGTCAAAACTGTGCGGCAGCGCAACCTTTTTGGGGCCACGGGGGGCCGGGCTTGTTAGAATCGCCCCCATCTTCACTGAGTTACGGGAGGCCGCATGGACATGGATCAGGAACTGGGGGGCGCGACCCTGGGCAAGCGCGAGCTCGCCAGGCTCAGGGGGCTGGCCCGCGAGGGCGACACCGCGGCAAGGCGCGAGCTCGCCTACGCCTATGCCTACAACCCGGAGATCGCCAGCCCCAAGCGGGCGCTGCGCCTGCTGCGCGACCTGCTCCGCGAGGATCCCACCCACGCAGGCGACGCCCTCGCCTTCGCCTCGCTCAAGATTGACGAGGCCGCGCGCACCGGCCGCCCCAAAAGCCTTGAGGAGGCGCACCGGGCGCTGCGCCGCGCCGCCGCAGGCGGGGACGTGAAGGCAAGGCTCAACCTCGCCAACTTCCTCATCAACCCCGAGGGGGAGGCCCTGCTCGGGCCGCAGGCGCTCGCGCAGGGCGCGGAAATCCTCGCCGCGCTCGACGCCGAGGGCGTGGCCGATGGCAGCGCCATGCTCGCCGACGCGATCATCACCCGCAACGCGCTGGGCGGCGACCCGGATCTCGCCCTTAAATACGCCGCCCGGGCCCCGGGCAATGACAGCGCGACCCTCGCCACCGCCAGGGTGCTCTCCAACCCCGGTGATCCCGCCCACTATGACTATGAGCGCGCCAAGGGCCTGCTCGAGGGCGCCCTGGGCAGCGACTCCCCGAGCACGGTGCGCACGGCGCTCGATTGCCTCGCCTGGCTCATCCGCGAGCACGGCCCTGATGAGGGGCGCCGCGCCGAGGAGGCCCTGCCCTACATGCAGCGCCTCGCCACCCTCGGCAGCCGGGAATGGCAGGTGCAGCTGGGCTGTGACCTCATCATGCTCGGGGAGCGGGAGCGCGGCCTCGCTGCCCTCGACGAGGCCGCCCTCCCTGAGGATTACCGGCAGGATCGCCCCTTCCGCACCACCGCGCTGTGCCTGGCCGCCCAGGAGCGCCTGTCCGTCCTGGCCACCGGGGAGGTGGAGTCACGCCCCAGGGCCGAACTCATGGAGGAGCGCGCCATGAACGATCTCACGGAGGCGATGCGCCTGGGCTCCGCGGCGGCCGCCGAGATCCTCATGCGCAACTACGCAAGGGAGATTGAGGGGCGCACCCTGCTCACCCTCAACCCCCTCGCCTGCCATGCCTGCGCCAGGCGGGGCATGGAGCTCGGCAGCGCCTACTCCGCCCTGGGCCTCGGGCTGCTGTACGAGCGCGGCGCGGGCTGTGAGCGCAGCCCCCGCAAGGCCGTGCGGGCCTTCATGGCCGCCCT
>JAILEI010000192.1 GCA_024688225.1 Succinivibrionaceae bacterium
TTGGCGCGCCATCCCTCATCTCGTCATCAGTGGACGTGATGCAGATCTCAACGTCGCCGGGGTTGTCGGTGCGGTAGGCGATGGTGACGCGGTCCCCGGGCTCGCCGTGGCCGGGCCTGACCTTGTAGAACTGCCCGTTGAGGCTGATCGTGCCGTCCTTGAATATCTGTTGGTTAGCAGCATTTTGATCCGGTCGTGGCGTCCATTCTGATCCGACCCTCCCATTGCAAAATGCCACCCTTTTGCAAAACCCTTCAAGCCCACTCCCCCTCCACTTAGCCCACCAAAAAGCCACCCCGGGTGCCCCGCACCTCACCGTACCGTACCGTACCGCCGGTCACGTCCGGTCACGTGTGGCAGTGTGCTAGATTCCCCAGTCACAAATGCACTGGGGGTGATCAATGAAAGTCAAGCATGGCCAGGGCCAGGACAGCATCGCAAGGCAGGCCCTTCTTTACGAGAGGGTCAAGGCGCTAACCGTGCACAGGGTGGCCGAGGCGGAGCGCATGCCGCTGCTTTGCCTCAGCCACGGGACCGCCACCAGGCTGAAAAGGGCAATCACCCAGAAGGGCATCACCCTGGAGGAGGTCCTGGCCATGTCCCCAGCCGAGCTTGAGGGGCGCCACTTCCCCAGAAAGGGTGCCCGGCCGCCCGAGGAGCGCGGCTTCCTGGAGCCGGACTTCAGGGCGATGACCAGGGCGCTGATGCTCAGCCGCAACCATGGCGGGGGCAGCAGCAACAGGAAGCTCGAGCTGATGCGCAGGGTGGTGTGCGAGGAGATGTACCTGACTCCGGAAAACGAGGAGCGCTGCAGGCGCGAGGGGCTGCGCCTCTACACCCTTGCCCACGTCTACCGCCTGTGGCGCAACTGGGAGCGCCTGTGCGTGGCGCCGTCCTTCAGGCGCACCGTTGGGCCGGGGGATGCCGCCGAGTTCGACTTCACCGGGGTGAGGCTCAGGTGCGCCGACGGCGACGTCGCGGACTTCGCCGTGCTGGTGCTCTGCTTCTCGCACACGGTGTACGTCGAGGCCATACGCTCCCAGTCCGCCATGGACTCCTCGGCCGCGATCGTCCACGGCTTCAGGCACTTCGGCGGGGTGACCGACACTCTCTCAATCGATAATTTCAAGGGTGGGGTCTCACGCCCCCACTGGCACGGTGGCGAGCTCTCGCAGACGTTCCGCATGCTGTCGTCATTCCTGGGGGTGACCATATCCGCCATGCCCCCGCGCAGCCCAAAGTCCAAGGGCGCCGCCGAGGCCGCGGTCAAGATCGTGACCAGGGTGCTGCTGGCCAGGATGAGGATGCGCGAGCGCGCCCATGGGCCGTTCGCCAGCCTCGCCGCGATGAACGACTGGCTGCTCAGGCACCTGCGCCTCATCAACGGCCATGCCGTGAGGGGCATGGGCTGCACCCGCATGGAGCTGCTCGAGTCGCGCGAGCGCCCAGCGCTGCGCCAGCCCGGCAGCTGGGACTTCTGCCCCGGGGACATCTCGGAGCGCACCGTGCCGCCCACCGCCAGGATTGAGGTCGGCGGCCACCATTACTGCCTGCCGCCATCCCTCACCGGCAAGAGGGTCCAGGTCGAGGTGAGGCCGTCCATGGTGCTCTTCTACGACCAGGGCGCCCCGGTCTGCTGCTACCAGAGGAAGGACGGCGACGGCGGCGTCTCCACCCGCCCCGGGTACAACCCGGCCGCCCACCTGGTCGTGGAGTCGATGCGCGCCGCGCCCATCTCCATGTACACGGAATGGGCAGGCGCCATCGGCCCCGAGACCCTGCGCCGGGTGGGCGCCATCCTGGGCGGCGCCGCAAGCGTTGACAAGCTGCGCCGCGCCGTAAAGCTGCTCTCCCTGCCCAGGGAGAACACCAGGTGCTACGCCGCCTTCGAGGAGTTCCTCAGGTCGCAGCCGCGCTCGGCGGGCGTCGGCCTGCTCTCCGACCTCTGGGCCGCCCACAAGGACAAGCCAAGCGGCTTCACCCGCGATCCTGTCTACACCTTTGGCAACCTCTGCTCGGCCGCGCAGGCGGTGCTGTTCGGCAATGCCGACAGCGCCTCCTGGCCGGCGCAGGGCGCAGGCACCGGCCAGGGCCACGGCCCAGGCACCACCCCCAGCCCGCAGGGCAGGGTATTCCTCAACTACCGCAAGGACCAAGAATGAGCACACAGGTAACCGAGCTGCTGCGCTCCCTGGGCATGCCCCAGGGGGCCGCGGCCTATTCCAACCTCGACGGCGACGCAAACCTGATGTCGTCAATCTCCCTCGACGACGCGCTGATCACCATACTCACCGCCGAGTCGGACGCCCGCCTCTCCAGGCGCCAGGCCACGGTGCTGAAGCGAGCCGGGATACCCATGCCCGCCGACCTGTCTGCGGTATCCTACGACGAGGAGCGCGGCCCTGACTTCGCCCGCGGCATGGCCCGCGCCAGGTCCCTGTCCTGGCTCGACCTCGGGCAGAACCTGATTTTGCTTGGCTGCAGCGGGGCGGGCAAGTCGTTCCTCGCCAGCGCCATAGCGCGCGCCGTGGCCATGGCCGGCAGGGAGGTGCTGTTCGTGAACGCGCCCGACTTCGGCCCATCCACGGCCAGGCTGCGCAACGAGTCGCCCGAGGCATACGTGCGGCTGAGACGGCGCCTGCAGAGGACAACCCTTTTGGCGATCGATGACTTTAGCCTCGTCCCGCCCTCGGAGGACGAGATGAGGGTCTTCTACGACATCGCCAACGACCGCTCGGGGATCAAGTCCACGCTGGTCACCTCCCAGAAGGACCCGAGGAGGTGGGTCGAGGACATGGGCATCAGCGCCCTGGGCGAGGCGGTGGCCGGCAGGCTCTCGGGCAACGCCTTCACCATCGAGCTGAGGAACGGCTCCAGGCGCGCCGCCGCGCCCGAGCCGCCCGGCAAGGACTGACGCCGCACCCCCACCGCAATGGCCGGCCTCCATACTACCATGCCGGCCATTTTCATTTCCCACAGCCCCCATGGATCACTGCGCGCGCCATGGGCCGATCCCGGCGCACACCATGATCCGATCCCGGCGCACACCATGATCCGATCCCGGCGCGCGCAGTGATCCCAGGATGGCGCGCATGCTGATCACCCAAAAGGCAGCAGCCCGATCCGCCCATGGCGCGCGGCTTGATCCCATCCCAGCGTGCTCTCCCCTGCCAGCGGCATTTGAGACTTGCCCGAATTGCAGGTATAAAAAACGGCGATCCCTCATTGGCCTTGCGCGAGCCAACGCCCAGGGCCAATGAGGGATCGCGGTTTCGGCTGCGCCGGCAGCATGTTTCGGTCCTGACCGGCACGTGACCGACTAATTGCCACTTTTGTGACAGTGATCACTAAGGGAGACTCGCCATGAGTGCAGGGAAGGCCACGCCTGATGCGGTCAGGAATGCCTACAACCAGCTGAGGTCGGAGGGCAGGCCAACGTCTGCCGACAGCATTAGGCAAATCACCGGTGGATCGAAGAGGAAAATACTTGAGTGCCTCAAAAAAATCAACGAGGAGGAGGCGGAGGCCGAGGCCTGCGCGGAGGATGACGCTGAAATAAGGGACCTCGTGGAAGGCACCGCCGGGGAGGCCCTGCGCTCCATCCTCAGGGGCGTCGCCATCCGCGCCAGCAGGATTGCGCTTGCCCACCAGGCGCGCATGGACGCCGAGTACGAGCGCGCGCATGGCGAGTACGCCAGGATTGACAGCGTTGAGGAGGTATATGCCGCAAGGTCGGAGGCGATGGCTGCCAGGGTCAGGGAGCTTGAGGACAGGGTTGGCAGCCTCACCAGGTCGCTTGCCGAAAGGGACGATGAGCTTGCAAGGGTCAGGGACCGCTACCATGCGCTGGTGGACCGCTTTGCCGGTTCCCTGCTTGGCCCCATGGGCTCCGATCCTTCGATGAGGTCCAAGGCACTGGAGATGCTTGGGATTCCCTCCCGGCCCGAGGGGTAGGGCCACACTTTTGGCTGGATTGTGCCTGGCCGGTCACGTGCCGGTCACGTGCCGGTCACGTGCCGGTCAGGTTGCCCGAGGCAATTCGTTCGACGGAACGGGGCCGGGGGGTGTTTTTGCAAAACGTTCCCTTTTTGCAATGCCCCTAAAAGATCAAAGTCCGCGCCTAGGACGGATCAAATGATGCTAGTGAACAGTCTGCATTTGGCATGTTCTGTCCCCCCATGCTGCTGACGCCATGAACGGGCAAGCGCCACGCCCGCCCAGCATTAATTTAATGCCAAGGCATTCCGTGGCACGGAATTAAAATCCTATTCAATCCTAGTTCCGAAGGACTCGGGAACCTTGATGCCCTCTGCGTCGAGATCCGAGCTCACAAACCCCTCTGGGGGCTGGGGAGGCGGCACCTGGGGGATGTTGAACTTGGTGCTCATCTCATTGAATGATGCCGCGGCGGTGCACGGATCGATGGCCACCGTCAGCGTCCCCACCCCCTCGAGCGAAATGATGTTCTTGTAGACGCTCACCGTATTGCGGAAGGCTGCGCCCTTCTGGATGAGACGCACCGTCTCGGTGCTGTCATTGCTGTAGATGGAGAAGGAGCGGGTCAGGGATCCGATCGAGGCGTTCTTGCTGGGCGAGCCAGAGGGCTCGTGCCCAAACAGCACGTCGCGGCAGACCTTCCACAGCGCGTCAAAGATGTCCTCG
>JAILEI010000193.1 GCA_024688225.1 Succinivibrionaceae bacterium
GGGGCGCTTACGGTGGCGCCGGTGGAGAACCCGGCGGTGCCGCGGGCGGCGCCGGCGCCCAGTCCCGAGCAGGCGCACAGCCCCAGCGCGAGGGCCAGGGGCACTAGCGGGTGGATCCTCATGATGCCTCCCCAAAGCGGATGTCGCAGGACTGCGCCGCGCCGCCCGCGCCGCCCATCACCCGCAGCCTGGCGTGCACCCCCTCGGCGATGAAGCGGTTGCCCTCGACGCGGTAGTTGAGCATGGTGGCGGGATCGGCGGAGAACAGCCCGCCGTCGCCCACCTCCAGCAGGGCGGGGACATGGCGCTGCATGATGAGGGGCGGCATCTCCACGAAGGTGTGCCGCCCGTCGTGGTAGGCCTCGAGCGGGCAGATCGCGGGATCGCCCGAGATGTCGCGGGCGTGGGCGAGGCGGCTGCTGTCCACCAGGGTGCCCGGGCCGCCTCCTGGGCGGGGGGCGCCGCGGGATCCCCGCCTCAGGCCGCTGAGCGCGCTGCCGGGGTAGGAGAAGCGCACCGCGGGCATGAAGCGCCGCGGGTCCGAGACCAGGTTCAGGTGGTAGGCGCGGCGGTCGGTGGTGACCAGCATGGTGGTGCGCAGCCCGGTGTCGTTGGGCTTGATGATGAGGTGCTCGACCTCCTCATCGCCGCTTCCCGAGACGCTGGAGGTGACGGTCCAGCGCACCGTGTCCCCGAGCTGCACGTCATTGATGCGCTCGCCCGGCTCGAGCGCCACGTCGGTGAGCTGCACCAGGGCGCAGACAATGGTGGGCGTGGAGCCGCCGAAGGTGAAGGTCACCTCGCCGGGGGCGGTGGCGGCGGCCAGGCCGTAGCCGTGGCTGCCCTGGGGGGAGAAGCGCCCCAGGTCCGCGAGCAGCCGCTCCTCGCCCTCCGTCACATAGCTCCTGCCGTTGCGCTGCCCGTACTCCTCGAGCGCGCTGTCGCACAGGCCCTCGGCGCACAGGGCGCACAGCGTGAGGGCCAGCATCCTAGGGTTGCGCATCGCCAATCACCTCGCTGACTGAGAGCTCCTCGAAGAAGATGCCCAGGGGGTTGAGGAGCAAGCGCCCGGGATCCTGGTCGGGCTCCCCCCTGGCAAAGGTCAGCAGGCCGCGGTAGGCGCGGCGCACCTCGGCCTGGCCGGCGCGCACCGTCTCCTGCCAGTCCACCTGCAGGGTGCGCTCCGAGGCCAGCAGCACGTTGGTCACCCGCACCTCGGTGCTGCCGGACTCGGCGGCGCTGAAGGGGTTGCTGTCCCGGTAGTGGGCGTCCACCGCGGCGCTCGCCGCGCTGCCCTCGCGCAGGTGGCTGTAGGCCCTGAGGATGGCCCGGTGCTGCAGCGACTGGTCCTGGGTGACGAGGCGCAGGTCGCGGATGAAGTCGCAGGCCGCCGCGGCGATGGCCTGGGGCGGGATCTCGGCGCTGGGCTGCAGCTCCCCGTGGGCGAGCACCACCCCCTGGCGGTCCACGGTCACGAGGTAGGGCACCAGGCGCGACTGGGTGCCCTGGTGGATGAGGGCCGCCAGGCAGGCAAAGCCAAAGGCCAGGCCCCCCAGGCCCAGCAGCGGGCCGCCCAGCTGCCGCCGCAGCTCGCGCCGCATCAGGTCCACGCGCTCAAGTCCAAGGTTGCTCATGATGCCTCCCCGAGGCCGACGGCCTCATGATCGTTGGTGGGGGCGGGCAGGCTGCCCGCCTGGGTGGGCAGCGGCGCCTCGCTGAGGTAGAAGCGGCGGCTGGCGCGGCAGAGCGCGTCCACCGCCCCCACCTGGTGCTCGCCCTGCATGCTCAGCAGGCGCAGCTCGGGGCGGCTCAGCACCAGGCTGAACCTCGCGAAGTCGTCGCCCTTGTGCAGGAAGTAGTCGCGCTTGGGCACCCCGCGGCTGATCATCCCGATGGGCCCGGGGCCAAGGCCGCCCTTTTGGTAGATGGGCGCGAAGGTGCTCGAGGCGGCGTCGGCGTTGGCGAGGTAGATCCTGGTCTTGGCGCAGTCGAGCACGGTCTCGTAGAGCCCCGCGCCCACCAGGTCGTGCAGGGACTGGGTGGCGATGATCACCAGCACGTTGTACTTGCGCACCGTCTTGAACCAGGCGGTCAGCTGCGCGGCGAACATGGGATCGGAGAGCATCATCCACGCCTCGTCGATGACGATGGCCATGGGCTCGCCGGTGAAGGAGCCCTCGATGAGGTGGAAGATCTGCCGGAGCGCCAGCATGGCCAGCGGGCCGCGCGAGAGCAGGGTGCCGCACTCAAAGGTGGTCAGCTCCTCCCCCAGCGCGGGGTTGTGGTCGCCGTCGAGCAGCGCCAGGGATCCGCCGCCGCCCACGGTGTGCGCGGAGATGATCTCGCGCAGGGTGTGGCTGGAGACGCACAGCGCGAGGTCGGTGAGGGTCACGGATCCGCGCCCCTCGTCGCGCAGCTGCGCGAGCGCGCGGCGCAGCTCGGCGCGCTCGTCGGGGGTGGGGAGGTGGTGGGCTGAGTGCATCATCAGGTCCAGGAACTCCATCTCGTAGCCAAGGTCGCTGCCCGCAATCCCTGAGAGCGGGCAGAGCTGGCAGCCGCCGGGGCGCCCCGGGGTGAGGTGGGTGCCGCCCAGGGCCCGGGTCAGGGCGTAGAAGGAGCAGCCCTTGTCAAAGGCGAAGATCCGCATCCTCGGGTAGCGCAGCAGGTTGAGCACCAGGGTGCCCAGCAGCACCGACTTGCCCGAGCCGCTGGGCCCGATGACCAGGGTGTTGCCCAGATCCTGCTGGTGGAGGTTCAGGTAGAAGTGGGTGCGGTCCGCGCCCATGGCCTGCAGCAGCGGGCTGCGGCAGGCGGAGTAGCGGGGGCTGGGGGCCTCGCGCTCGCCGTGGAAGGGGGCGCGCAGCGGCAGCAGGTCGGCCACCACCGCGCCTGAGAGCAAGGGGGCCCTGAGGTTCTGGCGGGTGTGCCCGGGCAGGGAGCCGAGGAAGGCCTCGGTGGCGTTGTAGGTCTCAATGCGCGGGGTGAAGCCGTGGGCCTCGAGGATGGCGATGATGCCCGCGCAGCGCTGGCGCAGCGCCTCGGGGTCGCGGTCCATGACGATGCAGTTGGCGCAGAACCCGGCGAAGATGTCCTCGTTGCCCTCCACGGTGGCCATGGCCTCGTCGAGGTCGGCGACCTGGCGGTCGGCGTTGAGGTTGGGGTGGGTGCCCTCGAGGCCGAGCACCTGGGCGATGAGCCCCCGCTGCTTTTGCACCCAGAACCGGCGGTTCCTGCCGATCAGGAGGCTCGACTTGAGGCGCGAGCAGGGGCTGACCCGGATGCTGAGGCGCAGCGGGAAGGGCAGGGCGGAGAGGCCGTCGAGGATCCCGTAGTGGGAGAGGGCGGGGAAGCCGTCGATCGCCACGCAGGCGATGAGGGTGCCGTCGATGGCGGGGGTCAGCCCCGGGGTGAAGTCGTGCCCGGAGAGGATCCCGTCGAGGAAGGCGCGGATCCGCGGGGCGCCCACGATGCGCCGCCGCCCGCACAGGCACTCGTCGATGTAGGAGAGCGCGGCGCTCTCCACCACGGTCTCGTGGGTCTCAAGGCCCAGCGGGCGCACGGTGAAGGCGGGGCTGAGGGTGCCCACGATCCCCTCCGCCTCCTCGCGGAAGGCCCTGAGGAAGTCCGCGTCGCCATCCTGCGGGGCGCCGCGGCGCTCGAGCAGCCGCGTGAGCAGGCGGTCGCTGCGCCCGTCGCGCGAGCGGGTCAGGCAGAGGTAGAAGGAGTTGGAGAAGGCGCTCATCCTGGCAAACTCCTGGGCGCGCAGCCGGTCGAGCTCCCGGGCGGCATCGTTGCCCCCCGCGAAGGTGGGCAGGTAGCCGCGCTCGGGGCGGCGGATGAGATCCACGTGCACCGTCCAGCCTTCCGAGAGCTTGACCAGGGCCTCGCGCAGCCGCGAGGCGATGAACTCGCGCTCGGCCTCGCTGCGGGTGGTGGGATCGGGCGGGTCGAGGGCGTAGAGCGCGAGCAGCGAGCCGTCCTTGAGCAGGATGAGGTTCTCGCCGACCAGCGCGCCGTAGTCGAGGAGGTCGGCAAAGGCGGGGTGGGTGGCGCCGCCGCCCTGGGCCCTGGGGAAGCGCAGCGCGAGGTGCAGCAGCGCGGCCATCGCGCACAGCGAGGCGGCCAGGCAGGTGACGTAGAGGGGGCTGAGGCTGTCCATGGCGTCCTTCCTCAGCGGCCGCGCGCGGCCCTGGGGAGCGGGCGGGCGGAGTAGAAGGGGGCGTAGCGCAGCGACCTCAGGTAGACCTTGCGCAGCAGCAGGTCGTGGCGCGCCATGCGGCGCAGCAGGGTGAGCGCCGCCGCCGCGAGGCCCAGCGAGGCCAGCAGCACCGTGCCGCTCCACAGGAAGAGCGGGATGGGGATGAGGACCAGCAGCGTGATGAGCGAGAGCTCACGGTCGCAGCCCATGAAGGTGTGCTGCTGGCGGATGGACCCGTAGATGCGGTGCGTGGACATCTATGCCACCTCCTCGGTGCCGCGCTCGCGCAGGAAGGTGTCGAGGTCGCCGCAGCCCCCCTGCCCCTGGGGGCGGCGCGGGGTGACGGTGAGGTCCGCGGGGGCGCCCTCGGCCACCACCGCGCCGTTGAACAGGCGGGTCATCATGTTGTTGGCGCCGACCAGCATCGACATCACCAGCACCAGGAAGACGATGCTGCGCATGAACTGGCCGATTTGGCCGCCGCCCAGGATCAGGGTGGCGCCCGAGGAGACGATGCCGATCAGCGCCACCGAGAAGGCCACCGGCCCGGTGAGCGACTTCTGGATGGAGCGCAGCCAGGTCTCGTAGGGCAGCGCCCCGGTGAAGGTGTCGGCGGCGTGGGCTGGTTCATGCATCGCCAAAAGGGCGAGGGTGGCGATCATGAAGGTTAGGAGCATGCGTTGCATGGTGCTGTTCAGGCGGCCTGGGCCGCCCCCTCCTGCTGTGGTTTCACGGTGTAGTTGAAGATCTCAAAGCGCCCCCTGGCGTAGCCCTTGATCTCGGCGATGGCGCACACCCCGCGGCGGGGGTGGCGGGACATCACCACCACCAGGCTGATGGCTGAGGCCACCAGGGGCTCGATCTCGCGCGGGGCCTGGGGGTTGCGCGAGATGAGCAGGCGCAGGCGCTCCAGCGCCTGGCAGACGCTGCCGGCGTGCACCGTGGCAAGCCCGCCGCGGTGCCCGGTGGAGAAGGCGTCCACCAGGTCGAGCGCCTCGGCGCCGCGCACCTCGCCGAGGATCAGGCGATCCGGGCGCAGGCGCAGCGCCGAGCGCACCAGGGCGTCCATGCCGGTGCCCTCGCTGGTGCACAGCGCCGCGCGGTTGGGGTTGGTGAGCCGCAGCTCGGGGGTGTCCTCGATGGTGACCAGGCGCTCCGCGGGGCGGAGCGCGGCGAGGGCGTTGCAGAGCGCGCCCAGCAGGGTGGTCTTGCCGCTGCCGGTCTCCCCGGCGATGAGCATGGTCTTGCGGGCAAGCAGCGCCTGCTCGAGCACCCCGCGCGTGCCACTGGGCAGGGCGCCCTGGGCCTCGAGGTCGCCGAGGCTGAGATCCTGGCGGGTGTGGCGGCGGATGGAGAAGGCGGGGGCGGCCACCACCGGGGGGATCAGCCCCTCAAAGCGCGACCCGTCGAAGGGCAGCTCGGCGCTGAGGATGGGGCGGTGCGCCCCGAGCTCGGTGTCAAGCAGCGCGGCCACGGTGCGGATGATCCCCTCCGCGGCGGCGCGGCTGAGCGTGCCGGCGGGGGCGATGCCCGTCCCGAGGCGCTCGATGAAGAGCCGCTGGTCGGGGTTGAGGATGATTTCGGTGACGCTGGGGTCGGCAAGCGCGGACCTGATGGTCTCCCCGTATGCCTCATGCAGGCGCGCTCGCGCCCGCTCGCTGAAAAGGTTGTTTTGCATGGCGGCCTCCTTGGGAATCGCTGGCGCCAAGGATAGCCACTGGCGGCCGGGGGCCTGCCAAATGGGCGGCATGGCTGCCGCCCAAATTTGCAAAAGCGGGGCATCATGCTGATGCCAAAGGGAAATAAATTTGGCCCGGGGCCAGGGGGGCGCCTAGTCGCGCCTGAAGGGGATGGGCTGCGCGGCCGGCTCGGCCCACAGGTCGTGCTCGTCGTGGCTGGTGAGGGTGACCTTGTGGATCTCCCCGGGACGGGCGCCGTCCAGGCCCTCGACCGTGACCACGCCGTCGACCTCGGGGGCCTCGCGCGCGGTGCGCCCGATCACCAGGCCCTCCTCGGTCACCTCGTCGACCATCAGGTCGCAGCGGCTGCCCATCCGCCCCTCGAGGATCTCGTCGGAGATCTCGCCCTGCACCTCCATGAGGATGGCGGCGCGCTCGGACTTGACGTCCTCCTCGACCTGGCCGGGGAGATCGTTGGCCGCGGCGCCGTCCACGTTGGAGTAGGGGAAGCAGCCCACGCGATCGAGGCGGGCCTCGCGCAGGAAGTCGAGCAGCTCGCCGAAGTCCTCCTCGCTCTCGCCGGGGAAGCCGGTGATGAAGGTGGAGCGGATGGCGAGCCCAGGGCAGGCCTGCCGCCAGCGCTGGATGGACTCGAGGCTGCGCTCGAGCGACCCGGGGCGGCGCATGTCCCTGAGGATGTGGGACGAGACGTGCTGCAGCGGGGCGTCGAGGTAGGGCAGCACCAGGCCCTCGCCCATCAGCTCCACCAGGCGGTCGGCCTCGCGGCCGGGGTAGACGTAGTGCACCCTCAGCCAGGCCCCGAGGGTGGCGAGGCGCCGCAGCAGCGCGGTGAGGCTCTCGCCCGGCCCGAGATCCACCCCGTAGTCCGAGGAGTCCTGGGCGATGACCAGCAGCTCGCGCACCCCAGATGCGACCTTGGCCTCGGCCTCGCGCATGATGTCGTCGCCGCGGCGCGAGACCAGCGGCCCGCGCAGCGCGGGGATCACGCAGAAGGAGCAGCGGTGGCGGCAGCCCTCGGAGATCTTGAGGTAGGAGTAGTGGCTGGGGGTGAGGGTGAGCCCCGCGGGGCCCACCGCCTCGCGCATTGGGGCGGGGGGGATGCCAATCTCGCGGGCGATGCCGCGCAGCACCGCGGCGCGGCGCCCAGGGCCGTAGACGGCGCTGATCCCGGGGTGGCGCCGGCGGATGAGGTCCGCGCGGGCGCCCAGGCAGCCCATGACCAGCACCTTGCAGCCGCTTTCGAGGGCCTCGCCGATGGCGTCGAGCGACTCGTCAACGGCGGGGTTGATGAACCCACAGGTGTTGACCACCACCAGGTCGCAGCCCTCGTAGGAGCCGCTGATCCGGTAGCCCATGGCCACCAGCGCCGAGGTCAGCCGCTCGCTGTCGACCAGGTTCTTGGCGCACCCCAGCGAGACGATGCCGACGGTGGGGGCCCTGCCCTGCGCTGCGCCGCGGGGCATGGCCTACTTGAAGGCCTGCTGCAGCGGTGGCACCACCTGCTTCTTGCGGGACATCACGCCCGGCAGCCAGCGCTCGCCGGAGGCGGGGGCGCCGAGCGCGCCGAGGACGGTGCCCTCGTCATCCGAGGAGAGCAGCAGCAGCGAGCCCTCCTTCATGATGTCGGTGAGCACCAGCAGGGCGCTGTGGCGGCCCTCGCCGCGCAGCGCGTCGAGCTCCTGCTGCAGGCGCTGCCTGAGATCGGCGCTGACGAGGTCGAGGGAGAGCAGCTCGAGCTGCCCGATCCCGACCTTGCGGCCGTTCATGTCGAAGTCCTTGAAGTCACGCATCACGAGGTCGCGCGCCGGGGCGTCGAGGTTGCTCTTGGCCTTGAACATCTCCATGCCGAGGGCGGTGGGGTCGGCGATGCCCGCGATCTTGGCGAGGTCGGCGGCGGCCTCCTGGTCGGCCTTGGTGCAGGTCGGGCTCTTGAAGAGCACGGTGTCGGAGAGGATGGCGCACAGCATCGCGCCGGCAAGCGGGGCAGGGATCTCCACCTTGAAGTAGTCGTGGAGGCGCTTGAGGATGGTGTTCGAGCAGCCGTAGGGGGCGATGAAGCACTCGAGGGGCGCGTCGGAGGTCACGTCGCCGAGCTTGTGGTGGTCGATGATGCCGAGCAGGGTGGCCTCGCCAAAGTCCGCGGGGGCCTGCGCGAGGTCGGAGTAGTCCACGAGGTAGACGCGCTGGCCGGCAACTGAGGTCACCACCTTGGGGGCGGCCAGGCCAAAGCGCTTGAGCACGAACTCGGTCTCGGGGGCCGGATCGCCCTGGGCGGCGGCGGTGGCGTCAATGCCGCGGCCGCGGTAGAGGTTGGTGGCGGCGAGCGCCGCGACGATCGAGTCGGTGTCGGGATTTTTGTGGCCTAGGACCAAGGCTGAACCGGTCATGGTGACTCCTTGAAAAATTGGTGCATGTGCGAATCTGCCCGCTTAGGGCGTGTGCCATTCTAGCGCAAAAGGGCGCCGCGCGCCGCCCGCCGCCTGACGGAGCGGGCCAAAATTTGCTAAAATCATGGGGTTGGCGATTTTTGCCCTTGGAGACTCCATGTACCGCCTGTGGTGCCTTTCCCTCCTGATGACCTGTGGCGCGGCGCTGGCCGCGATCACCCCCCCGGCGCCGCCCCCGGAGCTGCCGGAGAGCCTCACTGACTTCCGCACCCGCGAGCAGCTCCTGGAGGCCGAGGGGCTCACCAGCGAGCAGGATCAGGTGGAGGAGCTGGAGATCCCCGACTCCCCCTTCGTCCCGGGCGACGACAGCACCGGGGTGGTGCGCCTCTCCGGGCTGTACGTGCCCTCGCAGGTGGTGAGCGTGCCGCCCTACGGCATGACCCTGATGCGCTTCTACGACCTCAACAACGTGCCCTGGGACATCAAGGGCGCGCGGGTCGAGCAGCCGGGCTACCTCGCCGAGGTGACCGCCGCCCCCTCCGAGCTGATGCTGCGCCAGCGCCAGGGCGCCACCGCCACCACCATGGCGGTCACCCTCGAGGGCCTCGAGGTGCCGCTGGTGTTCTCCCTGCGCCCCTTCCCGCTGCGCAACAACGGCGCCGTGGTCAGCACGGTGCTCAACGTGGTCAGGGTGCGCAGCGTGCGCGACAGCAAGGGCTACATTCCCTCGCCCGCCTTCACCCCGGCGCAGCCCAACCCCCGCGCCGCGCCGGTCAGCTTCGGCAGCGTGGACCACGCCAAGGTCCGCACCGAGCTGGTGGAGGCGGTGCGCCTGCTCAGGGCGGAACAGCATGGGGGCGACTAGGATCCTGCTGGGCCTGGCCCTGTGCGCCTGGTGCGCCCTGGGCCAGGGGGAGGCGCTGCTGCAGTGCCGCGGGAGCGCCGCGCACTGGCGGGACATCGCCTACCTCAAGCCGCCCATGTCGCGCTACAGCGAGCTGCGCAACTGCATTGCCTGGACCGCCTACCAGTTCGACCTCCCCGAGGAGCTGATCTACTCCATCCTGTACGTCGAGCGCGGCCCCGTGAACGGCAAGTGCTCGTCCAACCGCAACGGCACCCGCGACTGCGGCCCCGCGCAGATCAACGACGTGCGCATGCGCGAGCTCAGCCGCTTTGACCTCAGCCGCGAGGACATCAAGTCCCGCCCCTGCCACAACATCTGGGCCATGGGCTACCTCATCCGCCGCGAGATCGAGAAGGCCGGCGGGGTGGTGTGGCGCGGCGTGGGCAACTACCATTTCCACTATTCGGTCAACCCCTCCATCCACGGCCGCTACGTCACCAAGGTGCGCTCGGCCTGGGAGCAGCTGGAGCGGGACATCAGGGAATATTGCGCCAAGGACGCCTCGGGAGGCTGAAGATGAGAGAACTCAAGAAAATCCTGGTGGTCATGGAGCCGCGCCGCCTCAGGCAGCCCGCCCTCGAGCGGGCGCTGGCGCTCTGCCGCATGGCCCCGCGCCACGACATTGAGGTGTGCGCGGTGCTGCCGGTGCACGACTTCTCCTGGGACGTGGCCTCGGTGCTGAGCGTGGAGCAGGGCTCGGCGCTGCCCGAGGACGTGATGGGGCGCTACCAGCGCTGGCTGGAGGCCTACCTGAGCGTCAACGCCATGGGGGTCAGGACCGAGGCGCGGGTGCTGTGGTCGCGGGTGGCGGGCAAGGAAATCACCGCCCTCGCCCGGGACGTGGGCGCCGACCTCATCATCAAGGGCTGCGACTCCCACGGCCTCCTGGACCAGGTGCTGTTCACCCCCCTCGACTGGCAGCTGCTGCGCCATGCCCCCGCGCCGGTGCTGGTGGCGCGCGAGGAGCTGCCGGAGCCGGGCGGGATGGTGGCGGTGGCGCTCGACCTCTCCGATCCCGCCAATGACGCGCAGCGCCTGCTCAACGAGCGGCTGCTGCGCGAGGCCCGCGGCCTGGCGCGGATGATGCGCTCGCAGATCCACGTGATCAGCGCCATCGTGCCGATGCTGCCCCAGGCGCCCATCGACCTGCCCGGCCTGCCCCCCGAGGTGCTCGGCGACGGCGGGGTGGAGGAGGGCTGCCGCCTGGCCCTGGAGTTCGCGCGGCACAACCACATCCCCCAGGAGCGCTGCCACGTGCGGGTGGGCGCCCCCGAGGAGGTCATCACCGGCCTGGCCGGGGAGCTCTCGCCCAAGATCCTGTTCATCGGCACCGCCGCGCGCAGCGGCCTGCCGGTGGCGATCCTCGGCAATGTCTGCGAGCGGATCATCGACACCCTCAGCTGTGACGTGGTGGTGGTGAACCCCAAGGCCGTGGTCAGGCAGCTGCCCACCCCGCTGCCCTCCAAGGCGGCGCTGTGAGCGATGCCGTGGCCGGCGCGGAGTTCGTCAACCCCCGCGCCAAGTACCGCTTTGACAAGCTGTTCAAGCGCCTGAGGCGCAAGGTGGGCAGCGCCATTGCCGACTACTCCATGATCGAGGAGGGGGATCGGATCCTGGTGGCGGTGTCCGGGGGCAAGGACAGCTACGCGCTGCTTGACCTCCTGCTCTCGCTGCGCCGCTCGGCGCCGGTCTCCTTTGACCTGATCCCCGCCCACATCGCGGCGGGCTTCGAGGGGGTCGACGAGGGCCCGCTGCGCGAGTACCTCGAGGCCCTGGGACTGCCCTACATCTGGCGGGAGGTGCCGATTGCCCGGATCTGCGCCGAGCAGCTGCCCCCTGGCAAGCCCTACTGCCCGCTGTGCTCGCGGCTGCGCCGCGGCTACCTCTACCGCTGCGCCCGCGAGAGCGGGGCGGGGAAGGTGGCGCTCGGGCACCACAAGGACGACGCGCTCGCCACCTTCTTCCTCAACCTCTTCTACCAGGGCATGCTCAAGTCCATGCCCCCCGCGGTGCGGGACGATGCCGGGGACCTGAGCGTGATCCGCCCGCTGTGCTACTGCCGCGAGCGCGACCTCACCACCCTGGCCGCGCTGCGCGGCTACCCGTTGCTCCCCAAGGGGGGCTGCGGCTTTGGGGAGCAGGAGGAGCGCGCGGCGATGCGGCGCATGATCCGCAGCTGGGACCGGGACTTTCCCAAGCGCGCCGACATTGCCTTCCGCGCGCTCAAGACCGTGGTGCCCTCGCACCTCTATGACCGGGGGCTGCACGACTTCGCGGCGGCGGCGAGGGGTCGCAAGTGAGGGACGCGCTCGCGGGCCTCAACGCCGCCCAGCGCGAGGCGGTGTCCATCACCGAGGGCCGGGTGCGGGTGCGCGCCGGCCCGGGCACCGGCAAGACCCGCGCCCTCACCCACCGCTACGCCTACCTCGTGGGCGGCCTCGGGATCTCGCCGCGCCGGGTGTGGTGCGTCACCTTCACCAACAAGGCGGCCCTCGAGATGCGCGAGCGGGTCATCGCCCTGTGCGGGGACGGGATCAACCCCTGCGTGAGCACCTTCCATGGCTTCTGCGCCGCCTTCCTGCGCGAGGAGATTGCCCCGCTGGGCTTCCCGCCCAACTTCACCATCCTCGCGGTGCCCGACGTCAAGGAGATGCTGCGCCCCCTCTACGCGGAGCTGGGGATCAGCGGCCGGCAGCTCCCGCTCAAGGACGCCTGGGAGTTCATCGACGCCCACAAGTACCAGGTGGACTACCTCACCCCGATGACCGCCCCCGACGCGCGGGGCATCCTCATGGGGACGGACAGCCTGCCGCCCGCCGAGCGCCTCTTCTGGCACTACGTCGCGCGCGAGCGGGCCACCTTCAGCCTCGACTTTGACGATCTCATCAAGTTCACCCTGCGCATCCTCGAGCGCTGCCCTGAGGTGCGCGAGCGCGCCCAGGCGCGCTTTGAGTACATCATGGTCGACGAGTTCCAGGACATCGACCGCGAGCAGCGCGACCTGGTGGAAATCCTCGCCGGCCGCCACCACAACCTGTTCGTGGTGGGCGATCCCGACCAGACCATCTACTCCTTCCGCGGGGCGGACGTGGCCTTCTTCAACCACTTCGCGGACGACTTCCCGGGCACCGCGGACGTGACCCTCACCGAGAACTACCGCTCCCAGGCCCCCATCCTCGACTGCGCCTTCGGCCTCATCTCCAACAACCCCGACCCCCGGCGCCTGCCGCTGAGCGCCAAGGTCGCCCCCCTGCGCGCGGACGAGCTCACGCCCACCGCGCTGCCGAGGGCACGCCTCAAGGACGCGGATCTCGCGCGCGAGGCGCGCGCGGCGGTGGGCCCGGGCATGGGCCTGCTCCCCGATCCCGCCGCCGATCCCGCGCCCGGCCCCCAAAGCCCGGTGAGCGCCCTGCCCTCGCTGGCGCGCTGCCTGGACCACGAGGACGAGGTGGCGGTCATCGCCGAGCAGGCCCAGGCGCTCCGGGAGATGCACCCCAAGGCGTCAATCGCGGTGCTCTACCGCTCCCGCCAGGTGGGGGAGCGGGTGGAGCGCGCCTTCATCGAGCGCGGCATCCCCCACCATGTGGTGGCGGAGATCTCGCTGTTCGAGCGCCGGGAGGTGCGGGACGCGCTGGCCTACCTGCGCCTGGTCGTGAACCCCGGGGATGACCTGGCCTTCCGCCGCGCCCTCGGCGAGCGCCGCCGCGGCTTTGGGCGCCGCCGCCTCGAGCGGCTCACCGCCCTCGCGGCCCGGGACGGGCAGTCCCTGTTCGCCGCGCTGTCCGGCGCCCTGGACGATCCGGCGCTGCGGGTCACGCCCGACGTGCGGGAGTTTGTGGGCCTCATCGCGGGGCTGCATGGCGCCACCCGCCTGGCGCCGGCCGCGGAGCTGGCCAGGGTGCTCGAGGCCACCGGCTATGAGGAGCGGCTGCGGCAGGAGGGGGAGCAGGAGCGCCTCAAGAGCCTCAAGTCGCTGCGGGACCTGGCCCTCGGGTTTGAGGGGCGCGAGGGGGTGGACTGCACCGCGGCGGACTTCCTGGGCTCACTGTCACTGTTCATGCATGAGCAGGATCGCCCCCGTGAGGGGGAGGCGCTGCTCATGACCATCCACAACGCCAAGGGCCTCGAGTTTGACTACGTGCTGCTGGCCGGGCTTGAGGAGAAGATCTTCCCCTCGGCAAAGTGCGCCACCCGCGCCGAGGTCGATGAGGAGCGGCGCCTCATGTACGTGGCGATGACCAGGGCGCGGCGGCAGCTGTTCATGACCGCGGTCACCGGCGAGGGGGAGGGGGACTCGCGCTTTGTGGGCGAGCTGCCGCAGGGCGGGATCATGGAGGTGGGCGAGGCGCCCGGGGCGGCGCAGTCGCCCGGCGCCGTGCCGCCCACCCTCCCCGGCCTTGCCAAGGGCGAGCGGATCTTCCATGCCATCATGGGCCCGGGCACGGTGCTGTCCGTGGACGTGGGGGCGGGGGAGTGCACCGTGGCGTTTGACTCGCTGCCCACCCCGCGCACCCTCTCGCTGGGCGCCCCCCTGGAGCGGGCCTAGCGGGGCTATGTGCCGCCCCCTGGCGACCCGGCCGCCCCGATGGCCCTGAGCACCCTTAGCCACTGCGCCGCGCCGCGCACGTCATGCACCCTCACCAGGGACGCGCCCTGCAGCAGGGCATAGGCCGCGGCGGCATGGCTGCCCGGGTCGCGCCCCCGGGGCTCCTCCACCCCGGTGGCCGCCCCGATCATGCGCTTGCGCGAGACCCCCACCAGGATCCGCTGCCCGGGAAAGCGCCGGCACAGCTCCCCGAGGCGGCGCAGCAGCAGGAAGTTCTCCGCCGCGTCCTTGCCAAAGCCAAAGCCCGGGTCCAGGATGACCCGCCCCGGGGCGATGCCGGCGCCAAGGCAGGCGCCAAGGCGCCGCTCGAGGAAGTTGCCCACCCGCTCCACGAGGTCCCGCTCCCCGCCGTCCGGGATCGCCCCATGCATCAGCACCACCTCGGCCGCAGGGTGCGCGGCGGCGATTTGCAGCGCCCCGTCGGCGGAGAGGGCGCGCACGTCGTTGATGATGGACACCCCGGCGGTGAGCGCGGCTTCCATGACCCTGGGGCAGGAGGTGTCCACCGAGACCCGCGCGGCGCCGCCTGCTTGCAGCTCGGCGCAGAGCGCGGTGGCGAGCGGGATGACCCGCCGCAGCTCCTCCCCGGGGGGCACCGGGGCGCTGCCGGGGCGGGTGGACTCGCCGCCGATGTCGATGATGGAGGCGCCGTCCGCGATCATTTCCCTGGCCCTTTGCCGCGCGAGTTCGGGATCGTCCCTGAGCATCCCGCCGTCGCTGAAGGAGTCGGGGGTCATGTTGATGATGCCCATGAGGGCGGGCTCTTGGGGGAGGTTGCTCATGTGGGTGATCCTCAGGCCGGGGAAGGGGGACTATATTCTCGATCGCTGTCGCAAATTTGGCAATTTCATGCGGCTGGGGTGGGCGTTTTGAAACCCTGATCAAAGTCTTTTGGCGGGGGTGGCCCTATCTTGGGGCAGAGGAGGGCTTCCGATGGTAAAGAAAGTACCCAAGAATGACCTCATGCGCAGCGTGCTCAGCGCGGCGCAGTGCCTGCGCGCGGAAGGGCGGATTTCCGACGAGCAGCTCAAGTTCTATGAGGAGCGCTGCCTGGTTGAGGACAGCAAGGCCGTGCCGCAGCGCCGCCGGGGGCGGGCCAAGAAGCAGCCCACCTAGCATATCCGTGACAAAATCCTTGTCCATCGTGGTGCGGCGGCTATGGGTGTCGAGGTTGCCCGCAGCGAGTTTTACGGCCTTGCCCAGCATCACGCCCATGGTAACATTCTTGATGGCAAGCTCGTTAGCGATGGCTAA
>JAILEI010000019.1 GCA_024688225.1 Succinivibrionaceae bacterium
CAAGGCTGGGGCGCCCCTAGGCCCCGGGGCGCTGGCGGCCCGCGGCGGCCGCCCTTATCATTTTCCCCATCTTTTACTAGAATATGCACTTATTGTGCGTGTTGTGCCTGGGCTTGCGCCCGGCGCTGGGAGACCTGGGGATGCCAAACACCAAGACCGGGGAGGGCGCGCTCCCCATGTCAAGCTACATCGACCGGATCCTCAGGGACCTGCGGGCCAATGTCCCTGATCTCGATTCCCTGCCCCCACTGGACCTCAGGCGGATGCACGAGGAGGAGGCCCGCGCGGCGGCGCGCGAGATCAGGGAGCGGGCCAGGGCCCGCCAGGCCGAGGACATCCTGGAGCTCAAGGCTGCGGGCAACATCGATCCACGCCTGACCTTTGCCGCCTTCCTGGAGGATAAGAACAACAGCGCGGCCCTGGGGCAGGCGCACATTTTCGCCACCACCTACAAGAGCACCCCGGAGCGCTGCGCGCTGCTCTACGTGCAGGGCAATCCCGGGTCGGGCAAGACCTTCCTGGTGCAGGCCGTCGCCAATGAGATCATCGATCGCGCCGCGGAGGAGGTGCACTGCTGCCGCTACGACGAGATTAGGCGCGCCTTCTACTTCAATTTCCAGGACAGCGACGGTGAGCGCCAGCAAACCCGGCAGCTGCTGGACCTGTGCAATTCCGTGCCGCTGCTGATCATCGAGGATCTTTGCACCTGTGGCGGCGGCCTGGGGGTCAGCGAGCAGCGCGGCCTCGCTGAGTTGCTGCGCACGCGGCGCCGGGCCGGGCTGCCCCTGGCCATCACCACGGAGCTCATGCCCGCGGCGCTGCAGGAGCGGGTGGGGAACCTGTGCTATGAGTCGATCAAGGAGTACTCCACCATCTTCGCCGGGCTGCTGGGCAAGTCGCGGCGGCGGGACATCAGCCTGCCCGCGGGGGCGCTGGCGTGATCCTGGGCTTTGACTTTGGGATGGGGCACATTGGGGTGGCGGCGGGAAACCGCCTCACTGGCACGGCCAGCCCGCTGCGTTGCCTCCTGGCCCGCGACGGCGTCCCGGACCATGGCGCCCTCGACGCCCTCATCGCGGAGTGGGGGCCTGAGGAACTGGTGGTGGGGCTGCCGCTGAACATGGACGGTACCGAGCAGCCCCTGACCGCCCATGCGCGGCGCTTTGCGCGGCGCCTCGGGGAGCGCTACGGCTTGCGGGTCAGCATGGTCGACGAGCGCCTGACCACGGTGGAGGCCAAGGGCGAGATCTTCAGCGAGGGCGGCTTTCGGGCCCTGAAAAAGGACAAGGGGCGCATCGACAGCCGCGCCGCGACCATCATCCTGGAGGATTTCCTTGCCGGAAGCTAGGGAGCGCGCCCGCGCGGTGGCGGGGCGCCTGGATGCCATAGAGGCCCGCCTTGGGGAGCTGGGGCTGTGGGCGGACGGAGGGCAGTCCCCCAGCGCGGAGGCGCTGGGCAGCACGCTGCCCTTCTGCTGCGACACCCTGGAGTTCCACGAGTGGTTGCAGTTTGTGCTGGTGCGGCGCCTGCGCGAGGCCCTGGCGCAGGGGGGGCGGCTCCCCCAGAACATGCTGGTGCATCCCTACGCTGAGGAGGTGTACCGGGGACAGTGGCATAAATATCGCAACTTGATTCAAAGCATTAGGGAACTGGATGACTTGTTTGCCCAGGATGGCCCGAATTATGCTTGAGCAGCAGTCACGGTTTAACTAGTCAGGATTTTGGCGTGGCAGGATCAGCAGCATCTAAGGCAGTGGCCAGCCTGGGCGGCAAGGTAAGCGCAGCCCTGGGCAAGGCAAGGCAGAACCCCCGGGTCGCCAAGGGCCTGGACCTGGGCGCCGCCGCCTACAACAAGGTCAGGATCATCAGGATTGGCACGCCAGTCCTGGTGCTGGCCTGCCTGGCCATGATCACCCTGCCCCTGCCGCCCTTCCTGCTCGACATCCTGTTCTCGTTCAACATTTCCGTGTCCATGGTGGTGCTGCTGGTGGCCATCTACATCAGCAAGCCGCTGGAGTTTGCCTCCTTCCCCAGCGTGCTGCTCATCACCACCCTCTTGCGCCTCTCGCTGAACGTGGCATCCACGCGCGTGATCCTGCTGCATGGGCAGGAGGGCTCAGCGGCAGCTGGCAAGGTCATCGAGTCCTTCGGCAACGTGGTGATGGGCGGCAGCTACACGGTGGGCATCATCGTGTTCGCCATCCTGGTGCTGGTCAACTTCGTGGTGATTACCAAGGGCGCGGGGCGCATCGCCGAGGTCTCGGCACGCTTCACCCTGGATGCCATGCCGGGCAAGCAGATGGCCATTGACGCCGACCTCAACGCGGGCATGATTGACCAGGACGAGGCGCAGAAGCGCCGCAAGGAGCTCACCTCGGAGGCGGGCTTCTACGGCTCCATGGACGGTGCCTCGAAGTTCGTCAAGGGCGACGCCATCGCCGGCCTCATCATCTTGGCCATCAACATCGTGGGCGGGATGATCATCGGGGTGCTGCAGCACGACCTCACCTTCTCCGACAGCGCCTCCATCTACACCATCCTCTCCATCGGCGACGGCCTGGTCGCGCAGATCCCCTCGCTGCTGCTTTCGGTGGCCTCGGCAATCATCGTCACCCGCAAGGGCGACAGCAACTCCCCGGACATGGGCAACGAGGTGGTGACGCAACTGGTGGGGCGCCCCCGCACCCTGTTCATCGCCGGCGGGATCCTGACGGTGATGGGCATCGTCCCGGGCATGCCCCATGTTGCCTTCCTGCTCCTTGCCGCGATGTGCACCGGGGTGGGATATGCCATCAAGCGCTCCCAGGAGCGATCCAAGGCCGAGCCCAAGAAGCCCAGCCCCTCGGAGATGCCGCGCCCGGAGATGAAGGAGCTGTCCTGGGACGATGTCTCGGAGGTGGATGTCATTGGCCTCGAGGTCGGGTACCGCCTCATCCCCCTGGTCGACAAGAACCAGGGCGGTGAGCTGCTCAACCGTGTCAAGGGCGTGCGCAAGAAGCTCTCGCAGGATCTCGGCTTCCTGATCCCGCCGGTGCACATCAGGGACAACCTGGACCTGGGACCCAACTTCTACCGCATCACCCTCATGGGCGTCAATTTTGGCGAGGCCGAGGTCCAGCCCGATCGCGACATGGCGATCAACCCGGGCACGGTCTTCGGGGACATCGATGGGCTCAAGGGCAAGGATCCGGCCTTTGGCCTGGACGCGGTGTGGATCTCCAAGGCCGACAACGATCGCGCCCTGGGCCTTGGGTACACGGTGGTGGACTGCTCAACCGTCATTGCCACCCACATGTCCCAGGTGCTCTCCAACAACAGTGCCTCCCTGATTGGGCAGGAGGAGGTGCAGAACATCCTGGACCTGGTGGCCAAGACCCAGCCCAAGCTGGTCAATGGGCTGGTGCCCTCGGTGGTCAGCCTGGGGCTGCTCACCCACATCCTGCAGAACCTGCTCAACGAGGGGGTGCCGGTCAGGGACATGCGCACCATTCTCGAGACCCTGGTGGAGTATGGCCCCAAGAGCCAGGATCCCGAGGTGCTCACCGCCGCGTGCCGCATTGGCCTCAGGCGCCTCATCCTCCAGGACATCGCCGGTGGCGAGCAGACCATCCCGGTCATCACCCTGGCCCCGGAGCTGGAGCGGGTGCTCCACAAGTCGCTTGAGACCGGGGGCGCCGAGGGGGTGGGCATTGAGCCCGGCCTTGCGGACCGCATGCAAAAGTCCCTGTTTGAGGCCACCTCCAACCAGGAGATGGCTGGCGAGCCCGCCATCCTGCTTACCTCGGGGATGCTGCGCTCGACCCTGTCCCGCTTTGTGAAGAACACCATTCCCGGTCTGAGGGTGCTGTCCTACCAGGAGATCCCCGATGACAAGCAGATCAAGATTGTCTCGGTGGTGGGCAATGGCGGCCCGGGCGCCCCGCCGCAGATCCGCTAGCGGCCGGGGGCAGGTTTTTTTGGGCTTTATGCCAAATTGCGTTAAACTTACCCGAGTTTCCGCAATAAATTCAAGACAGAACCATTCCCGGCTGGCTTTTTTCCCTGCCGGGTCATTAACGGAGGAAACCATTCCGCCAGAGTTGGTGCGGGATGGTGTGGCGACCAATGAAACTCAAGCGCTTTGTGGCCAAGGACATGCGGTCAGCGCTCTCCATGATCAAGGAGGAGCTGGGGCCGGACGCGGTCATCATGTCCAACAAGCGGGTCAGCGCGGGGGTCGAGATTGTGGCCGGCGTGGAGCAGCAGGCCAAGCCGGCGCAGCCGGCGGCGCCCGGGCCCAGCGCCGGGGAGCGCAACCGCTACCTCAGGGATGATGAGGTGACCCTGTCGGCCTCGGCCAAGCAGCCTGCGCCGGAGCAAGGGCCCAAGGGCGTGGGGGGCAGCAGGGCCGAGGGCTTTGCCCGCTCCCTGATGGAGATCCTCGAGCGGCAGAACAAGCTCTCCGCCCAGGATGTCAGCAAGATTGAGCAGGACGTCAAGTCCCAGCGCGCCGCGGAGGGCGCCCCGGCGCCACTGGGCGAGCGCAGCGCCCTGCGGGAGATTTTCGGGGAAAAGGGCAAGTCCGAGCAGGAGGCCGAGCTGCGGCACGGCATTTCCTCCTATGCCCGGCAGGGCGCGGCGGCTGGCGATGATGACCTGGGCGCCCTGCGCAGCGACATTGAGGAAATCAAGAAGCTGCTGCGCTTTGAGTTGGCGGGCCTCATCAAGGAGACGGCGGCGCGCGAGGAGCCGGTGCGGGCCATGGCCGAGCGATTGCTGGCCTCCGCGGGTTTTGACAGCGAGACCGCCCGCGAGCTGACCGCCGAGATCAGCCCTGATGCCTCGTTCAACCTTGCCTGGCGTGAGCTGGGGGGCATCCTGGAGCGGCGGATTTCCATTGGCGGGGATGAAATCGTAAAGGAAGGCGGGGTGGTGGCCCTCATCGGCCCGGCCGGGGTGGGCAAGACCACCACGCTTGCCAAGCTGGCGGCGCGCTTCGTCATGCGCTATGGCGCGGAGAAGGTGGCGCTGGTGACCGCGGACCACTACCGCATCGGTGCCGCGGAGCAGATTCGGACCTACGGGCGCATCATGGGCTGCACCGCGCGTGAGGTGGCATCCATTCCCGACTTGCCGGAGACGCTTTATGAGCTCCGGGACAAGAGCCTGGTGCTGGTTGACACGGCGGGGGTGGGACTGTCCGATGATCGCTTCCGCCCGCAGATAGGCGAGCTCAAGTCGTTGGACAAGCTCAGCCTCCGCCACTACCTGGTGCTGCCCGCCACGGCCCAGCGCGGGGTCCTGGGCGAGGCGCTGCGCCACTTCTCGGAGGTGGGGCTCAGCGGCCTGATCCTGACCAAGCTCGACGAGAGCAAAAACCTGGGGGACGCGCTCTCCCTGTGCATTCGCGAGCGCCTGCGCCTTAGCTATGTAGCCACTGGCCAGCGGGTGCCTGATGACCTGGAGGTCCCGGACGCGCACCAGCTTGCGGTGAGGGCGCTGTCGCAGGTGGAGGACAACGCCGCCCAGGCGGCGCTGCCATAGGGGTTTTAGAGGAGTCCATCATGACCGACGCAGCAGAGAATTCGGGACGCCAGCAGGTGAAGGTGATCACCGTGACCGGCGGCAAGGGTGGCGTGGGCAAGTCCAGCGTTTCGCTGAACCTGGGGGTGGCATTGTGCCTGGCGGGCCGCCATGCGATGCTGCTTGACGCCGACCTGGGCCTGGCCAACATCGATGTCATGCTGGGCCTGCGGGCGGACAAGAACATTCTCCATGTGCTGCATGGCGAGTGCGGGCTCGGGGACATCATCAGGACGGGTCCGCATGGCATCCGCATCGTGCCTGCCTCCTCAGGCGTCAAGGAGATGGTGGAGCTCAGCCCCCAGCAGCATGCGGGGCTGATCCGCTCCTTCTCATCGCTGCGCGAGCCCATCGATTTCTTCATTGTTGACACTGCCGCGGGCATCTCGGACATGGTGCTGTCCTTCTGCCGGGCCGCCCAGGATGTGGTGATGGTGGTCTGCAATGAGCCCACCTCGGTGGCGGATGCCTATGCCCAGATGAAGGTCCTGGCCAAGGATTACGGGGTGAACCGCTTCCGCATCATCGCCAACCAGGTGCACACCCTCGAGGAGGGCAAGCAGATGTACCGCAAGCTCCTGGCGGTGGTGGACCGCTTCCTGGACGTGACCCTGGAGCTGGTGGCCTGCATCCCGCAGGACGCCAACATGAAAAACGCCATCCGGCAGCGCTCCTGCGTGGTGGACATGTATCCCCAGTCCCCGGCGTCGCGGGCCTTCAAGGCGCTGGCCGCCAGGGCCTGCTCCTGGCCGATTCCGCCTGGGGCGAGCGGCCACCTGGAGTTCTTCGTGGAGAACCTGGTGAAGAAACCGGCTTGAGGGTGGGCAGCAGCGGAAGGGCATGGTGAATTCGAGGAATGGCGCCCGCGCCTACCAGATGCAGCAGCGGGAGGTGCGGGCGGATGAGATAGAGAAGTACGCCCCGATGGTCAAGCGCATTGCGCTGCACCTCAAGGCGCGCCTTCCCGCCAGCGTTGAGCTCGACGATCTCATCCAGTCGGGCATGCTGGGCCTCATGGACGCCATCCAGCACTTTGAGTCCGGCCATGGGGCGGTGTTCGAGACCTATGCCACCATCCGCATCCGCGGCGCCATGATCGATGAGATGCGCCAGTACAACTGGGCGCCGCGCTCGGTCAGCCAGGGCAACCGGCAGATTTCAGAGGCGGTTTCGCGCCTTTCGCAGCGCCTGGGGCGCGAGCCGGCGGAGCGGGAGATTGCCGATGAGCTGGGCGTCTCCCTGGAGAAGTACCGGCAGATGCTGCTTGACAGCTCGACCACCCAGGTCATCGGGATTGAGGATCTGGGCATCACCGATGACGTGATCAGCGCGGACGGGGACTACCAGCACGACCGCCTCTTTGAGATGCTGGCGACCTCGGAGTTCAAGGCCTCCCTGGTCAAGGCCATCATGAGGCTCCCCGAGCGCGAGCAGCAGGTCCTGTCCCTCTACTACGACGATGAGCTGAACCTCAAGGAAATTGGCAAGGTGCTCGACGTGAGCGAGTCGCGGGTCAGCCAGATCATGTCGCAGTCGATGGCAAGGCTGAGGGCCAGTCTCAAGGACTGGAGGTCCTGACAAAAGGTCATTTATTTAACAAGACTTTTTTGTGAGTGTTATCATAAGTCCAGCCAGCGGATTGGCATGAAGTTTGATCTTCTTAGTATTTTATGTAAGATCATAAAATATATGACTAAAGTTTCATTTTGGCAGTGTGGGCCGCGCCAGCCCGGCTGCCGGCTGGGTGGTGCTGGGCGCCACCTGGGTGTTTTTTATGGGGGCCTGGCCATCCTGGGATGAATTGGCATCCGGGGACCGCACACGTGCGGTCCTGGGCCGGGGTTCCCTGGGTGCGGGGGCTGTCCATGGGGTGGCGGCCGCCGGCTGGTAAGGTTTCGATCGTCGGGATCCTGCATCAAGGAGCATATCTTGGACAAGAACATCAAAATATTGATCGTCGATGACTTTTCGACCATGCGTCGAATCATCAAGAACTTGTTGAGAGATCTTGGCTTCACCAACACCCACGAGGCAGATGACGGGGCAACCGCCCTGCCCATGCTGCAGTCCGGGGGATTCCAGTTTGTGGTCACGGACTGGAACATGCCCATCATGCAGGGCATCGACCTGCTCAAGGAAATACGAAAGGATCCCAAGCTCAAGGCGCTGCCTGTGCTGATGGTCACCGCCGAGGCCAAGCGCGAGCAGATCATTGAGGCCGCCAAGGCCGGCGTGAATGGCTACATTGTCAAGCCGTTCACCGCAGCCACGCTGAAGGCCAAGCTGGACAAGATTTTTGAGCGTTTTGAGTAAGCGGCAGACTTTGGGGAAGCAGACAAATGGATGATTTGGTTCAGGCGCCGTTGGTAACCCTGGCTGACGCGGTGGAACTTGTGGACCTGTTAGAGGCTGGCAGCCAGGACGAGGCAGACCAGAAGGTGCTGGATCTGGCAAAGAAGGCGATCGGCAACCCTGACTACAATTTCAGTGTTGAGGTGTACAACAAGGTCGGTGAGCTGACCCGCGACCTGCATGACGCGATCTCCGACTTCGCAAGCGACGAGCGGATCAAGACCATCGCCGACTTCGAGATCCCGGATGCCTCCGAGCGACTCAAGAACATCATTTCCATGACCGACCAGGCGGCGAACCGCACCCTGGACGCCGTTGATGCCTGCGCCCCGCTGGCGACCACGCTGATGGAGCTGATTGCCAACCTCCTGCCAGCATGGAAAAGCCTCATGCACGGCAAGATTGACCGCTTTGACTTTGTCACCCTTTGCCACAAGATAGACGACCTGATTTCCCAGACCCAAATCAACGCCACCCGCCTGTCATCACAGCTCAACGAGATTGTCTTGGCCCAGGATTACCAGGACCTCACCGGCCAGATGATCCAGCGGGTCATCAAGCTGGTCACCGAGGTTGAGGACAAGCTGGTCAACTTCCTTGTGGTCTGCAGCCCCAACCGCAAGACTGGGGTGCGGCCCCCGCAGGAGAAGACTGAGCATGGCTCGCTCAAGGCAGAGGGACCCTCGCTTGCAAGGGAGCGTGACTCTGGCGAGGCCGCCTCGAGTCAGGGGGACGTCGATGATTTGTTGGCGAGTCTCGGTTTTTAGTTAGGGGCCAAAAATGGACGAGGAAATTCTACAAGACTTCATAGTCGAGGCCGGGGAGCTCATTGAGCGTCTTGATGAGCAACTGGTCCAGATTGAGAAGACTCCTGACGACCGCGACTTGCTGAACGCCATCTTCCGTGGCTTCCACACGGTCAAGGGCGGTGCCGGGTTCCTGGGGCTCACCAACCTGGTGGAGATTTGCCACGCTGGCGAGGGGGTGTTTGACCAGCTGCGCAACGGTCACATCTCCATGAACGCGGACCTGATGGACGCGGTGCTCTCGGCCTACGACGAAATAACCAAGATGTTCGAGCTGGTCAAGACCGGCGACCCCAACTTGCCCGAGGCCCCCAAGGATCTGCTTGACCGCCTGCATGCCCACGCCGCGGGGCAGGCCCCTGCCGCCGCCGCCCCTGCGCCTGAGCCCAAGCCTGAGCCCAAGCCTGAGCCCAAGCCCGAGCCCAAGCCTGAGCCCGAGCCTAAGCCCGAGCCGGAGAGCTCTGGTGGGTCGGTTGATGACATTACCGAGGAGGAGTTTGAGGCTCTGCTTGACCAGTTGCACGGCAAGGGGCATGCCCCGGGCTCCGACGAGGACGAGCACAAGGACGCCACTGACGCTGACTTTGACGATCTGCTGAAGAAGGCCGAGGAGGCAGCGGCGGCCGCCGCCCCCGCCCCGGAGCCCAAGCCCGCCCCGGCACCTGCCCCGGCACCTGCCCCCAAGCCTGCCGCAGC
>JAILEI010000086.1 GCA_024688225.1 Succinivibrionaceae bacterium
TGGGCCTGTCCTTTACCGAGCGCCATGAGCTTGACCACCTGCCTGCGCGCATCGAGGAGGTGGAGCGCGAGCTGGCGGCGGTGGACGAGGAGCTCTCCCGCCCTGAGGCCTACGCCCGCGAGGGCGGGGTGGGCGAGCTTACGGCGCGCCGCGGCGAGGTGGAGTCACGGCTGGAGGCCCTGATGGCGCGCTGGGAGGAGCTCGAGTCCCGCGCGGAGGCCAGCCCATGAGCGCCATCGACCTGCACTGCCACTCCTCCGCCTCCGACGGCACCCTCAGCCCCACCGAGCTGGTGGAGCGCGCCGCCTGGGGCGCCATGACCCACCTTGCGATCACCGACCACGACACCGTGGCCGGGCTTGACGAGGCGCTCGCGGCCGCGGTGGGGCGGCTGAGCCTCATCCCGGGGATTGAGGTCTCCACCACCTGGAAGTCCCACCAGATCCACATCGTGGGCCTGTTCATCGACCACCACGCCCCGGCGATGTCCGATCTCATCGCCGCGCAGACCTCGCGCCGCGAGGAGCGGGCCGCCGCGCTGGGCGCGGCGCTTGAGGCCTGCGGCTTTGCGGGCATCACCGAGGCGGTGCGGGCAGAGGCGGGGGAGGGGGCCGTGATCACCCGCGGCACCTACGCGCGGCACCTGGTCAGGATTGGCGCCTGCGCCACCGCCGAGGACGCCTTCAAGCGCTACCTCAAGCCCGGGCGGCCCTGCCACGTGGTGACCGAGTGGGCCAGTGTAGCCGAGGCGGTGGGCGCGATCCGCGCCGCAGGCGGGGTGGCGGTGATCGCCCACCCCCTGCACTACGATCTCTCCAACCACCGCCTCCGGCAGCTGGTCACCGACTTTGCGGATCTCGGCGGGGAGGCGATGGAGGTCTCCTTTGGCCCCCAGCGCCAGGGCGATGCCGACTACCTGACGAGGCTGTGCGTCTCCCATGGGCTGCTGGGGTCGATGGGCACTGACTTTCACGCCCCGGGCGGGTTCCGCGACCTCGGGCTCGGGCTGGCCATCCCCGGGGGCATCCGCCCGGTGTGGACCCACCCGGCGGCCGCCCCCTACCATTTTCCCTAGGCGCACCCTGCGGCCCGCTTTTTTGGGCCCCCAGGGCGGGGGGCGCCGGCGCTAGGTTATAATTTGCGCCATTGCCTGAAAGGAGAAAGCGCCATGGCGCGTTGTGAGTTCATATCCGTACACCCTGACACCCCCCAGAAGCGCTACGTCGCCCAGATCTGCGGCATCATCTCAGGCGGCGGCGTGGCGGTGGTCCCCACCGACTCGGCCTATGCCCTGTGCTGCGCGCTGCAGGAGAAGGAGGCGATGGAGCGCATCGCCCGCATCCGGCGCATCAGCAACAAGCACAACTTCACCCTGATGTGCCGCGACCTCTCGGAGATTGCGACCTACGCCCGGGTGGGCAACCAGGTCTTCCGCCTGCTCAAGGCCAACACCCCGGGGGCCTACACCTTCATCCTGCCCGCGACCAAGGAGGTCCCGCGGCGCCTCATGAACGAGCGCCGGCGCACCATTGGCATCCGGGTGCCCCAGAACGCCATCCTCTCCGCGATCCTCGAGGGCATGGACGCGCCGCTCATGAGCTGCACGCTGATTTTGCCGGACATGGAGGAGCCGGAGGCCGATCCGGTGGAGATCAACGACAAGATTGGCGGCCTCGTCGACGTGATTGTGGATGGGGGGGTGCTGGTCCCGACCCCGACCACGGTGATCCGCTTCGAGGAGGAGGTCCCGGTGATCAGGAGGGTGGGGGCGGGCGATCCCGCCCCGTTTGAGTCCTAGCCCTTGGCGCAGGCGCCCTGGCCGAGCACGAGGTGGGAGAAGAAGAAGTCCTCGACCCTCGTGTCGGCGCCGTCCTTGCGCTGGCGGCGGTCGCTGAACTTGGTGTAGAGGCTGCGCACCTGCTCCTCGCTGCCCTTGGCGCAGGCGTAGTAGTAGTCGCGGCGGGTGTCCCCGACCACGGTCACCACCAGGATCTTCCCATCGTTGAGCCCGCTCTTGATGGCAAAGCGCGCCGCCGTGGCCTCATAGAGGGTGGAGCGCAGGTCAAACGACTCAAAGTAGCTGAGGTTGCCTGAGCTGATCTTGGTGCGGAGCATGGAGAAGAGGCGGTCCATGAAGGCCACGGGATCGGCCCCGGTCCACAGGAACTCCGAGGCGAGCCGCTCGAGGTAGTCTGCCTTGCAGTGGCGGGCGAGGATCCTCATGTAGAGCTCATCGGGCAGGCCCAGGGTGTCCAGGCGCTCGCGGAACAGGGTGTTCAATTCATTGGGGCTCATGAGCATGGCGGTCACCTCCCATGTGACCCATTGTAGCAAAACTGGCGGCAATTCCAAGCAGGGCCGGGAGGGCGGCGCCCTTTGCGCGCTTATCCTTTGTGGACTAAAATGTTTTTTCGTGGCGGACCCTTGGTGAGGAGTGGAGATTGGCATGGAAGGTTCCAGCCTTCAGACGATGACCTTTGACAGTTTCCTGCAGAATGCGGGGGATCATGTCGACCTGCTCTTCCGGGCCTTCGCCCTCCTTGGCTACGTGGTCAAGGGCTCGCCCCGCATCCTGCCCGCCCAGCAGGAGGGGGTGCGCCGCCTCATGGAGGCGATGGCGCTCTCACCCGAGCTCGGGGAGCAGGCGCTCGAGCGCTACCGCTACGGCCAGAGCGAGGTCTTCGATCCCAAGGGCTACTTCCTCGGGCTGCTGGCCGGCTCGAGCATTGGCCAGGGCCTGCTGCGGGCCATCGTCTACATCGCGGTCGCGGACGGCAAGCTCAGCGGCGAGAAGAAGAAGCGCATCGGCGTGCTGGCCGGGGCGCTCTCCGTGTCCCGCGACTGGTCGCTGCAGGTGGCCGAGTACTACCGGCAAAAGAGCGCCGACGCCATTGCCCAGGAGCTGCAGCGCCAGAAGGATGCGGCTGCCGAGGAGCGCGAGCGGCAGAAGCAGGAGAAGGCCGAGGCCCGCGAGCGCGAGCGCGAGGAGCGCGAGCGCCAGAAGCTCGAGAAGGCCGAGGCCCGTGAGCGTGAGCGCGAGGAGCGGGAGCGCCAGAAGCTCGAGAAGGCCCTCGAGCGCGAGGCCGAGCGGGAGCGCCGCGAGATTGAGCGTGAGGAGCGTGCC
>JAILEI010000115.1 GCA_024688225.1 Succinivibrionaceae bacterium
TGCGGGGCGCTGGCGGTGGGCTTCTGGGCCGGGGCCTGGCGCGCCGCGGGCGGGGTGGCGGCACTGCGGCCGGACTCCTCCTTGCCTTCCTGCACCTTGAGGCGCTGCCCCAGGCGCACCGTGTAGGGCTGCTCGAGATCATTGAGGCGCGCGAGGTAGGTGGCGGTGACCCCCTGCGCCGCGGCGATGGAATAGAGGGTGTCGCCGGGCTTGACCGTGTAGAAGTGGGCCTTGCCGTCCCCCACCGGGGCGTCGCTCAGGCGCAGCAGCTGCCCCTCGTTGATGGCGTAGGGCTCCTCGATGCCGTTGAGGTTGGCCAGGGTCTTGTAGTTGAGCCCATAGCGGAAGGCGATCGAGAACAGGGTGTCGCCCTTGACCACCCGGTAGGTCCCGCTGGGCGCCGCGGCCCTGGGGGCGGTGGCGGCGCTCGAGGCGGTGACCTGGCCCTCCGGGGTGGATCCGAGATCCACCACGCGGCTGTCCTGGCCAACGCGGGCAGGCTGGGGCGCCGGGGCGCGCCGCGGCGTGTGCTGCTGCCCCGGGGCGCCGACCACCACCACCTTGTCCCCGTAGTTGGTGCTGTTGCTGGTGGCGCAGCCCACCAGGGCCAGGCCGCCAAGGCCCACCAGGGCCATCACTAGGCTAGAGAGTCTCAATTTTGCATTACCTTGTATGCGACATAAGCCACGACCAGCGCCACGCAGGCCCAGCCGATGAGGTCGATGTAGCGGCGGATGGCGCGCTCCATGCGCTCCCCGCCCCACATGATGATCCCGGCCTCGAGGAAGAAGCGCAGGCCCCTGCCCACGAAGGAGACCAGCACGAAGTTGAGCAGGGTCAGCATGCCCGCCGACCCGGTGTTGGCCACGCTCTCGGCGGCCATCACCCCACAGGTGACGGCAATGACCTTGTAGGGGATGGGGGTGAAGGCGCCGATGAAAATCATCAGCACCCCATACTCCATGGTGAACCAGCCCCGCACCGTCTCCATCTCGCGATCATAGTGGAGGAAGGAGATGAAGTCCTTGATGTAGGGGTCGTAGATGAAGTACCCGAGGTAGTAGCCCACCACCGCCCCCAGCACCGAGGCCACCACGGTGAGCAGCGCGTAGCGCAGGGCGCGCTGCGGGCGGGCCAGGCACATCGGCGCCAGCATGATGTCCGAGGGCACCGGCCAGAAGATGGACTCGCAGAAGGTGTTGATGGCCAGGAACAGCCATGCAAGGCGGTGCCTTGCCAGGGCGATGCACCAGTCATAGCAGCGCTCAAACAGGCGGAACTTCCTCAAATCTTGGTCTCCGTTTCCTCAAGGAGCACCACCGCCTCCACGGCGATGCCCTCCGCGCGCCCGGTGAACCCGAGGCGCTCGGTGGTGGTGGCCTTGATGCTGACCGCGCCCTCGGGGGCCTCCAGGTCAGCGGCCACGTTCCTAATCATCTGCGGCTCGTGGGCCGCCATCCTCGGGACCTGGGCGATGATGGTGACATCGAGGTTGCCCAGGCGGTAGCCGCGCTCCTTGGCCCTGGCGAAGGCATCGCGCAGCAGCACGCGGCTGTCGATGCCGAGGAAGCGGTCATCGCTGTCCGGGTAGAGGTGCCCGATGTCCCCCAGCGCCAGGGCGCCGAGGATGGCGTCGGCGATGGCGTGCAGCACCACGTCCCCGTCCGAGTGGGCCACAAGGCCGCGCTCATGGGGCACCTTGACCCCGCCCAGGGTGCAGGGCCCCGGCCCGCCGAAGCGGTGTACGTCAAAGCCGTGCCCGATCCTCATGACAGCATCCCCGCGTCCCAGAGCGCCTGCGCCAGGCGCAGGTCGTCACTGGTGGTCACCTTGAAGTTGAGCTCGCTGCCCATCACCAGCAGCGGGCGCTCCCCCCGCGCCTCGAGGGCCGAGGCCTCGTCAGTCACCGCCACGCCGCCTGAGAGGGCCTCGCGCAGCGCCGCGGCCCTGAACATCTGCGGGGTCTGGGCCCGGAACAGCCCGTCGCGGGGGCGGGTCCTGGCAATGCGGCCGCCCTCGCCCTCCTTGACCGTGTCATGGATGGGCACGGCGAGGATCCCCCCCACCCCGCCATCCCCCAGGCAGGCCTCAACCAGGGCCTCGATGTCGCCCGGCCGCACAAAGGGGCGGGCGGCGTCATGGACCAGCACCCACTCGGTGGACACCTCCCCGAGGGCGGCGCGCACCGAGTCGGCGCGCTCCGCGCCGCCCGTGACCGCCACCACCCGCGGGTCGGCGGCGCAGCGCAGATCCCCAAAGCGCCCATCGCCCGCGGCCAGGGCCACCACCACCCGCCCCACAAAGGGCAGGCCCAGCAGCCGCCCGAGGGTCAGCTCGAGGATGGCATGGCCGCCCACGCGCAGGTACTGCTTGGGCACCGCAGATCCCATGCGCCGGCCCTGGCCGGCCGCGGGCACCACCACGTCAATGCGCAGGCCGCCGGGCAGGCTCATGGGGTCCCCTGGCCTTCGCCGGCCTTGCTGTCGATGACCCGGTAGAAGGTCTCGCCCTCCTTGATGAGCCCCAGCTCACCGCGCGCCAGCTCCTCGACCGTGGCATTGCCCTGCCGAAGGTCGTTGAGCTCATCGCGCAGCTGCTCGTTGCGCCGGCGCAGCTGCTCGGACTTCTGGCGGGTGCTGCCCAGCTGCTCGGCGGTCTCCTCGTACTGCAGCATCCCGTTGCGCCCATAAATGAGGTCATAGGCGAGGTAGGCGATGATCGCCACCAGCACCAGGGTCATCACCCGCGAGAGCATTGCCCGTCCCTCCTTGCCCTGCCGCTACTTGCTGCGGTCCTGGTATTCCTTGGCCGCGCGGATGAAGCCCTTGAACAGGGGGTGGCCGTTGCGCGGGTTGGAGGTGAACTCCGGGTGGAACTGCACCCCGATGAACCACGGGTGGGTGGGGATCTCGACGATCTCCACCAGGCGGTTGTCCGTGGACATGCCCGCCACGGACATGCCCGCCGCGGTGACCTTGCCGATGAGGTTGTTGTTCACCTCATAGCGGTGGCGGTGGCGCTCGACGATGTCGTCCTTGCCGTAGAGCCCGCGGACCCGCGAGCCCTCGCGGAGGTGGCAGAGCTGGCCGCCCAGGCGCATGGTGCCGCCCAGGTCCGACTGCTCGCTGCGCTTCTCCACGCGCCCGTCCTCGTCGATCCACTCGGTGATGAGGGCGATTACCGGCCAGGGGGTCTTGGGGTCAAACTCGGTGGAGTTGGCGCCCTCGAGCCCCGCCACGTGGCGGGCGTACTCGATGATCGCCACCTGCATGCCCAGGCAGATCCCGAGGTAGGGCAGCCCATGCTCGCGCGCGTACTTGGCGGCGGTGATCTTGCCCTCGATGCCGCGGCTGCCAAAGCCGCCCGGCACCAGGATGGCATCGAGGCCGCGCAGGATCTCCTCGCCGCGCACCTCCACGTCCTCGGAGTCGATGTACTTGATGTTCACCTGCAGGCCGTTCTTGAGCCCGCCGTGGCGCAGCGCCTCGTTGACCGACTTGTAGGCGTCGTGCAGCTCCACGTACTTGCCCACCATGCCGATGGTGACCTCGCCCACGGTGTTGGCCTGCTGGTAGAGCACCTGCTCCCACTCGGAGAGGTCGGCCTCGGGGCAGTCCATGCCAAAGCGGTCCACCACCAGCTGGTCGAGGTACTGGCTCTTGAGGATGGCGGGGATCTTGTAGATGGAGTCCACGTCGCGCATCGAGATCACCGCCCGCTCGGAGACGTTGCAGAACATGGCGATCTTCTGGCGCTCGTGCGCGGGGATCACGTTCTCGCTGCGGCAGATGAGCACGTCCGGCTGGATCCCGATGGAGAGCAGCTCCTTGACGCTGTGCTGGGTGGGCTTGGTCTTCACCTCGCCCGAGGTCTTGAGGTAGGGCACCAGGGTCAGGTGCATGAACAGCGCGTTCTCGCGGCCGATGTCCACGGCCAGCTGGCGGATCGCCTCGAGGAAGGGCAGTGACTCAATGTCGCCGACCGTGCCGCCGATCTCGACCATGGCAATCTCATGGCCCTCGGCGCCGGCGAGGATGCGCTCCTTGATGGCGTTGGTGACATGGGGGATGACCTGGATGGTGGCCCCGAGGTAGTCGCCGCGGCGCTCCTTGCGGATCACGTCGGAGTAGATGCGCCCGGTGGTGAAGTTGTTGCGGTGCGACATCTTGGTGTGGATGAAGCGCTCGTAGTGCCCCAGGTCGAGATCCGTCTCCGCGCCATCCTCGGTGACGAAGACCTCGCCGTGCTGGATGGGGCTCATGGTGCCAGGATCGACATTGATGTAGGGATCGAGCTTCATCATGGTGATGTCGATGCCGCGCGCCTCAAGCACCGCCGCCAGGGATCCGGCGGCAATTCCCTTGCCCAGGGACGAGACCACGCCTCCAGTAACAAAAATCAGCTTGACGGGAGACTTTGCCATATCAAAAGACCTTAGCCTAGAGCACAAAAACACTGGCGCGAGCCAGGGATGGGATGGTCCCCCGCGGGCGCGGGGGCACAAAGCGGGATTATAGCACCATTGGGCCGCCCGCCCCCCAGGGGGCGGGGCTCAGGCACGCGACACCCCCGAGACGTTCCTGAGGTCGCGGAACTTCGCCATGGCATGCTCGAGCGCCTCGGCGCCATGGATCATGAGGTCCAGCTCAATGAAGGCCTGGCCGGTGCCCCGGTCGCTGCGCGAGCGCACCGCCAGCACGTTGAGCCGGTCGGCCGCCGCGATGGCGGTGACATCCCGGAGCAGGGTGCCCTGGTAGTCCTCGCCGACCACGCGGATGGTGGCCGAGAAGCTGCAGTCCGAGGTGTCGCCCCAGCTGGCGTGGATGAGGCGGTCGGAGTGCTCGGCGGCCATCGCCTTGAGCTCGCGGCAGTCGGTGCGGTGGATGGAGATCCCCCGCCCCTGGGTGATGAAGCCGACGATGTCGTCACCCGGCACCGGGCGGCAGCAGTGGGCCATGTGGGTGAGGATGTCCTCCACCCCGTCCACGATCACCTGCCCCTTGCGGGCGCGGTGCTTCTGCCGCTCGCGGTCGCGCTGCAGCCGCGCCTCGGACTCGGCGCGGATGGCCTCAACGGAGACCTCCGCCACGGCCTGGGGCCCAAGCGGCGCCAGGATCTGGTTGAGCGACACGTCGCCCGCCCCCAGCGCGGCGAGCACGTCATCGGTGGTGCGGGCCTTGAGGCGCGGCAGGCGCTCCATGGCCAGGGCCGCCACCTGCTCCTTGGTGCGCTGCAGGCCGCGGCGCGCCAGCTCACGGGCGAGCGCCTCCGCCCCCAGGGCGACGTTGCGCTCGCGGTCGACCGCCCGGAACCAGACCATGACCTTGGAGCGGGCCTTGTGGGTCCTGAGGAACCCCAGGTCGGGGTTGAGCCAGTCCCGCGAGGGGCTGGGCTCGCGCTGGGTGATGATCTCCACCGTCTGCCCGGTCTTGAGCGCGTAGGTGAAGGGGACGATGCGCCCGTCGACCTTGGCGCCCACGCAGCGGTGCCCCACCATGGTATGCACATGGTAGGCAAAGTCGAGCGGGGTCGACCCGGTGGGAAGGTCCACCACCTCCCCCTGGGGGGTGAAGACGTAGACCCGATCCTCGAAGACCTTGGTGCGGTACTCGTCAAGCAGCGAGCCCGAGGCGACCATGTCGTCGCGCCAGGCCAGCAGCTTGCGCAGCCAGTTGATGCGATCCTCGGCGCCGCTGGCCTGGCCGCCGCCCTCCTTGTACTTCCAGTGGGCGGCCACCCCCAGCTCGGCGGCCTCGTGCATGTGCGAGGTGCGGATCTGGATCTCGACCAGCTTGTCCCCGTCGCCGTAGACCACGGTGTGCAGGGACTGGTAGCCATTGGGCTTGGGGTTGGCGATGTAGTCGTCGAACTCGCGCTGCACGTGGCGCCAGCGGGCATTGACGATGCCGAGGGCCGCGTAGCAGTCCTGCACCCGCTCCACGATCACCCGCACCGCGCGCACGTCGTAGAGCTCGAAGAAGGAGAGGTGCTTGCGCTGCATCTTGCGCCAGATGCTGTAGATGTGCTTGGGGCGCCCGTAGACCTGGCAGTGGATCCCCTGCGCCTCGAGCAGGGCGCGCAGCTCCTCGACAAAGTCGATGATGTAGCGCTCGCGGTCCACGCGCCGCTCCCCGAGGTCGCGGGCAATCTCGCGGTACTCGTCAGGGTGCAGGGAGCGGAAGGCCAGATCCTCGAGCTCCCACTTGAGCTGGCCGATGCCCAGGCGGTTGGCGAGCGGGGCGTAGATGTTGGCCACCTCGCGGGCAATCTTGAGGCGCGTCTCCTCGTCGAGGTCGCGCGACTCGCGGATCACGGCGATGCGCTCGGCAAGCTTGATGACCACCGCCCGCACGTCCTTGACCATGGCGAGCAGCATGCGCCGCACCTTGTCGATCTTCACGTCCTCGCCACGGCCGTACTTGATGCTGTCGAGGAAGCGGATGGCGTCCATGTCGCGCGTGGCCTCGAGCAGGCGCAGCATGCCCTCCCCGAAGGTCTCGGCGATGCCCTGCGGCTCGAGGTAGTCGCGGTCGAAGAGGCGGTAGAGCAGCGCGCACTGCAGCGACATGAGATCCATGTTGAGCCCCACCAGGATGAGGACCATCTCGGCGTTGAGGCGGTTGGTGCGCTCGAGCTCGTGGCGGTCGGCGCCCTCGGGGTAGTGGGCCTCCACGTACTCCCAGGTACGGTGCAAAAGGTCGCGCTCGCCCTGGGGCAGGCTCAGGGCGTCCGTCCAGCCCCGGTAGTCAAAGCGCGTGTCATGGGTGTCCCTTAGGGCTACCATCGCTCCATACCTCCATCACTTGGCAAAGACCAGCAGCAACTCAAGGTGCGCGGTGCGGGGGAACATGTCAAAGGCCGACCACTCGCGCAGCGCGTAGCCGGCGTCCAGCAGGGTGCGGGCATCGCGGGCGGCGGCGCGGGGGTTGCAGGAGACCATGGCGATGGTGCGCACCTTGCGCCGCGCCAGGAAGGCCACCGCCTGCATCGCCCCCTCGCGCCCCGGGTCGAGCACCGCCACCTCGCCGCCGCGGCGGGCGAAGGGCTCGGGGGCAAACTCGCGGGAGAGGTCCGCCTCATGGAAGCTCAGGCGATCCGCCAGGCCCTGGGCGCGCGCCGCCTCCTGCGCGTCATGGATCATCGCCGCGGAGATGTCGGCGCCCGCCACGGAGAAGCCCATCCTGGCGAGCGGGAAGGAGAAGTTGCCCACCCCGCAGTAGAGGTCGAGCAGGCTGCCGCGCTCCTCGCCCTCCAGCGCGGCCTTGACCGCGGCGATGAGGCGGGCGTTCATGTCGCGGTTGACCTGCACAAAGGACGAGGTCCGGCAGGGGATCCGCATCCCCTCGCACTCGAGGAACAGGTCCGCGCCATTGCCGCAGACCACGTCCTCGCGCAGCTCGCTGACCATGGGCGCCTGCTCGTGCGAGGGGCGCGGGGCCAGGGTGGAGACCACCAGATCGTGGCGCCCGCCCAGCTCGCGCAGCAGCTCGAGATCGCGCTCCTGGGGACGCGCGGTGAGGCGCAGCAGCAGCCCCACCTTGCCATCGGAGTCGAGCATCTCCACGTGCCCCACGGACTTGCGCGAGGGCAGGGACTGCACCAGGGGGTAGAGGTGCGGCAGGAGCTCCCCGAGGCGCGGGGTGAGCACCGCGCAGGAGGTGACCCGCTCCACGTCATGGGAGCGCAGGCAGCGCATCCCGAGCAGGGTCTTGCCGTGATCGTTGCGCAGCGAGAGGCGGCAGGCGCGGCGGTAGCCAGTCTCGGAGGGCGCCGCCACCGCCTCCTTGGGCGCTCCGGGGAACTCAAGGCCGCGCAGGGACTTGCCGAGCAGGCGCGCCACTCCCTCGACCTTGGCCGCGAAGGCCATGGCCGGGGGCAGGTGGAGCAGCGGGCAGCCCCCGCAGCGCCCCTCGTGGGGGCACAGGCCGCGGCGGCGCTCAGGCGACTCGGTGAGCAGGCGCTGCAGCCGGGCCAGGGAGTGCGCGCTTTCCTCGCGCAGCGGCTCGACCATGGCCTCCTCGCCGGGCATCAGGCCCTCGACAAAGTGGATCCGCCCGTCCACCCGGCCCACCCCGCGCCCCTCAAGGTCCAGGGCGGTGACGGCCATCCGCGTGGCGCGCTGGCGCACCGGGCGCCGCTTCTCGTGGTAAAACTCAACCATGGTGTGCCTCAGCCCCTTGCTGGGAGGTGACATAGCGCCGGTACAGCTCGCGGCTGTGCAGGGGGCGATCCCCGAGCAGCCGATCGATGGCCCGGCGGTTGATGGAGCGCTCAATGGACAGCAGCCGCCCCCCGCGCCGCTCCCCGCGCGCCAGGGCAATGAGCTCATCGCCGCCAAAGGCCCCCTGCGCCTCCCGGGGGCGGGGCACAAAGCCCTGCTCGGGGATGAAGGCGTAACCCATCAGCGGGTCCAGCGGGTGGCCGTCAGTGGTCTCGTAGCGCACCGCATAGCCCAGGGACTCGAGCAGCACCTCCTCAAAGCGCCGCAGCGCCGCCCCCTCGTCGGCACCCCCGGCGAGATCCGCGAGGGCGCTCAGGTAGGAGCCAAAGAGCACCGTGTCCCCCCCGGTGGCATGGGTGAGGTGGTAGAGCAGCTCGTTGAGGTAGATCCCCGAGAGCAGGCGCGGCATCCCGAGGGCGTAGGGCCGCCCCGCGGCCTCCACGTCGCGCAGGGTGTAGAGGTCGCTGTGCCCGCGGGAGAGGGACAGCGTCAGTGGCACGAAGGGCTGCAGGCAGGCCTGGTGGCGCGAGCGCGGGCCGCGGGCGCGGCGATCCACCGCCCGCACGTGCCCGCGGGAGAGGGTGTAGAGATCGAGGAGCAGGGCGTGCTCCTGGTAGCCGCGGCTGTGGAGCACGAAGCCGGGCTCGCCCTCCAGCCGCTCAGTCGCCAAAGTCGGACAGCCCCAGGCTCTTCAGCGCCCGCTCGTCGTCAGCCCACCCGGCCTTGACCTTGACGAAGAGCTCAAGGTAGACGCGGGTCCCGAGCAGGCGCTCGAGATCGATGCGGGCCTCGGATCCAATCATCTTGATGCGCGCCCCCCCATGGCCGACCACCATCTTCTTCTGCCCCTGCCGCTCCACCAGGATCTTGGCGTGGATGCGGGTCAGGCCCTCCTCCTCGGAGAACCCGTCAATCTCGACCACCGCGCTGTAGGGCAGCTCGTCGCCCATCTGGCGCATCAGCTTCTCGCGGATGATCTCCGCCGCCATGAAGCGCACCGGGCGGTCGGTGACCGCCTCGTCGTCAAAGCAGTGCTCCCCGGGCGGCAGGTGGTCGCGCACCAGCTTGCGGATGGCGTCGAGGTTGTCGCCCTTGAGCGCCGAGACCGGCACCAGCTCCCGGAAGGAGACCTTCTCCCCCAGGCGCTGCAGGATGGGCAGCAGCTCCGACTTGTCCCGGATCTTGTCCACCTTGTTGAGCACCAGCACCACCTCGGCGCGGGCCCTCGCGACCTTGGCGAGGACCAGCTCGTCCTCGTCGGTCCACTGGGTGGCGTCAACCACGAACAGCACCAGGTCAATGTCGCACAGGGCGCTCTCGGCGGCGCGGTTCATCAGGCGGTTCAGGGCGCGCCGCTCCTCGCGGTGCAGCCCCGGGGTGTCCACGTAGACGCACTGGTAGTCGCCATCGGTGTCAATGCCGAGGATGCGGTTGCGGGTGGTCTGGGGCTTGCGCGAGGTGATGCTCACCTTCTGCCCCAGCAGGTGGTTCATCAGCGTGGACTTGCCCACGTTGGGGCGCCCCACGATCGCCACCAGCCCAAAGTGCGGCCCGGGCGCGGCCTCGCCGTTCCCGCTCATGGCCGTGCCCCCGGCAACTGCCCCATGGCCCCCAGGGCCTGCCGGGCGGCGGCCTGCTCCGCCCGCCGCCGCGAGGTGCCCTGGGCGCGGAAGCGCTGGCCGCTGGGGAGGGTGAGCAGGACCGTGAACACCTTCTCGTGCTCGGGGCCGGAGGTGCCCTCCACCTGGTAGGTGGGCAGCGACTCATGGCTGCCCTGCAGCACCTCCTGCAGCACCGACTTGGGATCCTTCTGCTCATCGCTGGGGTCGAGGGCGCGCAGGCGCGACTCAAACCAGGGCAGCACCACCTCGCGCACCTGCGCGTAGTCCTCATGGGTGTCGATGAACATCGCCCCGATGATCGACTCCACCGCGTCGGCGTTCAGCGAGTCAAGGCGCGCGCCCCCGCTCTTGAGCTCGCCCAGGCCCAGGCGCAGGCAGCGGTCCACCCCAAAGCCGCGCGCCAGCTCGGCAAGGGTGCCCTCGCGCACCAGCGCCGAGCGCATGCGGGTCAGCTCGCCCTCCGGGCAGCCGGGGAAGAGATCGTAGAGGCGCTTGGAGATGATCATGTCCAGGATGGCGTCGCCGAGGAACTCGAGGCGCTCATTGTGCTCGCGGGCAAAGCTGCGGTGGGTCAGGGCCAGCACCAGCAGCCCGAGGTCGCCAAAGGCGTAGCCGATGCCCTGCTCGAGGCGCTGCAGCGCCTCCACGTTCACGCCGTCCATCTACTCAATGCCTCCCAGGCGCCCCAGGCGCACCCCGCTGGGGAACCACTCGGGCAGCAGGTCGGAGGGCTTGTGGTCAAACTCGAGGGAGAGCCAGATGCCCACCGCCCGGCCCACCAGGTTCTCATGGGGCACAAAGCCCCAGAAGCGGCTGTCCTTGCTGTTGTCGCGGTTGTCGCCCATCACGAAGTACTGGCCCTCGGGCACCACCCAGTTCGCGGTCCGCTGGCCGGACTGGCGGTAGAAGTACTCCTCAAGCCCCGGGGCGCGGGCATCCACCATGATCTGGTGCGCGTGCCCCGGCAGCTGCTCGTCAAAGACGTCAAAGTGCTGCTCAAAGCCCAGGCCCTCGGCCACCACCTTCCCGGCGCCCTTGGCCACCACCTGGGCGGGCTCGCCCTGCTTGCCCGCCTCGAGGATGTAGAGGCGCTTGCCGCGGTAGGCGATGGTGTCGCCCGGCAGCCCCACCACGCGCTTGATGTAGTCCACACTGGGCTCCTCGGGGTACTTGAAGACCACGATGTCCCCGCGCCGGGGCGCCCCGGTCCCAATCCACTCGGCGTTGCTCACCGGGTTGCGCAGCCCGTACTCCCACTTGGTCACCGCGATGAAGTCCCCCGAGAGCAGGGTGGGCATCATCGATCCCGAGGGGATGCGGAAGGGCTCAATGAAAAAGGAGCGGAACAGGAAGACCACCAGGATGATGATGAAGAGCGATCCCGTCTGGGCGATGATCCCGCGCGGCTCCTTGAGCGCCGCGATCTCCTTCTTCCCGAGGCCGGGGTTGGCCTCCAGGGCGCGGCGCAGCGCCTCCTGGCGCCGCGGGCGCCCCCGGGCCAGGTCATACGCGTAGGCGATGCCCGAGATGACAGTGGCCGCAAGGAGCAGCGCTGAGAACGTGTTGAACATGGGTCAGTCCTTTCCAATCTTGAGCACCGCGAGGAAGGCGTCCTGCGGCACCTCCACCCGCCCGAGCTGCTTCATGCGCTTCTTGCCCGCCTTCTGCTTCTCCAGGAGCTTGCGCTTGCGGGTGACGTCGCCGCCGTAGCACTTGGCCAGCACGTCCTTGCGCAGCGCCTTGACCGTGGAGCGGGCAATGACCTGCGCCCCGATGGCGGCCTGGATGGCGATGTCGAACATCTGCCGGGGGATGAGCTCGCGCATCTTCTCCACCAGCGCCCGCCCGCGCGGGGCGGCATCCTCGCGGTGGAGGATCACCGCGAGGGCGTCCACCCGCTCCCCGGCGATGAGGATGTCCATGCGCACCAGGTCGCCGCGCTCGTAACGGCAGAAGCCGTAGTCCAGCGAGGCGTAGCCGCGCGAGGTGGACTTGAGGCGGTCGAAAAAGTCCAGCACCACCTCGGCCATCGGGATCTCATAGGTGAGCGCCACCTGGTCGCCATGGTAGACCATGCCGGTCTGCACCCCGCGCTTGTCGAGGCACAGCTTCATCACCGCGCCCACGTATTCGCTGGGCATGAGCATGCGGCACTCGGCAATCGGCTCGCGGATCTGGGCGATGTTGCTCACCGGCGGCAGCCGCGCCGGGCTGTCGATGTGGATGATCTCGCCGTTGGTCTCGACGATCTCGTAGATGACCGTCGGGGCGGTGGTGATGAGGTTGAGGCCGTACTCGCGCTCGAGGCGCTCCTGCACGATCTCCATGTGCAGCATGCCGAGGAAGCCGCAGCGGAAGCCAAAGCCCAGGGCCTGGGAGTTCTCGGGCTCGAAGAAGAGCGAGGCGTCATTGAGCGAGAGCTTGTCGAGGGCGTCGCGGAAGGCGTTGTAGTCATCGGTGACCACCGGGAACATCCCCGCGTAGACCTGCGGCTTGGCCTTCTTAAAGCCCGGCAGCGCCTCGGCGGCGCCGTTGCGCGCGGTGGTGAAGGTGTCGCCCACCGGGGCGCCGTGGATGGTCTTGATGCCGCACACCAGCCAGCCCACCTCGCCGCAGCGCAGCTCATCGGTGTCCACCCGCTTGGGGGTGTACTTGCCCAGGCGCTCCACGTCCCAGGTCTGCCCCAGCGACATCACCTTGACCTTGTCGCCCTTGCGCAGCAGGCCGTTCTTGACCCGGACCAGCGACACCACGCCGAGGTAGTCGTCAAAGTAGCTGTCGATGATCAGGGCCTGCAGGGGGGCGCCGGGATCGCCGTGGGGCGGCGGGATGGTGGCCACCAGGCGCTCGAGCACGTCCTGCACGCCGAGCCCGGTCTTGGCGCTGCAGCGGCAGGCGTCCCCGGCCTCGATGCCGATGATGTCCTCGATCTCCTTGATGACGCGCTCAGGATCGGCCGCAGGCAGGTCAATCTTGTTGAGCACCGGGATGACCTCGAGGTTGAGGTCAATGGCCTGGTAGCAGTTGGAGAGGGTCTGCGCCTCCACCCCCTGCCCGGCGTCGACCACCAGCAGCGCCCCCTCGCAGGCAAAGAGCGAGCGCGACACCTCGTAGGAGAAGTCCACATGGCCGGGGGTGTCGATGAAGTTGAGCTCGTAGGTGCGCCCGTCCGCGGCAGTGTAGCGCAGCGAGACGGTCTGGGCCTTGATGGTGATGCCCCGCTCGCGCTCAATGTCCATGGAGTCGAGCACCTGCTCCACCATCTCGCGGTCGGACAGGCCGCCGCAAATCTGGATGAAGCGGTCCGACAGCGTCGACTTGCCGTGATCGATGTGGGCAATGACGGAGAAGTTGCGGATGAGGCTCTGGTCGTAGTCTTGCGGCATGGGGACCCTTGCGGTTGCGGTTGTGGGCTCTGGCATTGAACCGCCCATTATAGTATTTGCGCCCGCAACTGAAAAGGAGCGCCGAACGCGGGACAGCCCCTAGATCTGGACCAGGATCCGCGCGGAGAGATCGAGCGGGATTTCCCCCACCACCGCATACTCATGGCGGCGGTTGCTCTTGCGGTAGACGGTCAGGCTGCCGTTCTTGACCATGGGGTAGTTGACCTCGGAGGTGTCGTTGCGGTAGACCCGGAACACCACCAGGCCGTCACTGAAGTCCTGGTAGGAGCAGTGCTCGCCGCCCTCGGGGTAGTCGCCCTCGGCCAGCAGCGAGAAGGGGGCGGGGATGTTGAGCTCGGGCCAGACCTGGGTGGGGCGGGCCTCCTCCCGGGCAGTGGAGGAGAGGTAGCTCTCGAAGGCGTCCTCCTTGAGCGGGAAGCGCTTGTCGGCGTTGGTGCGGCTCTCGATCACCGTCACCTTGGCGACCGGCATGCCGCTGGGGTCGAGCACGCTGAGCTCAATGGGGAGGATGGTCTCGTCGTTGAGCGCGATCATGAAGCCGTAGCGCAGGCCGTCGGTCGGGCTCAGGCGCAGCACCGTGGAGCGGTTGCCCATCTGGCGGGTGCGGCCGGCGATGATGCAGGTGTAGTCGCGCAGCGGGGCGCGGTTGCCCATGATCTTGTCGTAAAGCCCGGTGGGGTGCCAGTTAAGCGGGCCGATGTCGTTCTGCTCGCGGTTGAAGTCGAGGCCCTGGTCGTCGCGCAGCGCGTAGCCGCGCACCTCGCCGTTGAGGTACTCCCAGAACGAGTAGCTGTGGCCCTGGTCGTGCTTGTGGACCATGCGGAAGGGCTCGAGGAAGTCGCCCCCCCAGGCCACCACCCGCTGCTCCATGTTGGATTCCTCGTAGTGGTCGCGCAGCGAGCCGAGGACGTCATCGCACTCGCTCGCGGCGGCGGCGCCCAGAAAAAGCGAGGCCGCAACCCCCAGGGCGGGAATTGCGGCACGGCAATGGAGGGTCATCAGGAAAGTTTCCTACCTGGCGGCAGTGTCAAGCACGAAACCCCGGACGTAGTTGTTGATGCGGTCAAACTCAACCTGCTGCAGCTCGCCGCTGTCCCGCAGCTGGCGGCGATCCTTGCCCTCCGGGGCGGCCGGGGCCACCTGGGCCACGCCACGGTCGGGGGCGGCGGCCTGGAAGCTCGCGAGGTTCACCCCCACGCTGGCGCCCATCACGGCGCTCGCCGGCTCGGTGATGGAGGAGTCGGAGGCACTGTAGGTCTGGTAGCCCAGCACGGTCACCACGGCAACCGAGGCGGCCACGCCCAGCTGCACCAGGCCCTGGGCCAGGCGGTGCATCCGCACGCGGAGCTTGCGGCTGGGGGCAAGCCGGGACTGGTCCTCGACGATGTCGGGCTCGATTTCCGCCACCCGCGCCGCCACCCGCGCCGCGAAGCCGAGGTCGATCTGGCCCTTGATCTCGCCGCGCATCACGCCGCCGATGATTGACCAGTTGTGGAGATGGCCCTGCATGGCCGGGTCGCCAAGGGCGCTGAGGCGCCCCTGGGGCAGCTGCTCACCGTCATAGGTGGAGGACAGCCTCTCAAGATCAGTGGAAACCAAGCGCGAAAAATCCTTCATTGTGAACTCCGAAACTGTCAGCCGCCTAGGCGTGACATCCTTTCCTCGATGAACTGCCGCGCCCTGAATATCCGCGAGCGCACGGTCCCAATCGGGGTCTTCATGATCACGGCGATGTCGTCGTACGACATCCCCTCAATCTCGCGCAGCGTGATCGCCTGCCGCAAGTCGTCGGGAAGCTCCCTGAGCGCCTGCGCAATCACCTGCCGCAGTTCCTCGGACTCGATGACCCCCTCAGGGGTCTCATCGCTCCGCAGCGCCCCGCCCGTGTCCTGCGCCTCAGTCTCCGGCGCGTCCACATCGAGGTCGGAACGCCTCCTCGAGTTGCTCTCGAGGAAGGTCTTGGCCACATTCACCGCAATGCGGTACAGCCAAGTGTAGAAGGAACTCTCACCACGGAACCCCCCGATCGAGCGGTAGGCCTTGATGAAGGCCTCCTGGGCGATGTCGAGGGCGTCCGAGCGCTCGCCAACAAACTTCCCGGCCACCTCGATGATCCGGTGCTGGTACTTGATGACCAGCAGGTTGTAGGCATCCTTGTCGCCACGCTGCACCCGCCGCACAATGGCGGCATCCTGGGCCGCTTCATTGTTGACGTCAGCAGAAAGCATTTTCGAGCACCTTCAACCCTTGGACTGGACACTTGCCAAAAAGTTCCGCGCCGGGAGCCTTTTTTCCCGGCTGGGGGGCAAATTTACGCCCCCGCGCCGCCTGGGCACAGGCAGCGAAATTCCTCATTCTACAAGGATTCCGGCCCAGTTGCAAAAGGCGGCCCCGTCCCCTGCGCGCGTGCCGCGCGCGCGGCGCCGCCCCTTTTTTGCTAGAATCCATGCCCATTCAGGTAGGGAAAATAGGACCGACCATGCCCCACAAACTGCTAGCCACCCTGATCCTTGGGCTGCTCACCAGCCTCACCGCCCTCGCGGAGACCCCGGCGGCCCTGCTGCCCGGCACCACCCTCCCGGCCACCACCGTGGCGCCCGCCCCGGCGGGCGGGGCTGACACCCCGCAGC
>JAILEI010000123.1 GCA_024688225.1 Succinivibrionaceae bacterium
CTCGCCGCGCTGCCCAAGCGCTGCCACCTGGTGGCCCTCTGCGAGCGCGGGGCGGAGCACACCTCCCGCGAGCTGGCCGCCCGCCTCGAGCACTGGATGGGCCTGGGCTCCGACATCGCCCTGGTCATCGGCGGGCCCGACGGCATCGCCGACGAGGTGATGGGCCGCGCCGCCGAGCAGTGGTCGCTCTCGCGCCTCACCCTGCCCCACGCCCTGGCCCGGGTCATGGCCGCCGAGGCCCTCTACCGCGCCCTCACCATCCACGAGGGGCTGCCCTACCACCGCGACTGAGGCTGGCAAAAAAGTGACGCCCCCGCGCGCCCGCGCCCCCTGCCGCCCATTTTTTTCGTTTCACCACAGTAAGTTACACCCAGATCCACCGGGCTTGGCACGGTTATTGATACAACCTTGCTGCACGGGCCCCGCCACCTTGGCGGCGGCAGGCAGCAGGGAGGCAGCGGCCATGTCAATTTCCTTCGACCAAATCTTCGGCGTCCACCAGCACACCATGAGGGTGCGCAACCGCCGCTCCGAGGTGATTGCGGGCAACCTCGCCAACGCCGACACCCCGGGCTTCAAGGCCCGCGACCTCGACTTCAACCAGACCATGATTGAGGAGGCCCGCCTCAGGGCCAGCCAGGACCGCGGCGAGCTGCCCATGGCCAAGACCAACGAGCGCCACATGGACCTCGGGTCACTGCCCTCCGACGAGCCCGAGCTGCTGCTCAAGTACCGCCTCCCCTACCAGGCGGACACCGGCAACGGCAACACCGTGGAGGTCGACCACGAGCGCATGAACTACATGCAGAACAACATCGAGTACCACGCCACCATCCAGTTCCTCAACAACCGGATTTCAGGGCTGATGAGCGCGCTGCGCACCCAGCAGATGTAGGCGGCAGGACTTAAGCGGAGCACAGGAAAATGAGCGTATTCAGGATTTTGGACATTGCCGGCAGCGCCATGAACGCCCAGTCGGTCCGGCTCAACGCCACGGCCTCCAACCTCGCCAACGCCGAGAGCGTCAGCTCCTCCGTCGAGGGCACCTACAAGGCCCGCCGCCCGCTGTTCTCGGCCGCCATGGACGAGGCCTACCGCCTGCAGCAGTCCAATGGCGAGCCGGTCGACCCCGCAAGCGGCGAGCCCTACGGGGTGGGCGTGTCGCTCAAGGGCATCGTCGAGTCCGACGCCCCGGTGATCAAGGAGTACAGCCCCAACCACCCGCTCGCCGACCGCGACGGCTACGTCTACCGCCCCAACGTGAACCCCGTCGAGGAAATGGCGGACATGATCAGCGCCAACCGCTCCTACCAGACCGCGGTCACCATGGCCGAGTCCGCCAAGAAGATGCTGCTGCAGACCCTGCGCCTGGGGCAGGCCGCCACCTAGCGCCGCGGCGGCCGGGCGCCGCCATTTTTCCGCCACCTGTGCTAGGATCCCAGTGCAGGGGCCCGGGCGGCCCGCCAGCTTTCCGGGAGCAAGTCACGTGGCCATAGCATTCAAGCGTCCCTCCATCTCCTGGCTCACCGCCATCGCCGTCTCCAGCCTGTGGATGCTGGCGCTCAACTGGCGTGGCATCGGGGAGTTCATCTCCTGCGTCAGCGATGACGGCCAGGGCCGGGACCACCTCTACTTCCTGCTGCCCGCGCTGCTCTACCTCACGCTCACCCTGTTCTCGCTGCTGCTCAGCGCCAGGTGGCTGCTGCGCCCCTGGCTGTCCCTGCTCCTGCTGGTCACCGGCTTCTCACTCTATGTGCGGGAGTTCCTCGGGATCCTGCTCAACTCCGACATGCTCGAGAACTTCCTCGAGACCGACACCGCCGAGGCCCTCACCTACATCAACCCGGTGAGCGTGGGGGTGGTCACCGCCACCGGCATCCTGCCCGCGGCGCTGGTGTGGGTGCCGAGGATGCGCTTCCCCCAGGGGCTGCTGCGCGCCACCGCGCTGCGCGCGGGGCTCTGCTGCGCCTGCCTCGCGCTGCTCGCCGCCCTGGCCTTCCCGTTCTACAACCAGCTGGTGATCACGGTGCGCAACCACCATTACCTCCGCCACCAGATCATCCCCTACACCGCCATCTTCGGCGCCATCAAGGTGGCGGGCGACCACCTCGAGTCATTGCAGGAGGAGCCCGAGCACCAGCGCCTCGCCGCGGATGTGGCCCCCCTGCCCGGGGCGGCGCAGGAGGAGATCCTCATCCTGGCGGTGGGCGAGACCGCGCGCGCGGCCAACTTCGCCCAGAACGGCTACGGCCGTAACACCACCCCCTACACCTCGGCGCGCGGGGACGTGCTCTTCTTCACCGATGTCTCAAGCTGCGGCACCTCCACCCGGGTCTCGGTGCCCTGCATGTTCTCCCACCGCTCCCGCGGGGAGGTGGACATTGACAGCGCCCGCTACGAGGACAACCTCACCGACTTCCTCACCGCGGCGGGCTACGAGGTGTCCTGGCTCGAGAACGACAGCGACTGCAAGTACGTCTGCGACCGCCTGCGCGGGGTGAAGTCCTACAGCAGCGACACCGTCCCCACCCCGGGGATGTGCCATGGCAAGGACTGCCTTGACGAGGTGCTGCTGCCCGACCTTGAGGGCCTCATCAGCGCGCCCGCGCGGCGCAAGGTCATCGTGGCGCACCTCAAGGGATCGCACGGCCCGACCTACTTCCAGCGCACCACCGACGCCTACCGGCCCTTCACCCCGGCCTGCGCCACCAAGGAGCTCTCGCGCTGCGGCGCCGACGAGATCACCAACGCCTACGACAACACCCTCGTCTACACCGACCACATCCTCGCCGAGATGATTGCCATGCTCGAGCGCCTCGCCCCCGGGGCGCGCCTCGGGCTCATCTACGTCTCGGACCACGGCGAGTCCCTCGGTGAGAATGGGCTCTTCCTCCACGGCACCCCCTACGCCATCGCCCCCGACTTCCAGAAAAAGGTGCCGATGCAGGTCTGGCTCAACGGCGCCATGCGGGAGGGCCACGGGATCAGCCGTGAGTGCCTGATGGGCGCCTCGCGGCAGGGCGGCTACAGCCATGACCACTTCTTCCACTCGGTGCTTGGGCTGCTCGGGGTGGGCACCCCGCTCTACCGCAGGGAGCTCGATATCTTCGCCCCCTGCCGCGCCCAGGAGGGCAAGGGCTGACCACCCGCCCCGCGCCAGGGCGCGCCGCCGCGCGTCTTTGCCAAGTTAGGGCCATGTTTTTTTGGTAAAATGCCTAGGATTTGCGCCAGCCTTGCCCAGGCAGGGCCAGCGCCCCCAGAATGACGGTTTTTCCAGGCGCCCATGTTCTCTCTCAACTCCAGCAAAAGGCAGCGCGGCAAGTCCATGTTCGCCGCCCGGGAACCCAAGCGCCGCCACCGCCCCCAGGAGTCGCAGCTGCCGCAGAGCGAGGAGCATGAGACCCAGCTGCTGCGCTCGCGCATGACCGTCTGCATCGTGATCAGCGCGCTGATGATGCTGATCCTCTTCGCCAACCTTTACTACCTGCAGGTGGTCTCCCACGATGACTACCAGACCCGCTCCAACGAGAACCGCATCAAGGTGATGCCGGTGGTGCCGCCGCGCGGCATCATCTACGACCGCAACCACGTGGTGCTCGCCGACAACCGCCCCGTCTACCACCTGGTGCTCTACCCCAGCAAGGAGATCAACACCGAGGCCACCATCCGCGAGCTCAACGAGCTGCTCAAGTTCGAGCTCAGCGACAAGGAGATCAAGAACCTCGTCTACCAGTCCCGCACCTCCAAGCGCTACTCGGGGGTGGAGATCTCGGACCTGCTCACCGAGGAGCAAATTGCGCGCTTCTCGGTCAACACCTTCCGCTACCCCAACGTCCAGGTGGAGGCCAGCCTCAAGCGCTACTACCCCTTCGCCGACGTCGTCACCCACGCCATCGGCTACGTGTCCCGCATCAACCAGCAGGACGTGGAGCGCCTCACCGAGCAGGGCAAGATCGACAACTACGAGGGCTCCACCGAGATTGGCAAGCTCGGCATCGAGAAGCACTACGAGGACATCCTCCACGGCAGGACCGGGTCGCGCGAGGTCGAGGTCAACAGCCACGGGCAGGTGATCCGCACCCTCAAGTACAACCCGCCCACCCAGGGCAGCGACATCACGCTCGGCATCGACATCCGGCTGCAGCACCACGCCCAGCAGCTGCTCGGCGGCATGAAGGGCGCCATCGTCGCCATCGAGCCCGCAAGCGGCGAGATCCTCGCCATGTACTCCAACCCCTCCTACGATCCCAACCCCTTCGTGCGCGGGATCCGCTCCAATGAGTACAAGCGCCTGCTCAACAACCCCGGCAAGCCACTGATCAACCGGGTCACCCAGGGCGGCTACGCCCCCGCCTCCACGGTCAAGCCGCTGCTGTGCATCATGGGGCTCAACGAGCGCCTCATCACCCCCACCTTCAGCTACTTCGGGCGGCCCGCCTTCATGCTGCCCAACTCCACCCACAAGTTCCGCGACTGGCGCTCCTGGGGGCACGGGTGGCTCGACATCTACCGGGCCATCGAGGTCAGCGCCGACACCTTCTTCTACGACCTCGCCTACCGCGCGGGCATCGACACCATCCATGAGTACCTCGACACCTTCGGTTTCGGGCGCTCCTCAGGCATCGACATCGACGAGGAGTCGCTGGGGGTCAACCCCTCCAAGGAGTGGAAGATGAACCGCTTCCGCCAGCGCTGGCAGCTGGGCGACACCGTGCCGATCGGCATCGGGCAGGGCTACTGGACCACCACGCTGCTGCAGCTGGCCAAGGCCCATGTCGCCCTGGCCAACTACGGGCACTTCCGCACCCCCCACCTGATGCGCAAGATCACCAACCCCAGCGACTACCTCAGCGTGCTCCGCGACTACAGCGACCCTGAGGAGGACCGCCTCCTCGAGGTGGGCGACCCGAGCTACTACAGCGTCTGCCGCAACGGCATGTACCTGGTGGTCAACGGGCCCGAGGGCACCGGGCGCCGCGCCTTCCACGGCACCCAGTACAAGGCTGCGGGCAAGTCCGGCACCGCGCAGCTGGTTTCGGTCAAGCAGGGCGAGAAGTACAATGCCAAGGCCCTGCGCGCCGAGCACCGCGACAACGCGCTCTTTGTCGCCTACGCCCCCTTCGTCCACCCCCGGATCCTGGTGGCGGTGATCCTGGAGAACGAGGGCGGCGGCTCCAAGAAGGCCGCCCCCCTGGCGCGGTCCATGATGGACAAGTACCTGGTGGATCTCTACCCGGGCGGGTACATGGGCGAGGAAGAGCCCGTGACCGTCAAGCTCGGCATGGGCGGCACCGTGACAATCAGGTAGGCGGGCATGAAAGGCAACGAGAATCTCATTCCCCCCGGGCAGAACGCAATCACCCCCAACTCGCTGTTCACCTGGCTGCACATCGACCTCCAGCTGATGCTGGGGCTGTTCATCGCCCTGTGCATGTCGCTGTTCGTGCTCTACAGCGCCTCGGGGCAGGAGTTCGACATGCTGGTCCGCCAGGTGGTGCGCACCGGCGGCTCCTTCCTGGTGATGGTGAGCATCGCCCAGATCCCGCCGCGCTACTTCCGCAGGGCCGCCATCTACCTCTACCTCATCGGGGTGGTGCTGCTGGTGATGGTCGACCTCTTCGGCGACATCTCCAAGGGCGCCCAGCGCTGGCTCAACCTCGGGGTGGTGCGCATCCAGCCCTCGGAGATCTTCAAGGTGGTGATGCCGCTGATGATCGCGACCTTCCTCTCGCGCACCCCGCTGCCCCCCAAGTTCCTGACCACGGTGCTGGCGCTGCTCCTGGTCGCCATCCCCACCGCGCTGATCCTCAAGCAGCCCGACCTCGGCACCGCCACGCTGGTGGCGGTGGCCGGGTTCATCGCCATCTTCATCGCCGGCCTCAGCGTGTGGTGGCTGGTGGCCGGCGGGGCCATGGCCGCGGGGGCGCTGCCGGTGCTGTGGAACTATGTGCTCCATGACTACCAGAAGAAGCGCATCTTCACCCTCATCGACCCGGAGAGCGACCCGCTCGGCGCCGGCTACCACATCATCCAGTCCAAGATTGCCATCGGCTCGGGCGGGTTCTTCGGCAAGGGCTGGCTGGAGGGCAGCCAGTCGCAGCTCGACTTCCTGCCCGAGCCGCACACCGACTTCATCTTCGCGGTGATGGGCGAGGAGCTGGGGCTCTTGGGCTTCCTGGCGCTGATTGCCATCTACACCTACATCGTCACCCGCTGCCTGTTCATCACCTTCAGCACCAGGGGGAGCTTCGAGCACATCCTGTGCGCCACCTACTCCTTCACCTTCGTCTTCTACGTCTTCGTCAACATCGGCATGGTCTCGGGGATCCTGCCGGTGGTGGGCGTCCCGCTGCCCCTCATCAGCTACGGGGGCACGGCCATGCTCACCCTGTGCATCTGTTTTGGCATCATCATGTCGATCCACACCCACAAGCGGTCCATGATCTTCAGGTGAGCCCGTCCTTAGGAGAGAGAAATAGCAATGAAACTCAAGTCCGCCCTCGCTGCCCTGGCCCTGGCCGCGGCCCTGCCCGCCACCGCCGCCCCCTCGCTTGAGGAGCTCTCGGCCTACTCAGGGGTGAGCGTGGAGCGGCTGCAGCAGGCCAAGTCCCTGGCCCAGAAGCAGCCCAAGATCATCGCCACCATGACCCGCCCCTATGAGAGCAAGCCCTGGTACCAGTACCGCAAGTTCTTTGTCACCAAGTCCCGCATCGACGCCGGGGTGGACTTCTACCACCAGCATGAGCAGACCCTCGAGCGCGCCCGAAAGCAGTACGGGGTGCCGCCGGAGATCGTCTGCGCGATCATCGGGGTGGAGACCTCCTATGGCAAGAACATGGGATCGTGGAGCGTGCTCGACGCCCTCTACACCCTGGGCTTCCACTACCCCCCGCGCGAGGCGTACTTCTCCAAGGAGTTCGCCAACTTCGTCAAGCTCGCGCTGCGCGAGGGCTGGGACCTCAGGGCGGTGAAGGGCTCCTACGCCGGGGCCATGGGCCTGGGGCAGTTCATGCCCGGCTCCTACCTTGACTACGCGGTCGACTTCAACGGCGACGGCAAGGTCAACCTGTTCACCGACCGGACCGATGCCATCGGCTCGGTGGCCAACTACTTCAAGCGCCACGGCTGGAAGGAGGGGCGCGGCATCTTCTACAAGGCCCACGTGCCCGGGTCCAAGGCGGCCGCGCTGATGAAGCGCGAGTGGAAGGCCAAGACCAGCGAGCTCTACAAGGCGGGGGTCACCACCAAGGTCAACCTCACCGACCAGAAGGCGCGCCTGTTTGCCTTCGACCTCGAGGACGGCACCCGCGAGTACGCCGTGGGACTGGGCAACTTCGAGGCGATCATGCGCTACAACAAGAGCCCGCTCTACGCCCGGGTGGTCTACGAGATGGCGGAGTTCATCCGCGAGGGGCACCAGCGCCGCTACCACCCTGACGCCGCCCCCGCCGGGAGGCTGCCATGACCGCGCGCCGCACCGCCCTCACGCTGCTGCCCCTGGCGGCGGCGCTGCTGCTTGCCGCCTGCTCGAGCGACAACATCGGCCACGGCTGGTCGGGTGACGCCCGCTACGGCACCGGGCCGGACAAGACCAAGCCCTACCCGCAGAGCGAGCCGGTGGACATCCGGGGCGTGGGCGGATCCGCAATCCGCTACGAGCACCCCACCAAGCGCGGCAACCGTGAGTACAACGTGTTCGGGCGCCACTACCAGGTCTGGAACGGCTGCGACTCCTACATCGAGACCGGCGTGGCCTCCTGGTACGGCCCGGGATTCAACGGGCGCAGCACCTCCAACGGCGAGATCTACAACCAGAAGGGCTACTCGGCGGCGCACAAGAACCTGCCCCTGCCCTCCTACCTCAAGGTCACCAACCTCAACAACGGCAAGGCGGTGATCGTCAGGGTCAACGACCGCGGCCCCTTCCACGGCAGCCGCATCATCGACCTCTCCGAGGGGGCGGCCCGGCACATCAACATGGTGGGCGCGGGCACCGCCAAGGTCAAGATTGAGTACCTTAAGGTCGGCCCGGGCGGCGAGGTGCTCAACGCCAGCGGCGCCGCGCACCGCGCCAGCGCGGCGGTGGCGGCGGCCCC
>JAILEI010000090.1 GCA_024688225.1 Succinivibrionaceae bacterium
CCTGACAGTCTTTAAAAAGGAGAAAGTGAATATGCCAAGGTATCTTTGGTTTATCATCGCCGCCCTGGGACTGGTGCTGGGTTACATGATCTACGGCAAGTTTGTCGAGAAGGTCTTCGGCCCGCGCCCCGAGAAGAAAACCCCGGCCATTACCCAGGCGGACGGCATTGACTACGTGTCAATGTCAAAGTGGAAGGTGTGGCTGATCCAGCTGCTCAACATCGCGGGCGTCGGCCCGGTGTTCGGCCCGATCCTCGGCGCCCTCTATGGCCCCTCCGCCCTGCTGTGGATCGTGCTCGGCTCGATCTTCGCCGGCGCGGTGCACGACTACATGTCCGGCATGCTGTCCGTCCGCTACAAGGGCGCCAACATCCCTGACGTGGTCGGCTACAACCTCGGCTCGCTCGCCCGCAAGGGCATGTGCGTCTTCGCCGTGATCCTGCTGCTCCTCGTGGGCACCACCTTCGCGACCGCCCCGGCTGGCCTGATGGTCAAGCTGACCACCGGCACCTCCGTGGACATCGGCTTCGGCGCGTGGCTCGGCGTGATCTTCCTCTACTACTTCATCGCCACCCTGGTCCCGATCGACAAGCTCATCGGCCGCATCTACCCGTTCTTCGGCGCGCTGCTGCTGGTGATGGCCGCCGGCGTGACCATTGCCATGTTCGTCGAGATGCCTGAGCAGTTCTACGGCTGGGCCGAGTGGGGCGTGAACCAGCACCCCAAGGAGCTCCCGCTGTGGCCGCTGATGTTCATCACCATCGCCTGTGGCGCGCTGTCTGGCTTCCACTCCACCCAGTCGCCGCTGATGGCCCGCTGCATCGCCAATGAGTCCGAGGGCCGCATGGTCTTCTACGGCGCCATGATCGCCGAGGGCTTCATCGGCCTGGTGTGGGCGACCGTGGGCATGACCTTCTACCCGTCGGTTGCCGACTTCGCCGCCGCCGGCGCGCCGGCCAACGTGGTCTATGACAGCTCCGTGGCCCTGCTGGGCGCCTTCGGTGGCGTACTCGCCATCCTCGGCGTGATTGTGCTGCCGGTCACCTCCGGCGACACCGCCTTCCGTGCCTGCCGCCTGACCCTGGCCGAGATCATCAAGTTCGACCAGCACAAGATCCCGAACCGCCTCTACATCGCGCTGCCGCTGTTCGGCATCGGCATCCTGCTCTCGCAGCTTGACTTCGGCATCATCTGGCGTTACTTCGGCTGGGCCAACCAGACCCTCGCCGGCATCGTGCTCTGGTCCGGTGCCTGCTACCTGGCCCGCCGCGAGAAGTGCCACTGGATCTGCACCATCCCCGCGACCTTCATCACCGCCGCCTCCATCGACTACATTGTCTGGGAGCCTAACCTTGGCTTCGGCATCAGCGCCGAGGTGGGTGGCATGATGGTCTCGCACTGGTGCGGCATCGTGGTCGCCGCCGCCTGCTTCGCCTGGTTCCTCGTGGCCGGCAAGAAGGAGGTCGCTGGCGCCCCTGCCCTCAACGAGGTCTAGCCCCAGGGCACCAAAACCACATCCCAACAAAGGCCGCGCCAGCGGCCTTTTTCATGCCCATGGCGCGCCAGTGCCGCCCTTTCGGCACTGCCATCCCCCCATGAAATGCTAAAATCACCCCCTATGCCCTGACCTTGGCGGCACCTCAATACCAGGAGTTTGAACGATGCCCAGCATCCAGCAGTTCCGTTCCCTTGCCCTCGCCCTGTCCCTGGCGCTGGCTGTCCCCCTGCTCACCGCCGGCTGCGCCGGCACCACCGCGCAGCAGTACGCCCGCCCGGTTGAAAACCCCGAGCTCTGGCCCATCCTCGAGGAGCACTACCAGCAGGTGCTGGCCAAGGGCAGCGCCGAGCTGCGCCTGCCCCAGCGCTTCCATGGCATGTCCTTGGACAACAGCCTCGATGAGGGCAACCGCATCGCCGTGCAGCGCCTCCAGGGCGCCGGCTACGATGTCTACCTGGTGGGCGGGCAGATCCGTGACCGCCTGCTGGGCAAGAAAGGCAATGACATCGACCTGGCGACCAATGCCCCCATCGTGGAGATCGAGCGCCTCTTCAAGCCCGAGGGCATCTCCATCATCAAGGGCAGCAACTTCGTCCACAGCTCGGTCACCATCGCCGGCAGCGAGATCAGCATTGCCCCGCTCACCCTCCCGAAACCGGTGGTCAAGGGCATCAAGGGCGTGCCCGGCTTTGACGAGTCCAGGCAAACCACCGACAGCCCGCTCCTTGACTCCTACCGGCGGGACTTTACCTACAACGCGCTCTACCTCGACCTTGGCACCATGGAGATCATCGACTACCACGGCGGCATCCGCGACGCGCGCGACGGGATCATCCGCCTGGTGGTCCCGGCCGGCGTCAACATGAACACCGCCCTCATCCTCCGCTCCATCCGCTTCAAGGCCCGCTTCAACAACACCTTCAGCCCGGATCTTGAGAATTACCTGCGCGACCGCAGCCACTTCGAGGGCCTCGACCCGGCGGCAGTCGCCACCCAGATGATCCGCATCCTCAGCGGCGGGTTCGCAGCGCGCAGCGTCGCAACCCTCAGGGAATACGGCATGCTTGAGTACCTCTACCCGCCCCTGCGGCCCCTGCTGGGCAAGGGCGGCACCGATGCCTACCTTGACGGCGTGGCGGCCGCCATGGACGAGGAGCGCGCCAGTGGCGGGGAGCTGAGGAAGGAGCTGGCCCTTGCGGCAATGGTCTCCCCTGCGGTTGAGGCCCGCGCGGCCCGCCAGGGCATCAGGCGCGCCATCAAGGGCGTGCTCGACGAGGAGGGGAAGGCCTTCACCTACGATCGCTACGGCTTCCGCAAAGGCGAGTTCCGGGAGGGCGCGGAGCGGATCCTCAGCCTCTCGCACCGCCTGCTCTCCGGCAAGGCCACTGCCGCGGATCTCCAGGATCCCTTCCTCGGCAGCGCCCGGATCATCATCAAGGGCTGGGCCAAGACCAGCGCCAGGGCACGCGAGGCCCTGGGGCGCCTCGGCGATCCCACCGCCATCCCGGGCCAAGGGGCCGCCTAGCGCCCGCCGCCCGGGCACCCGCCCGGGCACTCTCCCCCTGCCCTGGGCCCAGTCCCACCCCCCACAAACATGGCACAGCCCACCCTGCCCCGCGCGGGGCACGGCTGCTTGCCATGACATGAGGGAGGGGCTAGAACCTGAAGTCGGCGTTGATGAAGCCGTACATGGACGAGCCGTCCGGCCCGTGGCCGCGGGAGGCGCCCGGGGGCGGATCGCTGTTGTCGCCCCCAGCGTGGATGGATCCCACCAGCCCAGCGCGGATCATGAAGTCGCTCTTGGGGGCGATCTTCACCCCCAGCACCCCCTTGAGGCCGCTATCACGCTGGAACCAGTCCGGTGCCGCATCGGTGTGGTTGATCTCCAGCTGGCGCCGCGCCTGGTAGCTGAGGCCGCCGCCCAGGGCGAGCGACTCGTTGAGGGGCATGGAGAAGGGCATGCTGGGGAAGGCGGCGGTGCCCTTGACGGCCACGCCGAGATCAGAGAAGGCCAGGCCGCCGCTGCCGCCGAGGCCGGGCTCGGCAAAGGCGCCGCCCCGGTCCCAGTCCCAGGGCGAGGACTCAGGCTCGCGGATGTCCATGACCGAGGTGTCAAAGCGCGCCACCTCGCCCCCCACCGGGGACGCGGCCGGGATGGACAGGGCCAGCGGGGAGGCCAGCAGCAAGGAGGCCGCCAGCAGCGGCGAAAGGACTTTGCGCACCGACTACCCTCCCTTTACTGCGTGATCCCAATCACATTCCATTATAATAGCGCCGTCCCTACATTGTGAAGAACCAAAATCCATGACCCACTACCAGCTGATCGTCGCCATTTTCTCAGGTGTCGCCTTCCTGCTCTCCTTCTACGTGATTGTGCGCCTGCTCTCCAACCTGCGCCTCTCACTGCGCCTGCGGCTGCTGATTGCCATCCCGCTGGCGCTGGTCACCGCCTCCCACCAGTTCCTGCTGGGCTACGGCGCGCACCATGAGCTGCCGGACTTCCACGCCTACATGTACATCAGCGGCTTCATGACCATGCTCACCGTGCTCGGGCTCCTGCCGGTGCTGTGCCTCGACGGGGTGCTGCTGCTGCACAAGTTCATCATCCGCTTCGGCGAGTCCTCGCTGCTGTTCAGGACCGCCCGCTACTTCCTCGGCATCGCCCTGCTCGCGGTGCTCACCGGGGTGGCCGGCTACTCCACCTACCAGGCGGTCGCCACCCCGCAGGTGGTCGAGGTGACCATCCCGGTCAAGGATCTGCCCGAGGAGCTCGATGGGCTGACCGCGGTGCAGATCTCAGACCTCCACACCTCGCCGGTGTTCACCGCCCCCTCCTCGCAGGAGGTGGTGGCGATCGTCAACGGGCTCAAGCCCGACCTCATCTTTGACACCGGGGACGTAGCTGACGGCAGCGCCACGGTGCGCGCGCGCGACGTGGCGCCGCTCTCGGCGCTGAGCGCCCCGCTCGGGGTCTACGGCATCACCGGCAACCATGAGTACCTGGTGGACTTTGACTCCTGGTACTACTGCCACCAGAACGCCCACCACGGCGAGCGCTTCCTGCTCAACGAGAGCCGGGTGATCATCCACAAGGGCCGCTCCATCCTGGTCACCGGGCTCACCGATGAGAACGCCACCCGCTACTCGCGCTACGAGGGGCCCAACCTCGACACCGCCGTGCAGGGCGCGCCCTACGCCGACCTGAGGATCCTGCTCGCCCACCAGCCGCGGGCGGCGCACCTCTACTCCTCGCACCCCCTGGAATACCAGGTAATGCTCTCTGGGCACACCCACGCCGGGCAGATATGGCTGGTCCGCCCCTTCATCGAGCGGGCGAACAACGGCTTCGTGGCGGGGCTTTACCAGGTGGGCAGGATGTCCCTGTACGTCAACCAGGGCACCCACATGTGGGCGGGCTTCCTCGGGCGCCTGGGCACCACCAACGAAATCACCCACATCACCTTCAGGCGCAAGCGCTAGGCGCGCGCCTCGGCATCGAGCAGCAGCCGCAGCGCGGCAATGTTGATGACCGTGGGCACGGTCTTGCGGTAGGCGGGGCCGGCGATGTCGGTCACCAGCCACAGCGCCATCAGGGCATTGATGCCCGGCACCAGGAGCGCGGCCAGCCGCGAGGCCGCCAGCGAGGCGGCGGTGCCGGCGGTCATGCCCGCCACCACCCTAAGCAGCAGCTGCCGCAGCGCCTGCATCCCCATCGCCTGGACCAGGCTCAGGAGCGCCACCGAGCCGCCCTTGAGGAAGTAGCGCGCCTGGTCAAGGTGCTCGCCGCGCAGCGTGGGCTCGATGTCCCGGATCAGCTCGGCGCGCTCGGCGTCCGGGAGATCCTCAAGGTAGCGGCGCACCACCTGCGAGAGCACCAGCAGCTCCACCTCCTCCTCGCCCCGCCCCTCGCGCGCCTCGGCGGGCACCTTGAGGCGCGCGGCCACATCGTCCACCACCTCGTCATAGTCCACCGGGCCGGTGATCGGCCACTTGAGGGTGCTGGAGCCGTCCTTGCGGATCTCCATGACCAGGGCGGCGGCATCCCCGTCCACCCCATGGCGCCGGTAGATGCCGGCCAGGAGCTCGTTGCCGGGATCCCGCGCGCCAATCTCCTTGAAAAGCGCCTCCAGGCGCTGGTTTGAGGACTCTGCCATCCCCCACCTCCATGATTAGGGCCAAGCCTAGGGCCGATCTTAGGTCAAGGGGGGCGCCCAAAAAAGGCGGCCCGGTCACAATTCCCCGCCCCCAAAAGTGAAAGGGCCCGCCAGCCGCCCCCAAGGGGAACGGCCGGCGGGCCCTTGACTGCGCGGGCTTTCTAGAAGAAACCCAGCTGCGAGATGAGGATGAAGAAGATGGTAATCGGGGCAATGTAGCGCATGATCACCATGAAGGGCACGAACAGCGGGAAGCGGTAGAGGCCGCCCGAGGTCAGCTCGACCCACAGCTGGCGCAGGCGCATCTTCCAGCCCACGTAGATCGCGATCAACATGCCCGCGAACGGCAGCATCAGCTGCGCGGTGGTGTAGTCGAAGCAGTCGAAGATGTTCATGCCGCCGATCTTGACCCAGTCGAGCACGCCCATCGACAGCGAGCAGATGATGCCCACCGCCGTGGCCAGCACCGTCACGTAGGTGGCGGCACGGGCGCGGGTGATGCCGAAGGTCTCGCTGGCGTAGGCGGTCACCACCTCATGGATGGAGACGCTCGAGGTCAGGGTGGCAATCACCAGCAGCAGGTAGAAGAGCACCGGCACCAGGTAGGCCAGGAACGGCATCCCCGCCAGCGCCTGGTCAAAGACGCTCGGCAGCGCCACGAAGACCAGCGTCGCGCCGGAGTTGGGCTCGAGGCCCGGCACCGAGAACACCGCCGGGAAGATCACCATGCCCGCCATGATCGCGGCCAGGGTGTCCATGATGCAGACGCTCAGCGCGGTGCGGGTGAGGTTGGCGGACTTGAGGAAGTAGGAGGAGTAGGTCAGCAGGATGCCCATCGCGATGCTGAAGGAGAAGAAGCACTGCGCGAGCGCCGAGAGCACCACCGAGGTGTTGATCGCCGAGAAGTCCGGGGTGAAGAGGAAGCGCATGCCCTCGGAGAAGCCCGGCATGCTGAAGGAGCAGATCACCAGCACCACCATGATAATGAAGAGCAAGGGCATCAGGAACTTCGAGACCGCCTCGATGCCGCGCTGCACGCCGCGCACGATCACCACGTGGGTCGCCATCGCGAACAGCCCGAGGAAGACCAGCGGGCGCAGCGGGTCGGAAACGAAGCCGCCGAAGTGCTCGGCGAAGACCTTGGGGTTGTCCGCGGCCTGGCTGCGCAGGAACTCAAAGCCGCCAGTCAGTGACTCGCAGAGGTAGAAGAGGGTCCACCCCGCCACCACCTGGTAGTAGCAGAGGATGAGGGCCGGGATCAGCACGCACAGGGCGCCCAGCCATTTCCACTGGGTGCCCGGGGAGAGGATCTTGAAGGCGTCAGCCGGGTTGGCGCGCGCGTGGCGGCCGATGGAGAACTCGGCGATGACCAGCGGCAGTCCAAAGAGCACGATGCAGGCAAAGTAGACCAGCAAAAAGGCGCTGCCGCCATTCTCGCCCGCCTGGGTGGGGAAACGCCAGATGTTGCCGAGGCCGATGGCCGACCCGGCAGCGGCCAGGGTCAGGCCGATCTTGGAGCTGAAATTGGCGCGCATGTTGTTATGGAACCTCCGGTTGGAAAATGTTGGGCGATTATACCACCACTTATGCGGGGGTTGCCCGCTGCCCTGGCCAGGGGCGGCCGCGCCAGCCTGGGGCGCCACCTGCCCCAAAAAAGGGAAGGGGCCGCGGGGGTTGCCCCCCGCGGCCCCTCCTCAGGGGGCCCACCCTACCTCAGGCGATCGCTGCGGGTGAAGCGCTCCTGGATGGCCTGCAGCACCACGAAGCAGACCGGGGTGATGACGAGCAGGCAGACAATGCCCAGCGTCATGCCCCCCACCACGGTCACGCCCAGTGAGCGGTTGCCGTTGGCGCCCACGCCATGCGCCACCACCAGCGGCATCAGGCCGGCGACCATGCAGATGGAGGTCATCAGGATCGGGCGCAGCCTTGCCTTGGCGGCGCCGATCGACGCCGCGGAGATCGAGAGCCCGGAACGGCGGCCCTCGCTGGCGTGCTCGGTGAGCAGGATGGCGGTCTTGGCGACCAGGCCGATGAGCATGATGAGGCCGGTCTGCATGTATATGTTGTTCTCCACATCCATGAGGTTGGCGAAGATGAAGGAGCCCAGCATCGCGCTCGGGATCGCCAGCATCACCGCCAGGGGGATGAGCAGGCTCTCGTAAAGCGAGCAGAGGATGAGCATGATGAACACCGCGCACATGGTGTAGGTCATGGCGGTGGAGGACGAGGCCCCCACCTCCTCGCGGGTGATGCCGCCGAACTCATAGCCGTAGCCCTGGGGCAGCGCCTGCGCGGCCACCTCGGAGATGGCGCGGATCGCGTCGCCCGAGCTGTAGCCCTCGGCCGCCGCCACGTTCACCGAGATGCTGCTGAACAGGTTGAAGCGGTTGAGCATCTCCGGGCCGTAGACCTTCCTCATGATCACGAACTGCTCGAGGGGCAGCATGCTGCCCTTCGAGGAGCGCACGAAGAAGCTGGACAGGGACGAGGGATCGTCGCGCAGCTCCACCTTGGCCTGCAGCATCACCTTGTAGACCTTGGAGAACAGGTTTAGGTCCGAGACATAGCTGCCGCCCACGTACATGGCGAGCGAGGAGAGCACGTCACTCGGGGAGACGCCCATGCGCATGCACTTGGCCGCGTCCACCGTGACCTCAAACTGCGGGAAGCGCGGGTCGAAGGTCGAGAAGGCGCTGCTGATCTCCGGGCGCTTCATGAGGCCCTCGTTGAAGTCCTTCACCACGTTGAACAGGTCAAGGATCTTGCCGCCATGGCGATCCTGCACGTACATCGAGATGCCGTTGGAGGTGCCGTAGCCCGAGATCATCGGCGGGGCGAAGGCGAACACCGAGGCGCTCTTGTAGTTGGCGGTGCGGCGGAAGATCTCCGCAATCACCGCGTCCTTGCCATGCTCGGCCCCGGGGCGCAGCTCCCAGTTCTTCAGGCGGATGATGAAGGTGCCGCCCGACGAGGAGGCGCCGCCGCTCACCAGGTTGTAGCCGGTGACCTTGGTGCACAGCTCGAACTCGGGGATGTCGCCAATGAGATCCTCCACCTCGTCCATGGCCTTCTTGGTCTGCTCGAGGGTGTAGCCCGGCGAGGTCGAGACCGCCACGAAGATGGTGCCGGTGTCCTCGTCTGGCACCAGGCCGGTCTTGGTGTGGGCCATGAGGAAGGCCAGCCCCGCGCACGACACCACCAGCAGCCCCCAGATGATGGACTTGCGCCGGAAGAGCCTGGCCAGCACCGCGAGGTAGCGCTTGGTGAGGCGGGCGAACATGCTGTCAAAGGCAACGTGGAAGCGGTAGGCGAGGCCGTGGCGGTTCGCCGGGTCGATGAACGGCGAGGGGCGCATGAACACCGCGCACAGCGCCGGGGTCAGGGTCAGGGCGTTGACCGCCGAGATGCCCACCGCCACTGCCATGGTCACGCCGAACTGGGTGTAGAACACGCCCGAGGTCCCGCCCATGAAGCAGACCGGGATGAACACCGACATGAACACCAGGCTGGTGGAGACAATCGCCGCGGCGATGCTCTCCATGGCCGAGACCGTGGCCGCGTAGGGCGAGCGCTCGCCCTGGTCAAAGCGCGCCTGCACCGCCTCCACCACCACGATGGCGTCGTCCACCACCGTGCCGATGACCAGCACCAGCGCGAACAGGGTGAGCAGGTTGATGCTGAAGCCCGCGGCGAGGATGAAGGCGAAGGTGCCAATCAGCGAGACCAGGATCGAGATCAGCGGGATGATGGTCGAGCGCAGGCTCTGCAGGAAGGCGTAGACCACCAGCACCACGAGGAAGACCGCCTCAAAGAGGGTCTTGACCACCTCATGGATGGAGGCGTCAAGGAAGTCCTTGACGTTGAGCAGGTCGGCAATGTGCACGCCCTGTGGCAGGCCATTGGCGATCTCCTCCTCCAGCGCGTTGAGCGCGGTGATGATCTCATTGGCGTTCGAGCCGGCGCTCTGCATCACCAGGCAGGTGGTGGCGGGGTGCCCGGACACCTCGTTGCTGTAGCTGTAGGTCTGGGCGCCCAGCTCGATGGTGGCCACGTCCTTGAGGCGCAGCAGGTTGCCGTTGCTCAGGGAGCGGATCACCAGGTCCCCGTACTCCGCGACCGTCTTGTAGCGCCCGCGGTACTTCATGGTGTAGAGGAACACGTTCCCCGAGTCCTTGCCGAAGGTGCCGGTGGCGCTCTCGAGGTTCTGCTCGGCAAGCACCGCCGCGATGTCCGAGGGGATGAGGCCGTACTGGGACATCTTCTGCGGGTTGAGCCAGACGCGCATCGAGTAGTCGCTGCCCAGCACCATCACCCCGCCCACGCCGGTGATGCGCTTGATCTGCGGCACCACGTTGATGTTCATGTAGTTGGCGAGGAAGACCTCGTCATAGGCGGGATCCTCGCTGTAGAGGGTGATGACCTTGAGCTGGCCGTTCTGCTGCTTCTCGGTGGTGACGCCGTTCTTGGTCACGTCCGCGGGCAGCACCGCCGACACCTTGGCGGCGCGGTTCTGCACGTTGACCGCCGCCATGTCGCTGTTGGTGCCCTGGGCGAAGTAGACGGTGATGGTGCCGGTGCCGGTGTTGGTGGCGGTCGAGGTCATGTAGGTCATGCCCTCCACGCCGTTGATCGAGTCCTCAAGCGGCATCAGCACGCTGTTGAGCACCGTCTCGGCGCTGGCGCCGGTGTAGGTGGCGCTCACCTGCACGGTGGGCGGGGCAATGTCCGGGTACTGCTCCACTGGCAGCACCCTGATGGCGACCACGCCCAGGATCACCAGCAGCACCGAGATGCAGCTGGAGAGGATCGGGCGATCGATGAATAGCTTGGTGTTCATTATTTGACCTCAGCGCCTTCCCTGACGAGGCCCACCCCGTCGGCGATGATCTGGTCGCCCTCCGCAAGGCCGGAGGTAACCACGTAGTTGCGGCCGTCGTTCACGGACATGATTTCCACCATGCAGGCCTTGGCCTTGCCGTCCACCACCTTGTAGACGAAGGTCTTGTCCTGCAGCTCGTAGGTGGAGGTCTGGGGGATGACCAGGCGGTCGTGCAGGGTGAGGGTCACCACCACGGATCCAGTGCCGCCGCTGCGCAGCAGGCCGGTGGGGTTGTCAAAGAGCGCCCGGGCCGTCACCGCGCCGGTGGAGGTGTCGATGATGCCGCTGATGGCGTCCATGTGGCCCACCTGGGGGAAGATGCTGCCGTCGGAGAGGCGGAACTTGATCTCCTCGGCGGCCTCGAGCGGGTTGCGGTCCTTGTCGCCCGCCGCCATCTTGGAGGCAAAGAGGTACTCGTTCTCGGTGAGCGAGAAGTAGGCGTAGACCTTGGAGCTGTCGGAGACCGTGACCAGCGGCGAGGTCATGCTGGTGCCCACCAGGGCGCCCACCCTAATCGGCGACATGCCGAGGTAGCCGTTCGCGGGGCTGACGATTTCGGTGTGCGCGAGATCGTCCGCGGCCTTGTCGAGCTCGGCCTTGCAGCGGGCCAGCGCCGCCTTGTCGATCTCGTACTTGTTGACCGAGGTCTTCTGCTCGTAGACCGAGACCGCATGGCGGGCAATCAGCGCCAGGTTGTTGTCCATCAGCAGCTTCGAGGAGGCGAGCTTGGCCTCGGCGCTGTCGACATTGGCCTTGGCGATGTCATAGCTCGCCTTGTAGGAGGTCCGGTCGATGCGGAACAGCGGCTGGTCGCGCTCCACGTGCTGCCCCTCCTCAAAGAGGATCTCGGTGATGCGCCCTGAGACCTGGGGGTAGATGTCCACGTCGTGGATGCCCTTGAGCGTGGCGGGGAAGTCATGCTCCACGCTCATGTCACCCTTCTTGATGGTGAAGACCTTGTATCCACTGGCGGTCTTGGTGATGCCATCGGCCTCGCCTGCCGCGCTGGCAGGGGCCTCGCCCTCGGCAAGGGCGGGAAGGGCCAGGGCGGCCAGCAGGGCGGCTCCGGCGGTGGTCAGCCTTTTGTGGTGCTTGGGCATTTTAGTTTCCTAACTGTGTGGCGCGCCTGCCCGGCGCGGTATGGGAATGGGCGGGGGAGGCCAGGCCTCCCCCGGCAGGTGGTCAGTCCACCCTCCTGAGGCGCTCGCCGCGGCAGAAGGCCTCGACATTCTCGGCAAACTGCCTGCAGAGCGCCTTGAGGCAGTCATCGGACATCCACGCCTGGTGCGGGGTGAGGATGAAGTCCGGGCGGCCCAGCAGTTTCACATAGGGGTGATCGGCAGGCAGGGGCTCGGTGGACACCACGTCCGCCGCCGCGCCGGCAATGATCCCCTGCTCGAGGGCGGTCACGAGGTCGGCCTCGTTCACCACCCCGCCGCGGGCGTTGTTGACCAGGATCACTTCCCGCTTCATCGCCTTCATCTCCCCAAGGGAGATGAGGTTGGAGGTCTCGGGGGTAAGCGGGCAGTTGACCGAGATGAAGTCGGCGGAGCAAAGGGCCTCGCTAAACTCGGTGTAGCCCTCGCGGATGGAAGCCGCGCCCTTGTGCTCGGCCTTGAGCACCCGCATGCCAAAGGCCGCGCCGATGGCGCCGATGCGGCTGCCAATCGCCCCGGAGCCCACCACGGTGAGGGTGCGGCCGTCGAGGTCGCGGATCGGGCCGGTGAGCATGTTGAAGGTCGGGGAGCGCTGCCAGGCGCCGGAGGAGACCTCGCGGCAGGTGCTGACAAAGGAGCGGGCCAGGGTGAGGATCATGGCGAAGGTGTGCTCGGCCACCGAGCGGGTGCTGTAGTCCTGGATGTTCGCCACCCCGATGCCGCGCTCGCGGCAGCAGGCCACGTCGATGTTGTTGAAGCCGGTCGCAAGCTCGGCCACAAACCTAAGCGCCGGCAGCTGGCCGATCACCTCGCGGGTAAGCTTGCACTTGTTGGTGACCACAATCGTGGCGTCCTTGGCCCGCGGCACAATCTCCTCGGGGCGGGTAACCGGGTATTCCACCCACTCATGCTCAATGGCGGGCCGCACCAGCGGGAAGCCTGCGGGGATGGTCGACGCATCCAGCACCACGATTTTTTCCATGGCTATCTCTCCTTATCTGACAAAGATTCTGGGCCCCGTGGCCAAGGCTGGGTGAGCAGCTCGCGCTCCCCGGGGGACAGGGGGCGGAACTCCCCCTCGGCAAGCGCCGGGTCAAGGGCAAGGCCGCCGATGGCGACCCGCCTGAGATCAGTGACCTCGCAGCCCAGGCACTCAAAAATCCGCTTCACCTCATGGAAGCGGCCCTCGCACACCACTAGGCGTGCCGCATTATCCCCCAAAACCTCGAGCCTTGCACCCTGGTAGGGCCGATCCTCACCATGGTGGCGCACCCCCCGCGCGCAGCGCTGGGCGGCATCGCTGGGCAGCGTGCCCGTGAACACGGCCTCGTAGGCCTTGGGGATCGCCGCGCGCGGCGAGGCGACGGCATGGTTGAGCGCGCCATCCTCGGTCACCACCAGCAGGCCGCGCGCGTCAATGTCGAGGCGCCCCACGCAGTGCAGGCCCTCGGCAAGATCGCCAAAGTACCCGAGGACGGTCGGGTGGTCGCCATCGCGGTCGGCGCAGACACAGCCCGCGGGCTTGTTGAACATGTAGGTGCGCGGGGCCAGGAGCTCCGCCACGGTGCAGGTGTTGCCGTCCACCTCCAGGGTGTCGGCCGGCGCGAGGCGGCGCGCCACGTTGCGCTCCACCTCGCCGCCCACCATGGCCCCGCCCTCCTTGATGAGGCGGCGGGAGAGGGCGCGGGAAAGGCCGGAGAGGCGGGCCACCGCCCGGTCAAGGCGGCAGGAGTCAGGCATCGGGCTTGGCCAGGATCACCGAGGCGTTGGTGCCGCCAAAGCCAAAGCTGTTGGACATCACCGCCCTGAGCGGCGCCTCACGGGTGGAGGTGACCAGGTCGATCCCCAGGGCGGCAATCTCGGGATCGGGCTCCTCGAGGTTGATGGAGGGGGCGATGAAGCCGTGCTCGAGCATCAGCAGCGAGTAGATGATCTCATTGACCCCCGCCCCGCCCAGGGCATGGCCGGTCATGGACTTGGTCGAGGAGACGGGCGGGCAGTGCTCGCCAAAGGCCCCGCGGATCGCCTTGAGCTCCACGAGGTCGCCGATGTGGGTGGAGGTGCCGTGGGCGTTGATGTAGTCCACCGTGCACCCCGCCATGTCGAGCGCCTGGCGCATGCAGCGCTGCGCCCCCTCGCCGCTGGGGGCGACCATCCCCGCCCCGTCGGAGGTGGCCCCGAAGCCCTTGACCTCGGCGTAAATCCTGGCGCCGCGCGCCTTGGCGTGCGAGAGCTCCTCGAGCACCACGATGCCGCCGCCCGCCGCCATCACAAAGCCATCGCGCCGCGCGTCAAAGGCGCGGGAGGCCTTGGTGGGGGTGTCGTTGAAATGGGAGGAGAGCGCGCCCATGCCGTCAAAGAGCGAGGCGATGGTCCAGTCGGCGGACTCGCCGCCGCCGGCGAAGACAATGTCCGCGCGCCCGAGGGCAATCTGGTCGCAGCCCACCTGCACGCAGTGCGCCGAGGTGGAGCAGGCCGAGCTCACCGAGCAGGAGAGGCCCTTGATCTTGAAGCTGGTGGCCAGGCAGGCCGAGACCTGCGAGCACATCGCCTTGGTCACGGCATAGGCGCCGATGCCCTTGACCCCGCGGCTGCGCAGGGTGTCGGCCGCGGCGACCACCGCCGAGGTGGACCCGCCGCCCGAGCCGGCAACCAGCGCGGTGCGCTCCGAGGACACCTCACCGGGCCCGAGGCCCGCGTCGGCGATCGCCTCGGCCATCGCCACGTGGGAGTAGATGGCGGCCTCGCCCATGAAGCGCAGGTCGCGGCGGTCGATGCACGAGCGCGGGTCAAGTCCCTTGATGGTGCCCGCCACCTGCGAGCGCATCCCCATCTCGGCAAAGGTCGGCTCGGCCTCGATGCCGGACCGGCCGGACCTCAGGGCGTCGAGCACCTCAGCGCTCCCCACCCCGATGCTCGATACAATGCCGATGCCAGTGATGACCGTTCGCCGCAAATCCATAGCGCAATAACACCCGCTCTCAGGGCGCCCCCCAAAACTAACCCAGGGCCCGCGACCGGGCAGGCACCAACCAGCCGGGGGAATCCTGGGATCCCAGCCCCGGCGGATAACAAATTATCAGCCATAATGGGCGCTGGACAAGAATTTTAAGGGCCGCCAGCCCACAAAATGCCACAATGGTGATGAAGATCTAAGTTTTGGGCGCGCCCCGCGCCCGATTCCCTCGCGCCCGCGGCCAAACTGCGCTATAATCCGCACTCGTTTTTTTCCCCCCGGGGCAGCCGGCGGGGCTGTTGCAAACTGGCATTACTAGACACACACATATGGCAAAGGAAGAGAGCATCGAGATGCAGGGCGTGGTCATCGAGACCCTGCCCAACACCACCTTCAGGGTCAAGCTCGAGAACGACCACGTCATCACCGCCTTCATCTCCGGGAAGATGCGCAAGAACTACATCCGCATCCTCACCGGCGACAAGGTCACGGTGCAGATCACCCCCTACGACCTGACCAAGGGCCGCATCACCTTCCGCGCCCGCTAGGGCCGCGCCGCTTGGGATCCCCGGTGGGGATTCCCTGCTTTTTTTTGTTTCCTGACGAAATCGTATCTTTTTGCCAGCAACCTTCTGATATAATCGGCTCAGTGGGTTCGCCGCGCCTGTCGCTGCGGCCTTTTTTGTGCGCGTGAGCGCGTTCCAACCCTCGGGGGTAGCATTCCATGGGACTCTTCCTCAACCTCAAGACCCGGACCAAGTTGCTGCTGGGTTTCATGATCGTGCTGGCCTTGACCATCCTGGTCTCGGGCATCGGCGTGATGAACAACCTCAAGACCGGCACGGTGGCCGCGCAGATCCACAGCGTGCTCGGCAAGTCCTACGGGCGGGTCTCCAACACCCAGAAGGCCCTCGAGGCCGCCCACCAGGAGGCGCTCGAGTACTTTGTGCCGTCCTTTGAGGCCATGCCCGTCGCCGAGTTTGCCCGCAAGCTCGACGCGGATCTCAAGAAGATCGCCGAGGTGGCCGCGGTGATGAACGAGAACGTGATCGGCACCATGCAGTCCCCGCCCAAGTACCGCCAGGACGTGCTCAACGTCAAGGCCTCGGTCGCGAAGTTCATGGAAACCTACGAAAAGTACGTCAAGGCGCGCCTTGCTCTCGGCAACCGCAAGCTGGCCTACGAGGCGTACATGCAGTACGCCGTGCCGGTGATGAACGAGTCGCTTGCCTCCTACAAGGCCTGCAACGAGGAGCAGGTCAAGGTGGCAATCGAGCTTGCCGAGGACGCCAGCGACCCCACCCTCACCTACGTGGGCATCGCGGTGACCGCCGCCTCCATCTTCCTGGGTTTCCTGATTGCCTTCATGCTCGCCTCCTACATGTCCCGCAACCTCAACGGGCTTGTCGCCAACATGGACGAGATCAGCAACGGCAACTTCCGCCTCAACCTCAGCGCCCGCAGCCGCGATGAGTTTGGCACCGCCGCGCACAGCCTGATGAGGATGCGCGACTCGCTCAACGACTCCGTGACCAAGGTCATCAACACCGCCAACGAGACCCAGGCGCGCCTCGCCGAGCTGCAGGGCGTGACCGACGCCATCGTCGCCGAGACCTCCAAGGCCGAGTCCCAGTCGATGACCGTGGCCGCCGCCTCGGACGAGATGGTCTCCACCACCGCCGACATCGCCAAGAACTGCGAGTCAGCCGCCGCCGACTCCCAGACCTCCCAGCAGACCACCGAGGAGGGCGTCCACCAGGTGGAGAAGACCATCCAGGGCATCCAGGGCCAGGTGGGCAGGTCCAAGCAGGACGCCGAGCTGGTGTTCGCCCTGGTCGACCAGTCCCAGAAGATTGGCACCATTGTGCAGACCATTGAGGACATCGCCGCCCAGACCAACCTGCTGGCGCTGAACGCCGCCATTGAGGCCGCCCGCGCCGGCGAGGCCGGCCGCGGGTTCGCGGTGGTCGCCGACGAGGTACGCGCCCTCGCGTCCCGCACCTCGACCTCCACCCAGGAGATCACCAAGATGGTGACCCAGATCCAGAACGACGCCAACAACGCCAACGCCTCGATGAACTCCAGCCTCGAGAACATGACCTCGCTTGCCACCGAGACCGGCTCGGTGCAGGGCCTGCTGCGCAGCATCATCGACCGCGTCGGCGCGGTGAACTCGCAGATCACCCAGATCGCGACCGCCGCCGAGGAGCAGACCACCGCCACCTCGGAGATCTCCTCCAACATGCAGGCCTTCACCAGCGTCACCCAGGGGATTTCCGGGCAGGCCCAGACCGCCCACCAGCAGCTGGAGGGCATCCACCAGGAGATGGAGGGCCTCAAGCAGCTGCTCTCCTTCTTCAAGCTGCGCGCCTAGCGCGGCCGCCCAAGGCAAAATGCGGGGACCACAGGTCCCCGCTTTTTTTTTAATTCCCCCCTACAACTCCCTTGAAATGAAAAGTTGACCCCCCCTAGAATGGGTCCATGGGGCACGCGCAAGTGGCGGCCCTGAACCATTTGGGGGTATGCCAATGATCACCTACGAGCGGGCCAGGGCGCTGGCCGGGGAACTGAAGGGCGAGGGGCTGGGGGAGTGCTCAGACCTCGGGGAGGGGCTGCTCGCCGTCACCACCCCCAAGGGCAGCCAGATCCTGCTGCGCCATGATCCAGGGGTGGGACTGGTGGCCGCCACCCTGGTGGGACGGCTGCCCGCCGACGAGGAAAAGGCGCTGCTGGCGCTGCGCTCCTTCATGGGCGGGCACCTGCTCTGGATCGACTCCCAGGGCGCCACCTTTGCCTACGATGAGGGCAGCGACTGCATCACCATCCAGTGCGCCTACACCAATGAGGAGGGCAGCGCCTCCGAGCTCGCAGGGATGATCAGGGAGCTGGAGCAGGGCGCCGCGGCCAGTGCCGGGGTGCTCGCCTCCATCACTGACGAGGGCGAGGATGCAAGGAGCCAGGATCAGGGCTCATGGAGGATGGCATGATTGATGAAAGCAGGGCCCGCGAGCTCATCGCCGCACTCACGGGCGACGGCACCGGGCTTGACGGGCAGGGCAACTGCCAGCTGGTCTCCGAGGCGGGACGGGTCATCAGCCTGCACTACTCGCCGCAGGCAGGCATCCTGGCGCTGGGGGCCCTGGGCCAGCTGCCCGGTGACAGTGAGCTCGCGCTGAGGATCCTCAAGGCCTTCATGGGCGGCAACTTCCTGTGGCAGGACTCCGAGGGCGAGACCTTCACCTACGATGACGAGAGCAACTGCATCATGATGCAGCGCGCCATCGAGGAGGCCGATGGGGAGTCCCTGGCCGCCACGCTCGAGTCCTTCGACCAGGATCTCGGGCATTTCTCCGCAGTGCTCGCCCGGCTCCCCGAGGAGTTCGAGGACTACGACAATTCCTAGCCCCACAGGCAGCAACAACTAAAGGGCCGCCCCCTGGGGGGCGGGACGCCACGCATTACTCGGCAAGGAGCAAGCATCATGTCCGACCCGGCAAAAGTCACCGGCAGCAGCTTTGACCAATTCAACCGCCTCGAGCAAGGCATCAGCGACCTGGGCAACGTAGCCGGCAACCAGCGCCTGCGCGGCGCAAACGGGAGCCTTGAGGCCTCCGGGCGCAAGCGCCACTTCCTCTCCATCGGCGCCTGGGGCCGGGAGAATGCGGCCCTGACCCGGGAGACCCAGGAAACCGCCCGGATGCTCCGCGATGCCATGGTCAGCAAGTTTGGCAGCAATGTGGGCAACCGGATCTTCAGCCTCCACATCAGCAAGCGCCAGGTTGAGGGCACCGCCTCCATCCGCGCCGCGGATGTAAGGCGCATGTTCCTGTCCGCCCAGGGCCTCACCAGGCAGTCCGCAAGCCGTGCCATCCAGACCACCGGGCTCTCCTATGACGAGAGTGGCGGGATGAAGGAAGTCCTGAGGAAGGCCTCCAGGGCCGCCCACACCAAGTTCGGGCCGCTCCTCAGGGACCTTTCCGCCAAGGCGCAGCTGCTCCTTGAGAACACCACCCATGACCTCTTCCCGCTGCAAAGGCAGCAGCAGGAACTGGAGGGCATCACCCGGGAGCTGCAGGAGGCCAGCGCTGAGATCGCCCGCGTGGACACCTCCCAGAGCGAGTTCGGCGATGCCGGGCAGAAGAAGCTGCTCGGGCAGCTCAGCCGCCTCGTGGAGGCGACCTCGCACCGCGCCACTGAGCTCCAGGCCGAGATCGCCGAGCTGCCCACCAAGGCCGACAGCTTCGCCGAGTACCTGGACATGGCCACCTCAGTCGCCATCAAGCTTGCCGAGGAGCTAAAGGGCACCACCGAGTTCCCCGGCAACCAGCACAACCTCGAGATCGCCAAGGGGAGGATTTCCGACCTCAGGGAGCGGCATTACATGGAGCACCGCCAGGAGGGGCCCATCACGGCCGATGACGTCAGGTTCATCAAGGAGCTCCCTGCCAGCCTGGCCACCATCATCGCCAACCACGTCAACAGCCCCCAGGCGGCGGCCTCGCTCAGGAGGCGGATTAACCAGGGCATCACCCGGGCCCTGGAGCAGCGCCCCTGGAACACCGTGAGCCGCGAATTCACCGTGGTGCAGGGCGGCAAGCCCACCATTGCCACCTCGACCATGATCCCCGCCAGCAAGATCAACGGCCTCTCGGAATCCATGAAGGCCGACGGGATCAACGGGATAGTCAGCAACGACCAGGCCCGCCCCAACCATGGGGTCAACATCTGGAGCACCGAGCTCAGGGCCGGCGGGAGGCAACTCTACCAGGGGACCCGCCACGCCGTGAACAGCGCCTACCAGATTGCCGATCCCGCCCTAAGGAGGGAGGGCAACAAGGCCCGCGCCCGCGAGGTCATCACCGCCGCCTTCAGCCAGCACCCGCAGTTTGCCGAGCTGCTCACGAGGGCCAAGCGCGGGGAGGCCATCGACTTCCCCATGGCCTCGACCTCGCTGCTGACCCCGGATCCGTTGCGCAGCAGCTTCAGCGCCGAAAAGGGCGAGCGCGCCCAGCTCCAGGACCAGCTTCAGGCCTGGAATGATGTCGTGGACTCCGCGGGGGAATGCAAGATCACCGTCAAGGATGGCGACCAGGATGTGGTGGTCACACTAAGGCCGCAGGTGCTCACCTTCAACTACGGGGTCAACCAGGGTGCGCAGTACAGGAGCATGGCCCCCGTTTCCGGCTGGGACATGTCCAATGAAATCAACATCAGGTCGCTCAGCCAGCTCATAGGCGACATCAACAGCCCGAGGCTGGGCGGCATTGCCGGCAGGAAGGTGAGGGAACTGGAGCAAGCCGATCCCAGGACCGCGGAAAAGATCCGCATCCTCGCTGACCAAATCAAGATGCTGCAAAGCAGCGGCGGCTATAACGATCCCGCCGAGGATCCCTTCCGCATTCCCGCGCGCATCAGCCTGCTCAGCTACCTGTGCGGCATGGCCCCCTGCTTCAACTGCAAGAGCGGCAAGGATCGCACCGGCCAGCTTGACAACGCCATCAAGGAGCTGGCGCTCAGCCTCGACAACAAGATGGAGGGGCTTGGCCTCAGCACCAAGGCCGACAAGGAGCGGGTCGAGACCCTGAGGACCGTGGCCATGAACGGCGGCGGCCTCGAGGTCACCCGGATCAACACCGCCCTGCGCGGCTACAAGCTCACCGGGGTCGAGGGCACGCTCGGGCTGTTCGGCGAGGAGGGGCGCAAGGCCTTCCAGGGCCTGAGCAAGTACAGCTTCTAGCGATCCTGGCTAGACGCTGCGAAAGCCCACCGGCGCCTGCTCACCCCGCAGGCGCCGGTAGTTTTCAAGCGCCGACTGGGGCGAGGTGTTGGCATAGCAGTAGGCGCACTGGTGCGGGCAGGTGTTGTACATGCCGATGTCCTTGCTCCGCGCGCACCCGCACTCGCGCCGCTGCCCGGGATCCTTGTTCTTGCGCCTGGGCACCACATACGCTCCGCCCGGGAGGGCCACCGCCCCCGCAGGCGGCTCGTCGCCAAAGCCCGCGAACAGTCCCCCGCCCTGCGGCCGCCACAGCCCAAGGCCCAGTTCCGAGAGCAGCACCGGGTCGGGCTCGCCGCCGTGATCCTCGGCGCTGATCCTCGCCATGAGGAAGCGATCCACGCAACTGCTGCGCCCCACCCCCTCAAGCTCGATGCCCTCGGCGCAGGCCAGGGGCTCCAGGCCCAGGCCCCGGGCAAGCGGCACCAGGCGCCCGGCAAAGGCGCGCATGCGCCCCTCATCCCAGTCCACATAGCCAATGCCCAGGCGCCTAAGGTTGCGCGCCACCCTGGGGTAAGGCGCGATGTCGGCAAAGCTGAAGATGAGGCGCTCGGCATGGCCGCGCAGCCGCTCCCCAATGCGCCCGATGCGCCCCAGGAGCTCATCCTCGCCGAGCGCTGGGGTGAGCAGCAACGGGTCAAAGCGCCAGATCACCCGCTCCGCCCCCAGCGCCGCCTCAAGCGCCAGGAAAGTCTCAAGGCGCCTTTCAAGCGGCGGCACCCTGGGCTCCAGTCCCTCCCGCTCGTAGTCGTTCAGGGTGTACTGGACATAGCAGCCAATGCCAAGGTCGCGCAACTGCGGCAGGAACCTCAGCAAGGGCCTTGGGTTCTTTGACCAAAAGACGATGAAGCGCACCCTGTCAAGGCAGATGGCGAGACGCTCGCCATTGAAGGGGTTGCGCCACTCGCAAAAGCCCAGCCTCAGGCGGGAGAAGAGCCAGTCGGCGTAGAAGGCGGGCAGGTCGGTTGCGCGCGAGGCCGAGAGCACCACTGGGTGCAGCGCGCGGGCGGGAGTTCCGTCATCGAGGGTGAAAAGCTCAGTTTCCTTGGACTTGGCGGCCATGGCACCCCCTGCTCCCCAGTGCTGAAATGATCCCACCCCCACCCTGTCGGGGCCGGGGGCGGGATTTTCCATCAGGGCATCAGCGCGATGAGGCGATCGCCAAAGCCCGCGGTCGTGACCTCGGTGGCGCCCTCCATCTGCGCGGCAAAGTCCGAGGTGACCTCGCGCGCGCTGATGGCGCGCTCCATGCCCGCGACGATGAGGTCGGCGGCCTCCTCCCAGCCCAGGTGCCTGAGCATCAGCTCGGCGCTCAGGATAATCGAGCCGGGGTTGGCCTTGCCGGTGCCGGCGATGGTGGGCGCGGTGCCGTGGGTGGCCTCGAAGATGGCGCTCTCGTCGCCGATGTTGGCGCCCGGGGCGATGCCGATGCCGCCCACCTGCGCGGCGAGCGCGTCGGAGATGTAGTCGCCGTTGAGGTTCATCGCCGCC
>JAILEI010000096.1 GCA_024688225.1 Succinivibrionaceae bacterium
GCAAGGTGAGCATGCCCTGCCCCAGCGCCGCCTCGTGGGCCAAAAGCCGCGCGGCAAGATCCGCCGCCCGCCGCCCAGGTCCCGCCACCTCCATGCGCCTTACATGCTCGTCGAGGGTGCGGTCCACATGGTCAAGCAGCAGGTCGGTGGCGTGGTCAAGGCGCCGCCCCAGATCGGCAAGGCCCTCGCGCAGCTGCGCGAGGGTCGGGGTGGAGACCAGCTCCGCCGCCTGCGAGGGGGTGGCCGCGCAGAGGTCGGCGGCCTCGTCACAGAGGCTGTGGTCGGGCTCATGGCCCACCGCCGAGATGGTCAGGATCCGCGAGGCGGCCACCGCGCGCGCCACCCGCTCGTCGCTGAAGGGCAGCAGATCCTCGAAGGAGCCGCCGCCGCGGCCCACGATCAGGGCGTCGCAGATCCCGTCGGCGTTGGCGGCGGCGAGCGCCGCCACGATCGACTCCGCGGCCCGCTCCCCCTGCACCTGCGCCGGGTAGAGCAGGATCCCGACGCCGCTGTTGCGGGAGTTGATCACCCGCTCGATGTCATGGATGACCCGCCCCTCGGGGGAGGTGACCACCCCCACCAGGCGGGGCAGGCGCCCGAGGCGCCGCCGCCCGGGGCGGCACAGCACCCCCTCCCGGAGCAGCCGCTCGCGCAGCGCGCGCAGCCGCTCGAGGATCTCGCCCATGCCGGTGAGGCGGATGCTGTCCACGATGATGCGGAAGGAGCCCGAGCGGTTGTAGAGGGTGCACTCGCCGGTGACCACCACCTTGTCCCCGTCCCGCAGGCTAAGGCCCATCCTGGAGTAGGCATTGGCCCAGATGAGGCAGGAGACCGAGCTGCTCCCGTCCCCGAGGGTGAAGAACACCGCCCGCGAGGCGCGCCCCCGGGGGTCGGAGAGGCCGCTCACCTCGCCCTCGACCAGGCAGGATCCACCCTGCCTGAGGTAGGCATTGACGCGGGAGACAAACTCGGTGACCCCCAGGGGGGTGAGGCCCGCCGGCGCGGCCGGCACTTGGTTGTTGCTTGGCATGGACAGTGAAGATACAGCCTTTTGTGGAAATTGCCAGCCCTGCCCCGGGCGGGGCCGCGAAATTTGTGAAAAAAAGCCCTCAGGTTTTTTGGGATCCGTCCGTTAAGCAATTCAAGGGCGGGGAGCATGGGCACCCCGCCGGCAAGACAGAAAAAATACAAGCAGCGCAAGGTGATACACATGGCCAGCAAGTTCAACCTCGGAGACCTCCTCGTCGCCCCCCTCTCCCTCTTCTCCTCCCGCCGCGGCGTCTACTGTGGCAAGGGGATGATCATGGAGCGCGGCAAGCGCACCTGCCGCCTGGTGAGCGTGGACGAGTTTGCCGCCGGCCACCCCGAGCGCATCCGCATCAAGGCCCGCCGCAGCGCCCCTGCCTGCGCCGCCTAGGCCCTTCCCACCCCCGCGCCCCGCATTTTTCCCAAGCGGGGCCCCACAATGTCGTAAACTATCATCCATGCCGCGGCCGCCCGGCCGCACAACTGCCCCCTACCGCATGAGGTTCAAGCATGGATATCATCATCATCGGCGGCTCGGCCGGCGGCTGCGCGGCCGCCGCGCGCCTCAGGCGCCTCTTCCCCTCCAGCGAGCACCACATCACCATCGTGGAGCGCGGCGACCATGTCTCCTACGCCAACTGCGGCCTGCCCTACTATGTGGGCAAGGTGCTGCCGCGCCGGGAGAGCCTCTTCGTCACCCCGCGCGAGATCTTCGAGCGGCGCCTTGGGATCACCCTGCTCACCCGCACCGAGGCGGTGGCGGTGCGCACCCGCGCCCATGAGGTGGACATCCGCGACGCCCACGGGACGCGCACCCTGCGCTATGACCGCCTGCTGCTCTCCCCGGGCGCCGAGCCCATCCTCCCGCCGCCGCTGCGCGGGCTGACCCGGATCGCCACGCTGCGCAGCATCCCCGATGCCGACACGCTGCGCTCGCGCTGCGACCGCGACCGCATCACCACGGTGGCGGTGGTCGGCGGGGGCTTCATCGGCCTCGAGCTTGCCGAGAACCTGCTGCGCCGCGGGATGCAGGTCACCCTCATCGAGGCTGCCCCGCAGATCCTCGCCCCCCTCGACCCGGAGATGGCGCAGTACGCCGCCGACGCCCTCGCCGCCGCGGGGGTGGCGCTGCGCCTCGGCACCGCGATCACCTCCGCCACCGAGGACGGCGCGCGCGCCCACCTCACCCTCAGCAACGGGGAGGTGGTCTCCTGCAACCTGGTGGCGTCCGCCGCCGGGGTCAGGCCCGCCTCAGCGCTTTTGGACGGCTCCGGGATTGCCCGGGACGAGCGCGGCTTCATCCGGGTCAACCGGCGCATGGAGACCTCCGCCAAGGACGTGCTCGCCATCGGCGACGCAGTCACCATCACCGACGTGCAAAACCCACGGGTGGCGCTGGCCGGGCCCGCCGCGCGCGAGGCGCGGGTGGCCGCCGCCACCATTGCGGGCGGCA
>JAILEI010000002.1 GCA_024688225.1 Succinivibrionaceae bacterium
GCGAGTGCAACCAAGGTAAGCGGTGACATTGTGCTCATCGAGAACTCGGGGGTGCAGTTTTTGGATCTGGAGATCCATGGGATCACCCTCGATCCCCGCCATCGCTTTGCAAGCGGTGACTTCACGGCCTATGCCTCAGAAACCGGCCAGGGGGAAACCGCGTATGGGCACCCAGTGGAGCGGGAGTACGAAAGCGCAGACGCAAGGCAAAAGTCACTGCCTGCGGGCACCGAGCGCGAGGAGACGCATGAGGACTACTCGATCAAGAGTGTGGACACGCTGCGCCTCTTTGACGGGGTGTGGCTGCCAGTGCCGTACCTAAGCGCCGACCTGAACCTCTCCGATCCCTTGGCAGAGCGGGGGCCCCTGAACTGGGCGCGCTGCCGGGTGGTGGAGATTGAGGATGAGGCCTCGCCAGTGCCTGCAGCGGAGACGGTTGATGCTGGTGCCGGAAAGGTGGGCAATTTTGTGAGGGCGGCGGTCAAGGACAGCAAGGAAAAGCCCCGGAGCTACCACCTCACCTTTGCCTTTGACACCCACACCGAGGCAGGGGGCGGGGACTATTACTCACTGCGCCAGAAGGATACCGGCCGTCGGTTGCGCTTTTGCTACCGCTTCAACGAGATCTCCTTCCTGCTCAACTGCCTGCCCAATGGCCAGGACTGGATTGCCGAGTGGTGCCGCGCGGCCTACTCGGATTTGGCAAGGCAGCGTCTCGGGCTGGACTCAAAGGCCCTTGCCGATAACCTCAGCCTGCGCCACCACGAGGCCCATTACTTAAACTTCCTCACCCTGGTGGGGGAGCTGTTTGCGCCCCACGACATCATCATCAGCGGGCATGATCGAAGATCCTGCCCCGTGGACTGTACCCTGGTCCTCGATGTGGGCAACTCCCGCAGCTTTGGCATCATTGCCGAGGAGATTGAGGCCAACGCCGGGGAGGCGCCGGACTACTTCTCGGGGGTGTACCGCCTGATCCTAAGGGATCTGTGCCGCCCGGAGCTGGCGTATGACGAGCCATTTCCCAGCCGCATTCAGTTCTCAAGGCCCTGCCTTGACTATGACGGCAAGTCCGCCCGCGCCGGGGTGCATGGCTCCTTTAACTGGCCGTCGATTGTCAGGGTCGGCCCCGAGGCCGAGCGCCTGGCGGCGCATCGCTCGAGCAATGAGGGGGCGACCGGCCTCATCTCGCCCAAGCGCTACCTGTGGAATGACGCCAGCGCCAACAACGACTGGCACTTTAACAGCTACAGTGACCAGCTCGAGCGCGGCAAGGCCTCGGCGGATGCCAAGCATGTGGAGTCGGCCTACGAGCGGATCTGCCGTTACATGAGCTCCTCTGGCACCGCGCTCTTTGCCATCCGGGGCAATGAGAGCGCCAACATGAGCACGCGCTACTCCAAGAAGTCGACCATGACCTTCATGCTCATGGAAATCTTCTGCCAGGCCCTCTCGCAAATCAACAGCGTGGCCTCCCGCTCATTGCGCAAGCAGCCGGAGGTGCCCAGGCGCCTTAAGGCCATAGTGCTCACCGTGCCGCCTTCCATGCCACAGGAGGAGCGGGAGATCTACCGCTGCTGCGCCTACGAGGCCCTGGGCATGCTCTGGAAGAGCCTTGGCTATGACTCCACCCCGGCGTCGGGCTTCAGGTTCAGGCAGGACGCGGGGCACATGTTCCCATCCCCCCCGGAAATCCGGCTGGACTGGGATGAGGTCTTCTCCGGGCAGATGGTCTACCTCTACAATGAGATCACCAAGGTCTACAGTGGCTATGCGCAGAAGTTTGTCACCATGCTGCGCCGCCCGGATGCCCACGGGCGCTTTCGCGATCCCCAGGATCGCCCGGGCAGCGGGGTGGTCTCGGCGCGGGTGGCCTCCATTGACATCGGGGGCGGCACCTCGGATCTGGTGATTACTGATCTCACCTATGACCGCGAGGAGCAGGAGCTGTCATTGCTCATCCCGCGCCCCATCCTGAGCGAGGGCTTTCGCATCGCGGGCGATGATCTGCTGCGCGACATCATCGAGGACTGCATCCTCGATCCCCTGATGGCCTACATCAAGGAGAGCTCGGGCTTTGACTTCAGCCTGACCGCCAAGTCCCTGATGGGGCAGGATGATGACTCAGAGCGCTCCTTGCTCAGGCGCTCGCTTATCACCAACCAGATCCTCATCCCGGTCGCCGATCGCATCCTCTTTTACTGGGAGCACCTGCCACGCCATGCGCGGGAGGTGACGCTCAGCGGCACCATAGAGTCCTTCCTCACCGGCGAGGGCGAGGCCATGGTGCCGCCGCTTGACCCCAACATCAAGCGCCCCGCCCCCCATGGGCGCCCCGAGCAGCGGGTCATTGACAGCTTCAACTGTGAGCACCCCGCCAACAGCAAGAGCATTCGCGATTTCATGCCGGGCTTTGACGTGATGAGGGTGCCGCTCAAAATCGATCTGCTGGCCCTGGAGCGGCGCCTGGTGGAGGGCGGGTTTGATCTCTCGCGGAGCCTGGAGTCCCTGGCGGAGCTGGTGGACTGCTATCGCTGCGACGCCTTGCTGCTCACCGGCCGTCCCTCGCGCCTTGACGCCATCCGCGACTTTTTCCTCGAGCGCCTGGCGCTGCCGCCGCGCCGCGTCATTGCCATGCACCGCTATGACTGCGGCAGCTGGTACCCGCAAATCTCCTCGCGCTCCTCGCTGCATGTGGATCCCAAGACTACCACCGCGCTGGGCGCGCTCATGTGCTACAAGAACACCACCACGCGCGGCACCAGGAGTTTCAGGGTCAGCACTGCCGATCTCTTTGAGCCCAACCGCATGAACTTCGTGGGAAACATGACCGAGCAGGTCATCCATGATCACGAGGTGTACCTGAGTTTCTTCGACACCAAGCCCTACCTTGACGAGCACCCCGAGCTGGGGGAGTCCGCGGAGGCAAGCGACCTGCGCTCGAGCGCCGGCATCATCAAGGCGCGCGGTCTGGGCAAGGTGCCCAAGGTTGAGTACCCGCACCTAAGCGATGAGGGGCGCTTTAGCGCCCATGGCGAGGTGCGCCTTGGCTACCGGCAGTTTGACTACCCTAACTTCACGGCCACCCCGCTTTACCGCATCAGATTGCGCGGGGAGTCGTCCCTTGATGAGATGGGGGCGCTGCGCGAGGCCCTGAGGGTGGAGTACCTGGGATCAGAACCTGACGAAATCAGATCCTTGCTTGCCCGGACCCCAGCGGCCTCAAGGGAGGCACGGGCATTTTTCCGCCCCGGACCTGAGGGCGCCCCCAGCGAGTATGAGCGCAGGCGGCAGGAGATTGAGGCCCTGGCCACGGATCCTTCGACCATCCCGGGACTGCAAAGCGATGCCATCACCGCCCTGGATGCCGAGCATGGTGCGCAGGTTGCAGCCCTGTCGGGACTTGACCGGCTGCTGGGCCGGCAGCGGCGCCTTGATGAGGAGTACCTGGGGCAGCGGCAGGAGTTGCTGAGGAAGGCAGGCGAGGAGCGGCTGCGGGGATTGCGTGAGGCCTTTGATGAGGAGGTGATGCTGCGCTCGCAGCAGATGATCGGCTCCCACGTGGAGGGGGTGCGCCAGCAGTGCCGCAAGGCGCTTGCGCTGGCCCAGGGCCTTTATGATGGCAAGGACTACAAGTTCACCTATGCCCTCGAGGTGCACCGCACCCACGCCGCAGGTGAGGAGGGCAGCTATCCCTACCCTTTCATTTATGGGGAACTCAAGGGCATGGATCGCCAGCATGGCGGGTTGCCGCAGCTGATCTGGCTGGAGCTTGCCGGGGTGGAGCCTCGCGAGGGCGGGAGCGTGCCTGGCATTCCCGACCTGCGCGAGTGCTTTGCCATGACCCTGGAGACGGTGATTTGCAGCCAGGATGGCTACTGGACTGAGAGCGGCAAGCTCGTTTGAGGGAGAGGCGGGAATGGCAACTGATAAGGGGCTTTCCAGGGCGCACCAGGCCCTGGGGGAGGCGCTGTCCCTTGTGGGGCGCCGGCGCGAGTGCTTTGGCGAGCGTGCGGATCGCATCGAGACCCTGGCCTGCGAGGCTCGGATTGCCGCGGCACAGGGCCTTGAGCTCCTGGGTCGGGAGTCGGTCACCATCGGGGTCTTTGGCCCCTCGCAGGCGGGCAAGAGCTACCTGGTCTCCCGCCTGGCGGCCGGCGAGCAGGGACGGCTCAAGACTTGCTGGGATGGCCTTGGCATTGACTTTTTGACCCACGTCAACCCCCCCGGGCGCGACAATGAGGCCACCGGCCTGGTGACCCGCTTTACCCACGAGGCCCCCAAGGCGCCACCGGGATTTCCCATCCGCGTCTCGGTGCTGCGCGAGATCGACGTGGTGAAGATCCTGGTGAACTCCTTCAACAATGACTTTGACACCCGCGATGATGAGGTCAAGGAGGCACTGAACCAGGGCCTCGCGCCGCGCTGCGAGGCAGTGGCGGGGGAGATCCTCGCCCAGCGGGAGCGCTATTTCCTAAAG
>JAILEI010000041.1 GCA_024688225.1 Succinivibrionaceae bacterium
CCCGCCCAGCGCCCGCAAGCCACCCCGCCCCGCGGCCCCCCCGGAGGGCGGCCTTGGCGGGCGCCTTGCGCAAGAGCGCGGCCGCCGCTCCTACGTGGTGGGCAGCATCTCCTCCCTGCTCGAGCAAATCCGCAAGTCCAGCCCCTTCTCGGGCGACGACTGCCGCGCGCTCAACAGCCTCATTGCCCAGTCCCCCTACGCCTGCTTCCGGCACGGCCAGGGGCGCTCCTCCACGCAGCACGACATCGCCGCCTTCCTGCGCGAGTCGCGCGAGCAGGTGGACCGCTACCACCGCCAGGACTGGGGTCACGGCCCCTACTTCAGCCGCCAGCGCTGGGACGAGCTGATCGACAAGTGGGCCCCGGAGATCCAGAGCCTCGGGGCGCGGCTGCGCCAGGAGCTGGTGGGCTTTGACCTCGCGCGCAGCAACCTCGCGGTGCGCTCCGGCACCACCCTCCACCCCCTGAAGCTGCCCCGCGTCGCCCAGGGGCTCTACGAGCGCGCCCCCTTTGCCGGGCGCACCGTCCGCGAGACCATGAGCACCGGGGTGGTGATGCTCATCGACCTCTCGGGATCCATGTACGAGGGGGCGAAGATCTTCGGGCTCGCCAAGGCGCTCGCCCTGCTGCAGGGCGCGCTCGGGCGCTGCGTGACCCCGCGCCTGAAGATCGCGATCTACGCCTACTCGGACCACTTCATGCGCATCAAGTCCGCCGATGAGCCCTTCACCCGCGAGGTACTGTACCGCCTGCCGGCCATCTACCTCAACAACAACGACTACCCGGCGATGATCCGCGCCGCGGGCGAGCTGCTGGGCATGGGGCTCAGCCGCAAGGTCATCGTGGCGGTGACGGACGGCTTCTGGGACTACCCCTACCGCTTCGGCATCAAGCCCCCGGTGCCCAACGACTACTACGCCTTCCTCGGCGCGCTGGGCATCGAGACCTACGGGCTCATGATTGGCGAGGCCGAGTTCGAGAACACCCCGTCCTTCACCGACGCGTTCTTCGCCCGGGATCCCGCGCAGGTCCCGAGGGTGCTGACCGACCTGTTCGTCCGGGCGCTGCGCCGCAGCCGCCGCCTCCACCAGGCCTGACGCGGTGAAATTTATTCCGGTGCCTTTTCAGCAGGTTGCCCCCAAAACGGGAATTTGGGCGGCGCCCCTGCCGCCCTGGCGGCCCGTCCGCCCCGCCCCCCGTGCTTTACTTGCACCCGAAGCGGCCCCCGGCGCGGGCCGCCCACTGCAAGGAGGGCCAGGACATGAACGCCACCAAATGCCAGACACTGCCCAGGATCCAGGCGCTGCTGGGCGACCGCCAGGCCGCGCCGCTGCTCTACGACACCAGCCTGTCCCTCGCCAGGCGCCGCGCGGCCCCCGGGCCGGCGCTCGCGCAGCTCGAGGGCCTGGCCTGGGACCAGCTCGCCCGGATCCTCAGGATCCCCGACCGCCGCCGCCGCGAGGGACTGGCGCAACGGCGGATGGGCATCAGCCCCGCGCTGTGCTGCTACCTGTCCCTGCAGCCGCGGATCCCCTGGGCGCGGCTGCGCGACCCCTTCGCCCTCTCCTTCACCCTCAGCGAGCGCAGCCAGCGCGAGGCCATCAGGGCGCTCAAGGGGCGCGTGGCCATGTCCACCGGGCCCACGCCGGGCACCGCCAACCAGGCGCTGTGGTACCTGCTCGACATCGTCCGCGAATCAGGGCCGCGGGTGGCGCAGGTGCGCACCGGGCTGTCCCCCGCGCTCACTGGGCTGCTCCTTGGCGCCGCCAGCCACGACCTGCTGCGGCTGCCCGAGCTCGGGCTGGAGTGCCGCCTGAGGTGCGGCGAGGCGGTGATCGCCAACCTCATCGCGGCGCACGGCGCCGCGCGCGTCGCGCAGCTGCGGCAGCGCAAGCTGCTCGAGTGCCTGTCCCAGTCGCTTGCCGCCCGGGCCCAGGGAGGGGGAATGCCATGGTGAACCTGCTGCCGGCCCTGTCGCGGGGCAGCCGGCGCTACCGTGACATCTCCGAGGCCGCCTACGTGCTCGCCGCCCACGGCCTGTGCAAGCGGGCCATCGCCGCCCTCACCGGCATCAGCTGCGACCGCGCCTACCGGATCGCCAGGGTCGCCGCGGCGCACCAGGGGGACGGGCATGTCGAGTCCCGGCACCTCAGGGAGCGCCTCCCCAGGCGGATCAGCCACCAGCGCCTGCAGCTCTACCGGGAGCTGCTGCTGCTCTACGTGGCCTGCCATGGCGCCGACCCGGCCGCGGCGGTGGACGCCGAGGCCCTGCTGTGCGCCTCCGCCCTGTTCGCCGCCCACCACCCCGGGGCGGACGCCCTGGATCTCGGCATCAACGACCTGTTCCTGCTCGCCTCAGGCCTGGCCCAGGGGGAGGGGCTCGGCCTTGCCGAGGCGCTCCTAGCGCCGCGCGGGGTGCCCGCGCACCTGAGCCTGCTGCCCGGGCAGCGGATGGCCAGCGACCACGAGGACGATCTCATCCCCCTGGCGCGGCTGCTGCGCAGTGCCAGCATGGCGCCAGGCGGCGCCCGGGATCGGGAACGCTGCCCCGCGGGCGCGGGGCAGGGATGAGGGGCTAGCCCCTCAGGGAGAGCAGCAGCTGGCGCAGCGCCGCAAAGTCGGGCTGCATGGGCAGCGCCTGGCCCTCGAGGGCCGCGCGGCTGGCCAGCGCCCCGGGGAGGGGCAGGTCGATGCCGAGGGTCGCGTCGACCACCGACTTGAACTTGGCGGGATGGGCGGTGCCGAGGAACACCCCCTCCTCATCATCGCGCCGGTGCTGCGCCAGCACCGACCAGGCGATCGCGGCGTGGGGCTCGAGCACGTAGCCGGTCTTCTGGTAAAGCGAGCGCATCGCCGCGCGCGTCTCGTCGTCGCTGAGCGACCCGCAGGCGAACTCGCCCAGGGACCAGCCCTGCAGCTTCGCAAGGGCCTCGACCCGCGGCCAGTTGTTGGGGCGGGAGATGTCCATGGCATTGGAGAGGGTCGCCACCGTGGGGCGGGGCTCAAAGCGCCCGGTCCTGAGGTAGCGCGGCACCGTGTCATTGGCGTTGCAGGCGATGGCGAAGCGGGCGTTGAGGCCCAGCGCGCGGGCGATGAGGCCGGCGGTCAGGTCCCCGAAGTTGCCGCAGGGCACGGAGAAGAGCAGCCGCCGCCCGCTGTCCCTCAGCTGCGCCGCCGCCTCGAAGTAGTAGGTGACCTGGGCCAGCAGGCGGCTGATGTTGATGGAGTTGGCGGAGTTGAGCCCCACCGCCTCGCGCAGTTCCTGATCGTCAAAGGAGGCCTTCACCAGGTCCTGGCACTGGTCAAAGGTGCCCTCCACCGAGACGGCATGGATGTTCCCGCCCAGGGTCGACATCAGCTTTTCCTGCAGCGCCGAGATCTTGCCGCGCGGGTAGAGGATCACCACCTCGATGCCCGGCTGGCCGTAGAAGGCCGCCGCCACCGCCGCCCCGGTGTCGCCGGAGGTGGCGGTAAGGATGGTCAGGGGCGCGTCGCCTCTGATCGCGCCCAGCGCGCGCGCCATGAAGCGCGCCCCGAAGTCCTTGAAGGCCAGGGTCGGGCCGTGGAACAGCTCGAGGGCGTGGATGTGATCGTCCGCGGGCACCACCGGCGGGGCGCCAAAGGAGAAGGCGTCGGCGACCATGTCCTCGAGCGACGGGATCTCATCGCCGATGAGGTGGCGGAGGATCCGCTGCGAGCGCGGCACGAAGGGCATGTCCAGCAGGCCGTCAAGCCCTGGGATCGGCTCCAGCGGCCGGGTGAAGAAGAACAGTCCCTGGCCATGGCCAATGCCGCGCCGCACCGCGGTGGCGAAACTGGCCCGCTCCGCGGGATCCTTGAGGTTGCATAGTTCCATGGTGCTTACCGAATCTAAAGTGGGGTGACCCGCGCGCCCTGCTCATCAGGGCCGCAGACGTGGCAAAAGCCGTCCTCGTTGGCAATGAAGTCGCGCTCGAGGCAGCGCTTCATCTCCTGCGCCGCCTCGGCGTTGCGGAAGATGGAGAAGATTGAGGAGCCCGATCCCGAGATGCCGGTGGCGACCGCCCCCAGGCGGGCGCCGGCGCGCTTGGCCTCGGCAAAGCCGGGGATGAGGATCTCGCGGTAGGGCTCGGCGATCACGTCGCTGATCGAGGCCGCCGCCAGCGCCTCGTCGCCCGCGTGGCAGGCGTGCACAAAGGCCGCGAGCTGCCGCGCGTAGGTGATGGCGGTGGCGCGGGGGTACTCGCGGGGCAAAATCTCGCGCGCCTTGGCGGTGGAGATCTTAATCCCGGGGAAGCAGACCACGATCAGCCAGTCGCTGAAGAAGGGCAGCCGCTCGCTGACCCGGCCGTCAAGGCCGAGGATCAGCTGCAGCCCGCCGAGGAAGCAGGGGGCGACGTTGTCGTAGTGGATGGAGCCGGAGATCTTGCCCTCCAGCTGCCCCATCAGCGTCATCTGCTCGGCCCTTGAGAGCTTGCTGCCGTTGACCGCGTCGGCGGCCAGCACCGCCGCCACCACGCTGGCCGCGCTCGAGCCCAGGCCCGAGCACACCGGCAGGTTCTTGCGCAGCGTGATGCGCGCCGGGACCACCGGCTCGCACTTGGCGCCGAGGAACTCCGCGCACAGCCCGTAGGCCTCATGGACGATGTTGTCGGCGGGATCGGGGGGCAGCAGCCCGGCATAGCGGCCCTCAACCATGAGCTCACAGCCGCTGCCGCCCTGCTCGATGAGGATCTCGTCCCCGAGGACGCTGCCGTCCACCGGGCGCAGCGCCAGGCCCAGCAGGTCAAAGCCCACCGAGAGGTTGGCGCTCGAGGCGGGCGCGTAAACGGAAAACCTTTGTCCCATGAATCAGCCCTCCCGGGTCCAGTTCTGCAGCCTCAGCACGTCGGAGAGCACCCCCGCCGCGGTAACCTTGGTGCCGGCTCCATAGCCGCGGATCACCAGCGGGATCGGCTGGTAGTAGGCGGTGGTGAAGGCAAAGGCGTTCTCGCCCCCGCGCACCCGGTAGAGCGGGTGCTCCGGGCCGACCGCCTCGAGGGCGCAGCGGCACCGCCCGTCCTCGATGGTGCCCACGTAGCGCAGCACCTTGCCCTCGGCGCGGGCCCGGGCGACCCGCCCGGCAAAGGCCTCGTCCCCCGCGCGCAGCGCCTCAAGGAACTCCTGGGCGCTGGACCCGCGCAGCAGCGCCGGGTCCACGGCGCTCTCGACCCGGACGTCGGAGAGCTCCATGGGCAGTCCCACCTCCCGGGCGAGGATGAGCAGCTTGCGCGCCACGTCCATGCCGTCGAGGTCATCGCGCGGGTTGGGCTCGGTGAGCCCCTTCTCGTAGGCGACGCGGGTGGCCTCGGAGAGCGGCATCCCGTCCTCCACCAGCCCGAGGATGAAGGAGATGGTGCCCGACATCACCCCGGTGAAGGAAATCAGGCGGTCCCCCGCGGCGAGCAGGTTCTTGAGGGTGTTGATGACCGGCAGCCCGGCGCCGACGTTGGCCTCGTAGAGGAACTTGCGGCGGGTCTCGCGGCACACCCGGCGCAGCTCGCGGTAGTAGGCGCGCGAGAGGGTGTTGGCCTTCTTGTTGGGGGTGACCACGTGCAGCCCCGCGCGCATGAACTCGGGGTAGGAGGACGCCATCTCCTCGCTCGAGGTGCAGTCCACCAGCACCGGGTTGATGAGGTGGCTGTCGGTGACCAGGCGGCGCACCCGCTCGAGGCTGAAGGGCGGCTCATCGCTCGACTCGAGCATGGGCAGGATCTGGCGGGGGTCAAGGCCGCTGGGGTTGGTGATGAAGTGCCGGGAGTTGCCGGCGGCCACGATGCGCAGCTCCACCTCAAGGTTGTCCATGAGGTCGGTGGCCTGCGAGGCAATCTGCGCCACCAGGGTGCCGCCAATCCCGCCCGTGCCCACCAGGATGATGTCGATGACCTGCCGGGCGCTGAAGAAGGCCATGTGGCAGACCGAGATCGCCTCGGTGACCTTGTGGTCGGGGATCACCGCCGAGATGGAGCGCTCCGAGGAGCCCTGGGCGATGGCGCGCACGTTGATGTTGGCCTGCGCGAGGGCGCGGAAGAAGCGCCCGGAGGTGCCGCACATGGTCTTCATGCCGTCCCCGACCACCGAGATGATCGCGCAGTTGCCGGTGATCTCCAGGGGATCAAGCTTCCCCGCCGCGAGCTCCAGGGCAAACTCGCCGCTGATGGCGTCGCGGGCGCGGGGGACATCGCTGCTGTGGATGCAGAAGGTAATCGAGTACTCCGAGGAGGACTGGGTGATGAGGACGATGGAAATCTGGGCGCGCGACACGGCGGTGAAGAGCCGCCCCGCCATGCCCACCATGCCCTTCATCCCCGGGCCCGAGACATTCACCAGCGAGATGCCCTTGAGGTCGGAGATGCCCTTGATCGCCACCTCGGGATCGGTCTCCGAGGAGATGAGCGTGCCCGGGGCGGTGGGGTTGGCGGTGTTCTTGATGAGGCAGGGAATGTGGTAGCGCGCGATGGGGGCGATGGTCCTCGGGTGCAGCACCTTGGCGCCAAAGTACGACAGCTCCATGGCCTCCTTGTAGGAGACCCGGCTCAGCAGCACCGCGTCGCTGACAATGCGCGGGTCGCAGCTGTAGACCCCGTCGACATCGGTCCAGATCTCGCAGCACTCCGCCCCCGCCACCGCGGCCAGGCAGGCCGCCGAGTAGTCGGAGCCGTTGCGCCCGAGGAGCACGGTCCGGCCCGCGGCGTCGCCGCCCACAAAGCCCGACATCAGCACCAGGCAGTCCGAGGGGATCGCCTCCCTGGAGTAGCGCTCGCGGGAGGCGTCGAGGTTGACCGAGCTCTCCAGCGGATCGCCCTCGGCGGCGAGGATGCGCACCGGGTCGATGATCCGGGTCCTGACCCCCTGCGCCCTGAGGAAGGAGTCCATGATGGCAATCGAGAGGGCCTCGCCGCGGCTCTCGACGAAGGCCGCCACGTGCGGCGGGCACTCCCCGAGCAGCGCCACGCCCCTCAGGCGGGACTCAATGGCGAGGATGATGGCATTGACCGCCTGGCCCACCCCGTCGGTGACCATGCCCGGGGCGCGCTCGGCGAGGCCGGTCACAATCGGGTCGATGATGGCGCGCAGCTGCTGCACCCGGGGGGCGATGTCGCGGCCCGCCACCGCCTCGTCCACCATCGCCACCAGGAGGTTGGTGACCCCGGCGGGGGCGCTCAGCACCAGCGCGGCCTGGGTGCGCCCCATGGTGTCGCGGGCAATCCAGGCAACCGTGGCAAAGCGCTCGGCATTGGCGACCGAGGTGCCGCCAAACTTCATGATCCGCATAGTGACTCCTTCCCGTAAAATCGCTCTTCCCCGCAGGGGGGAAAGCCGTGGGCTATTTTCGTTTTTGGGCGCCTCGTTTGTCAATTGATCTAGGGGGAGGACCTTGCCGCAAGGGGAAAATCTTGCCGCCCCTGCCGCCTTTGTAAAAAAATTATCATTAACTTTCAATGTGTTGCCTGTGGGCATGGCCGTTGCTCAGGGGAGGGGTGGACCACCTTGCCAAGGAGACCTGAACATGGGCATGCTGACCTGCGCCATCACGGGGGGCGCCCTGGCCCTCGCCACCCTCCCCTGCCCCGCCCCCGCCGGAGCGGCGCCTTCGCGCGGCGGGGACTTCCTGGCGCGGCTCATGG
>JAILEI010000045.1 GCA_024688225.1 Succinivibrionaceae bacterium
CACCACGATGGCGATGAGGAGGGACACGGGCACCACTGCTGCCACCACCACGATGGCGATGATGAGGGGCACGGGCACCACTGCTGCCACCACCACGATGGTGATGAGGAAGGGCACGAGCACCACTGCTGCCATCGCCACGATGGCGATGATGAGGGGCATGGGCACCATTGCTGCCATCACCACGCAGGCAAGGATCAGGACTAGCTTCCCCAGGATACTGGCATGAAACTCATCATTCGCCTGGCCCCTGAGATCTCAGTCAAGAGCCGCCCCGTGCGCAGTCGCCTGATCTCATTGCTAAGGCAGAACATCAGGAATGTGCTTAGTCGGCACGGCCTTGAGGCCAGCGTTAGTGCCCAGTGGGACAAGATTGAGGTTTCATCCGCAGGCAACGGGACCGATCTCATAGGTGAGCTGGGGAGGATCCCCGGCATCCATTCCTTCCTGGAGGCCGATGAGTTTCCCTGGGGGAGCCTTGATGATCTCTACCAGGGCATGGCGGAGCGTTTTGGCCATCGCCTTGCTGGCAAGACCTTTGCCTTTCGCGTCAAGCGCCGGGGGGTGAATTCCTTTACCAGCCTGGAGGCGGAGCGTGAGCTGGGCGGAAGATTGCAGGAGAACTTTCCCAACGCCGGGGTGAACCTCTCCCATCCAGACATTACGGTAAGGGTGGAAGTGGAGCCGGGGCGGGCTTTTGCCATCATGGAAACCCACCTAGGGCTCGGTGGTTTCCCCGTAGGGTCGCAAGGTGAGATCCTCTGCCTCATCTCAGGCGGCTTTGACAGTGCGGTTGCGGCCTTCCACGCGCTGCGCCGCGGTTGCCGGGTTAATTTTGTCTTCTTCAGCATGGGAGGGGTGGCGCATGAGATTGGGGTTATGGAGGAGTGCCATTACCTCTGGGAGCGCTATGCCTCATCGCACCGGGTACGTTTTGTGACTGTGCCCTTTGAGGAGGCCATGGGGCAGATCCTCGAGCGGGTTCACCATGGGGTGCGGGGTGTGGTGCTCAAGCGCCTTTTGGTGCGCGTTGCCTCCATGATCGGATTGAGGCTGCGCTGTGAGGCGCTGGTGACTGGGGAGAGCCTGGGCCAGGTCTCAAGCCAGACCTTAAGAAACCTCTCCCATATCGACAGTGCCTCGGAACTCATGGTGATGCGACCCCTCATTTGCCTTGACAAGCAGCAGATTGTTGACGAGGCGGTGCGTTTGGGCACGGCCAGTTTCTCAGAGCGCATGCCCGAGTACTGTGGGGTGGTTTCGGATCACCCCAATGTCTGCCCCGGGCGTGACTTTGTGGAAACCGAGGAGGCCAAACTCGACCCTGACCTGGTGGGACGGGCCGTGCACGCGGCCCGGGCCCTGGACATTCGGGAGACCCCCGCCTTTGTGGAAGGGCTAAAGGCGGAGGTGGAGACGGTGTCTGCCCTTCACCCTGGCGAGGTGGTCATCGATGTGCGGGTGCCTGACGAGGAGTCACGTGACCCGCTTGCAGATCCTGGCCATGAAATTCTCAAGATCCCCTTTTACCGCCTGGGGCGGGAGTTTGGCAAGCTGCGCCGGGATCGCGTCTATGCCCTTTACTGTGCGCAGGGGGTGATGAGCGAGACCATGGCCATGCAGCTTAAGGGTGAGGGGCATCACAACATCAAGGTCTATCGCCCGGCCCAGGACTAGGGGATGGTAGGGAACCTGCTGTATTTGCTTAAAAAAGCATAAAACCGTCTCCACCTGCCGCCAAAATCGGTTATCATGAAAGTTGGCATGGGTGGCGCAGGTCGCCAGCGTTAGGGATTGCAACGCAAGGAGAGTGCCGTGGAAGGCTTGATTGAGAACATTGAAAGACGCACCGGCATGGTGGGTCAGAACCGCATGGAAATGCTGCTGTTCCGCCTTCCCAACCGCCGGCAGCTCTATGGGATGAACGTGTTCAAGATCCTCGAGATTTTGCCTTGTCCCCGCCTCACCAAGATCCCCAAGTTGCACAAGTCGGTGATCGGCATTCTCAAGAACCGCGGTTACACGGTCTCGGTCATCGACCTTAGCCTTGCCATGAGCGGTCCCCAGACGGTGGACTACAGCAAGAACCTCCTGGTGATGTCGGAGTACAACAACTCCATCCAGGGTTTCATTGTCTCCAAGGTGGAGCGCATTGTGGACTACGGCTGGGACAAGATCATGACCCCGCCCAGTGGCCTGAGCAGCAAGGCCTACCTTACCGCAGTCACTGAGTACCAGGACGAGTTGGTGGAAATCATTGACGTGGAGAAGATTTTCGCCGAGATCACCCCTTACGATGAAATCATCGACAACAAGAGCCAGGAGTTCAAGGATCATATCCGCAGCATGCTCAAGACCCCCAACTCCAAGGTCATTGTGGCGGATGACTCCACGGTTGCCATCAAGCAGACCAGTGACTGCATCCGCAGCCTCGGCATTGACGTGATCACCGCGAGCAATGGCATGGAGGTGCTCAACATTGTCAAGGACTACGAGTCCAAGGGCAAGCTTGATGAGATTGAGCTCATCATCTCCGACGTGGAGATGCCGCAACTGGACGGGTACTCACTGAGTGCCGCCTTGCGCAAGGATCCCATGCTCAAGGATGTCTACGTCATTCTCCACACCTCACTCTCTGGCGTGTTCAACGAGAGCATGCTGCACCGCTCAGGCGCCAATGCCTGTGTTGCCAAGTTTGACAGCAACAAGCTCTCCGACACGGTGGCGAGGGCGGTTGAGGAACTGCACAATGGCCTTAAGCCTTCAGAGGCGGTGGCGCGCCTGGTGCATTGACCTTGCCCCCACGCCTGGGGGTGATGCGGAGGATCACCTGTGACTGATCAAGAAGTCTATGATGGATCCTCCATTGAGGTGCTGGAGGGCCTTGAGCCGGTGCGCCGCCGCCCCGGCATGTACACCGACACCCAGAATCCCAACCACCTGGCCATGGAGGTCATCGACAACAGTGTCGATGAGGCCCTGGCGGGTTTTGCCCACCTTATAACCGTAACCCTGCACGCTGACAACTCCATCGAGGTAACCGATGATGGCCGGGGCATGCCGGTCGATCCCCACCCTGTGGAGAAGGTCCCGGCCATTGAGCTGATCCTGACGCGGCTCCACGCTGGCGGCAAGTTCTCAGGCGACAGCTACCGCTTCTCCGGCGGCTTGCATGGGGTGGGGGTGAGCGTGGTCAATGCCCTCTCCTCGCGGCTTGAGGCCCGGGTGCGCCGGGATGGGCACCGCTACTACATTGCCTATGAGCAAGGTGAGAAGGTTGAGGGACTGCGGGATGAGGGGACCTGCCCGCGCGCTGAGTTTGGCACCACCGTGCGCTTTTGGCCGGATGGGCGGTACTTTGATGAGGATCTGTTCAACCCTGAGCTCCTGCGCCATGACCTCAAGGCCAAGGCCCTGTTGTGCGAGGGACTTACGGTCGCCTTTTGCAATGAGCTCGATGGCAGCAGTGAGCGCTGGTCATACGGCGGCGGACTGGGTTCCTACCTGGGTGATGCCTGCGCAGGGCGGGCCACCGAGCCCCCAAGGCCGTTTGAGTGCCAGGTGGAGGGGGAGGACTTTGAGCTGTCCTTTGCCGTGGCCTGGGAGCTTGAGGGGCGCGGCGACCAAGGCTTGCATGAGTCCTATGTAAACCTCATTCCCACCCCGGATGGCGGCACCCATGTCAATGGCCTGCGCACGGGTCTGTTGCTTGCCATCCGTGAGTTCTGTGAAATCCACAACTTGCTGCCCAGGGATCTGCGCCTCACCCCCGAGGACGTGTGGGGGCGCTGCTCCCATGTGCTGGCGCTTATGATCCGCGATCCCCAGTTTGCGGGGCAGACCAAGGGCAAGCTTAGCAACCGTGAGGTTGCCTCCTTGGTTGAGGGGGCGGTTCGTGATCGCTTCTCGCTCTTTTTGAACTCGGATGTGGCGGCGGGCAAGGCCCTGGCGGGGGTGATCATTGAGTCTGCCAAGGAGCGGGAGAGCTCAGCGAAGAAGGTCAGCCGCAAGAAGGTGGGCCGGGGGCCTGCCCTGCCTGGCAAACTCACTGACTGCTCCTCAACCGATCCCGCCCGCGGGGAGCTGTTCATCGTGGAGGGGGACTCGGCAGGCGGCAGTGCCCGCCAGGCTCGCGACTCCTCCTACCAGGCTATCCTCCCCTTGCGGGGAAAAATCCTGAACACCTGGGAGATCTCAGGTCCCAAGGCGCTTACCTCCGAGGAGATTAAGGCCATTTCGGTGGCCATCGGCCTAGAGCCTGATCGCGAGGATCTTGAGGGCCTGCGCTACCACAAGATCTGCATTCTCGCTGATGCCGACGTGGATGGCCTGCACATCGGCACCCTGCTGTGCGCCCTCTTTGTCAGGCATTTTCCCAGCCTGGTGCGCGCGGGCCATGTCTTTGTGGCCTGCCCGCCCCTGTACCGTCTCGACTGCGGCAAGGTCAAGGACTATGCCCTCGATGACGAGGAACTCGAGCGCAAGCGCCGGGATCTGGTGCGGCGCGGCCATCGCAAGGACAGCATCAGGATCCAGCGCTTCAAGGGCCTGGGGGAGATGAACCCGGAGCAACTGGGGGAGACCACCATGGATCCCAAGTCAAGGCGCCTGATGCAACTGACCCTGGGCGCGGAGGGCGATGAGTCCACCATGGAACTCATGGATCTCCTGCTCTCGAAGAAGCGTGCCTCTGACCGGCGTGACTGGCTGGAGCGCAATGGCGCCCGGGCCGAGGATCTAAGCTAGCATGGCCGACAGCGACTCTGGCGAGAAGTCAGAGCAACCTACAGAAAAACGCCTGGGCGACGCGCGCCGCCGCGGGCAGTTGCCGCGCTCGCGCGAACTCTCCACCCTGGCGGTGCTGCTGTCCGGGGTACTGTCCTTGTGGATCTTCTCCTCCTTCCTCGGCGGCGGGATGGAGCGGGTGATGCTCAACAGCTTCAGCCTCTCCCGCGACGAAATCTTCACCCCCGAGGAAATGGGGCGCCTTTTCATCCGCGACTTGCTGGAGATCCTGCCCTCCCTGCTGGGGATCACCGCGGTGGTGCTTGCCTGCGGCATCTACGGCAACATTGCCATTGGCGGCTACAACTTCTCCACAGAGGCCATGCAGCCCAAGTTCAGCAAACTGAACCCCCTAAGTGGCATCAAGCGCATTTTCAGCCTTAACTCATTGGTGGAACTGGTTAAAAGCGTTTTCAAGATTGCCATTATTGGCAGTGTCTGCTACCTGATGCTCTCCGGCCGCGCCATGGAGTTGTTGCGCCTCTCCTACATTGAGTCCCGTGCCGCCATCGGCCAGGCCATCAGTGACCTGTTTTTCTTCATGCTCATCATTGTCTGTGGGATGATCCCCATTGTGCTGATGGACGTGCCCTGGCAGAAGTGGCATTACATCGAGCAACTCAAGATGACCAAGCAGGAGGTCAAGGACGAGTTCAAGCAGACTGAGGGCTCGCCTGAGATTAAGGGCCGCATCAAGCGCAAGCAGATGGAGATGGCCATGTCGCGCATGATGGCCAAGGTCCCGCAGGCGGATGTGGTGGTGACCAACCCGACCCACTACGCCGCGGCCATTGCCTACGATCCCGAGGGCGAGACGGCGCCCATCGTGGTCGCCAAGGG
>JAILEI010000107.1 GCA_024688225.1 Succinivibrionaceae bacterium
GGCGGCGGGCGGCCTCGGGGCCGGCCTCATGCTCTTCACCCACGGCATGATGCGCCCCGGCATCGGCCTGGTGCTCGACGCCATCGGCTTTGAGGAAATCATCCGCGGCGCCGACCTCATCATCACCGGCGAGGGCTTCACCGACAGCCAGACCGCCCAGGGCAAGGCGCCCGCCGGCATCGCCGCGCGCGCCGCGCGGCAGGGCATCCCGGTGATCTGCCTCTCGGGCGGCATCAGCGAGGACGCCGACGACCTCCACGATCTCGGCATCGACGCCCTCATGGGCGCGGTGGCCGCCCCCTGCAGCCTCGAGGACTGCATGCGCGACGCCGAGCGCCACCTCGAGGACGCCGCCGCGCGCTGCCTGCGGCTGGTGCGCGTGGGCATGCGCCTGCGCCACTGAGCGCCGCCCATGAAAAAGGGCGGCCCAAGGCCGCCCCCTCCCCATGCTGGGACTGCCCGCTAGCAAACCTCGAGCGGCTCCTTGCAGCTGGGCGCGGGGAAGGCCCCCTTGAGCAGCGCGAGATCCTCCGCCCCCAGGTCCACCTGGCCTGCCGCCACGATCTCAAGGACATGCGCCTCCGAGCTGCTGCGGGGGATGGCCACCATCCCCGGGCGCGCGAGCACGAAGGCCAGCAGCACCTGCATCGGGCTGATGCCATGGCGGGACGCCACCTCCCGCACCACCCCCGAGCCGGGCAGCCCGCGCCTGAGCGCCCCGGCCTGGGCCAGCGGAGAGTAGGCCATCGGCACCACCCCCCGCGACTTCATGAGGGGCAGCAGCGAGTGCTCAATCCCCCTTGAGCCCAGGTGGTAAAGCACCTGGTTCACCGCGCAGTCCACCCCGGCCCCGCAGGAGAGCATTTCCCCGAGATCCCTCACGTCAAAGTTCGACACCCCCCAGGCGCGGATCAGGCCCGCCGCCACCAGCGACTCCATGGTTTCCGCCACCTCGGGGAAGGGCGTCTCACCAATCCAGTGGTAGAGGTAAAGGTCGAGGTAACTGGTGCGCAGGCGCCCAAGCGTGGCCTCGAGGCTCTTCCTGGTGTGCCCCTGCGCCATCGAGGAGGGCAGCACCTTGGAGACCAGGAACAGCGAGTCGCGGTCCACCCCGCAAAGCGCCTCCCCGAGCAGATCCTCGGCCGCGCCATCGCCGTACATCTCGGCGGTGTCAAAGAGCCGCACCCCACGCTCAAGGCCCGCGCGCAGCGCCCGCAGCTCCGCAGGGCGCCGCCAGCGGCGCTCCCCCAGGGTCCAGGTGCCCAGGCCCAGCCGCGGCATTTTCAGCCCGCCCTTGAGGGACACCTGCCTCAGGATGGCATTTCGCATAAACCAATTCCCCCCTTTTTGGATATCTTCCCATAAATCCTGCCCCGAATGCACACCGTCCCCATTTTGGGGCAGGCAGCGTGACGCGGGATGGAACAACAATCGCCGCGCGGGGGGCTTGAGATCATTTTTTGTGATAGAATCGCGCCATTCTGGATCCCGCTTCCGGGCGGGGACTTATTGCGCTTGGGACCAAACATGCTGAAGACCTTCATTGGGCTGGTTTTGCTCTGCGCCGGGCTGCTGGTTGCCCCGCGCCTGCTCGTGAACAGCAAGATGGATCTGCTGGTGGGATCCGTGGGGGTGCTGCTCCTGCTCACCGGCATGGTGATCCTGGGCAAGGCCCTGCAGCAAAGCAACCGCCAGCGCATGCTCAAGAAGCGCATTGCCGAGGCCAAGGCCAAGAAGAATGCCGATCCCAGCATCGAGAAGGTCATGGGCTCGGGGCTCAAGGCCAACGAGATGGCCAAGGAGCTGGGGCTCGACACCCCCATCATCAATGACGAGCTCAAGCGCCAGGGGCAGAGCGTGATCAACAAGGTGGCCTCGGTCTTTGCCGACCCGCCCCGCAAGAAGGTCCGCAAGAAGCGCCGCACCCCGCCCCGCCCGCCCCAGGCCAGCCAGCGCAAGCCATGAGCCGCAAGGCCGGCCCGGAGTCCCCCATGGGCTGGAAGGCGGTGCTGGCCATCCTCACCGCCACCGCCGCCCTGTCCTCGACCGGCTACACCATGATTGTCCCCTTCCTGCCCCTCTACCTGATGGAGGAGCTCGCGGTCCCGCGTGAGGACGTGGGACTGTGGTCGGGCGCCATCTTCTCGGTGAGCTTCGCCATCTCCGCCGCCATGGCCCCCCTGTGGGGCCGCTTCTCCGACACCCGCGGGCGCAAGGTGATGATCCTGCGCTCCTCGCTGCTCCTCGCGCTCACCTACCTTTTGGGCGGGCTGGTCACCACCCCGCTGCAGCTGTTCATGGTGCGGGTGCTGCAGGGCATCGCCTCCGGGGTGTGGCCGGCCTCGCTGGCGCTGATGTCCGCCTGCGCCCCCCGGGACAAGGTGGGCATCTCCATGGGGGTGATGCAAAGCGCCAACATCACCGGGGCCATCCTCGGCCCCGCCATCGGCGGCCTGCTCGCGGGGCTCATCTCGATGCGCGCCGCCTTCTTCGCCGCCAGCGCCAGCCTCACCATCATCACGCTGCTGGTGCTGTTCCTCATCCGCGAGCCCCCGCGCGCGCCCCGCGTGCCCGCCCCCAGCGGCGCCCCGCGCCACCCGCTGCTCTCCAACCGCCCCCTGCTCACCCTGATGCTCTGCTCGAGCCTCGCGGCCATGGTGGTGACGCTGCTGCAGCCCATCATCCCCCTGTACGTCATCGAGCTCGCCCCGCCCGGGGGCAACGCCTCGCTGCTCTCCGGGATGGTCTTCTCGCTGGGCGCCCTGGCGGGCGCCCTCGCCGCCCCCTTCTGGGGGCGCTTCGGGCAGCGCCTGGGCTTCCACCGCACCCTCACCGCCTCCCTCGCGGTGGCGGGCGCCATCATCCTGGGCCAGTCGCTGCCCATGGGGCTGTGGATCTTCGCGGCGCTGCAGTTTGCCTGTGGCCTGGGCTTCGCCGGGATTTTCCCCAGCGCCAACGCCATGCTCATCGCCATGACCCCCGCGGCCACCCGCGGATCGGCGCTCGGGGTGCTGTTCTCCTTCCAGCAGGTGGGCAACGCCATCGGGCCGCTGGTGGCGGGAGCGCTCGCCTCGCTGCTCCCCCTGAACGCGCCCTTTGCCTGCTCAGGGCTGCTGCTGCTCGCCGCCGCCTTGGTGATGCAGCTGCGCCGCGCCGCCCTGGCGGAGGCGATGCAGGCCGGGATTGAGGCCTCCCGCGAGGGGCAGCGCCAAATCATGAGGAAGGTGGCCGCCACCGCATCCGGCAAGGAGGAAGGGAAGGAATGATGATTACGTCTCACACCACCGCCATCAAGGCGTGGGGCAACAGCCAGGGGCTGAGGATCCCCCGCTCCATCCTCGACACCCTGGGCTGGGAGCCGGGCTCGCAGGTGGAGCTCCATGCCTCAGGCGGGGTGCTAACCGTCAAGCGGATCGCCCCGCCCCTGCCCGGCAGCCTCGAGGAGTGCTTCGCCCACTACAAGGGCCAGCGCGATCCCCAGGGGGAGATTAGGCTGTGAGCGAGGAGCGCCAAGGCATGCAGGGCATGGTCATCAGGATTAGGCGCCCCCACCAGGCCCTGGCGGTGGTGGTGAGCGCGGACACCTTCACCGAGCGCACTGGGCTGTGCCTGTGCTGCCCGGTGGTGAGCGGGCAGGATGGGTTCCCGCTGCACGTGCCGCTGCAGGGCGTCCCCGGGGTCTCGGGCATGGCGCTCATTGAGCAGCTGCAGTCCGTGGACCTGAGGATGCGCCAGTATGAGACGCTGGGGCGCCTGCCGCCCGACCTGGTGCTGAGGATAGGCAACCTCGCCCGCCTCTGCCTCGCCACCTAGGGCCCGGGGTGGCGGGGCGCGGCCGCACCCCAAAGAGGATGGGCAGCAAGTCGCTGCCCCCCAGGCAGCAGGCATTGGCCAGGGGCATCCCCGCCCCGCGCCTGCTGATCCCGCACCTGCCCCCCCTGCAGATCTTCCCATAGGCGATCCAAGGGCTGCCCGCCAGGCAGCAGCCCTGCCCCATCAAGGCCCACCCTTGCCCCTAGGCGTCGCCCTCGCCCACGAACCACTCCGCGCTTTCCTCGTGGATGGCCTGCGAGGTGCGCACAATCTCATAGTGGTGGGGCTCGATGACCTCTATCACCTTGCCGAGATCCCCACCCTCAACCGCCTCCATGATCCGCTCATGGCAGGCCACGAGGCCGGTCACGCTGGAGTGCTTGCCAATGGAGAGGAAGCGGATGCGGTCCATGTTGGCCTTGACCTGCTGCACGCACTGCCAGGCATAGGCGGTGCCAGACATCGAGCACAGGGCCTCATGGAAGGAGTCGTCGAGGCGCAGGAAGCGCGTGGCGTCATCGTTGCCGAGCTTCCGCTGCCGCTCGAGGCAGCGGCGCATGGCCGCGATCGCCCCCTTGGTGGCGGCGCTGGTGGGATCGGACAGGCCGCGGCGCAGCGCGTTGAGCTCGATGCTGCTGCGCACAAAGCAGATGTCGCTGAGGTTGGACATCGAGATCTTGGTGACGAAGCTGCCGCGCTGCGGGCGCACCTCGATGAGCCCGGAGATGCCCAGCCGCCCCAGCGCCTCGCGCACCGGGTGGCGCGAGACCCCGAAGTGGGCGGCGAGATCGTTCTCCGACAAGGGGGCCCCGGGCAGGACCTCCATGGTGATGATCATCTCGCGGAGAAAATCGTAGATCTGGGCGCTGAGGTTGCGGTCCGCGCTCAGCTTCAGGCGGGGCAGGAGCTTGTGCTTCATGTCTCTTTCCTTATGGTGCTTGCCCCCGCCCTACGGGCAGGGAGGGGAACTGGCCTTACTAAAATGTCAGTATACTTGTACATCAGTTAGTACTTAATTTTACTGATCATATTAAAAAAACGCAGAAAAAATTCAAAAAGTGTTAACTGGATCGCAAACTGATGTACAAGTTTTGCTTATCATTAACGTAGGCTTTCATACAAGGAGGAGCCATGGACAAGTTCTTCGACGTCTTCGGGCGCTGCTACCGCATGGTCTGCGTCATCATCCTCACGGTGATGGTGCTGATCGTGTTCTTCAACGCCGGGATGCGTTACTTCATGCACTCAGGCTTCATCGCCACCGAGGAGGTGCTGCGCTACCTCTTCATCTACCTCACCTTCCTGGGCATCGCCCATGTGGCCTGCGAGCGCGGCCACATCAGCGTGACCATCCTCACTGACTTCCTCCCGCAGAAGATCCGCACCCTGGTCTACGTGCTCGGCTACGCGGCGGCGATGTGGGTTGTCTGGGTGCTCATCGATGGCGCCATCATGTACTACGGCGAGAGCGAGACCTCGACCGGCCAGGTCACCGGCCTGCCCTTCCGCGTCATCATCTCGGTGATGATCTTCGGCGCCGTGGGCCTGTTCGCCTTCCTGCTCCGCGACTTTGTGCTGGGCATCAAGGCGCTGCGCAGCGGCGAGGAGTTCCCGCCCCGCCTCGTGGACGAGGATGTGCAGAAGGCCATTGAGAGCATGGACAAGGACGAGGGGGCCAAGTAAATGGAAATCTTCATCTTCATCGGCTCGCTGTTCGCGCTGCTCATCACCGGCATCCCGGTCGCCATCGTGCTCATGCTGTGCGCGGCGATCATGTTCTATGTCATTGACCTCTGGGATCCGCTCCTCCTCGCCCAGCAGATGCTGCAGGGCGCAGACTCCTTCATCCTCACCGCGGTGCCGTTCTTCATGCTCGCCGGCGAGATCATGAAGGAGGGCGGCATCTCCAACCGCCTCATCTCCTTCGGCCAGGTCCTGGTCGGGCGCTTCAACGGCGGCATGGGCTACGTGGCCATCCTGGCCTCCATGCTCTTCGCCGGCCTCTCCGGCGCCGCCATCGCCGACGTCGCCGCCCTGGGCGCGGTGCTCATCCCGATGATGGTCAAGTGCGGCTACAACAAGCCCCGCTCCACCGGCCTCATCTGCGCCAGCGCGCTGACCGCCCCGATCATCCCGCCGTCGATCCCGCTCATCATCCTCGGCGTGACCGTGAACCTCTCCATCGGCCGCCTCTTCATCATGGGCATCGCCCCCGGCATCTGCCTGGGCCTCATCCTGATGCTGGTGTGGTACTTCGTGGTCAAGCGCGACAAGTACAACGACCGCGTGGTGATCACCGGCCCTGAGGCGCTGCGCACCTTCTTCAGCGCCATCCCGGCCCTGATGCTCCCGATCATCATCATCGTCGGCATCCGCTTCGGCATCTTCACCCCCACCGAGGGTGGCGCCGTGGCCGCGGTCTATGCCTTCGTGGTCGCCTTCTTCATCCACCGCGAGCTCAAGCTCAAGGAGTGCCCGCGCATCTTCTTCAACGCCGTGCGCACCTCCGCGGTGGTGATGTTCCTGGTGAGCACCGCCTACACCATCGGCTGGCTGATCACCATGGCCCAGGTCCCCGACCAGATCGTCGGCCTGCTCGAGCCGCTGGTTGAGAAGCCCTTCCTGCTGCTCATCATCCTCAACGTGGTGCTGGTCGGCCTCGGCATGGTCATGGACATCACCCCGATCATACTGATCTTCGCCCCGGTGTTCTACCCGCTGGTCAACGCCGCCGGCATCGATCCCTACTACTTCGCCCTGCTGATGGTGCTCAACCTCTCGATCGGCCTGCTCACCCCGCCCATGGGCTCGGTGCTCTTCGTCGGCTGCTCGGTGGCCAAGATGCCCATCACCAAGCTGGTCGCTGGCGTGTTCCCGTTCCTCATCGCCGAGATGAGCTACCTCGCGCTGTGCATCTTCTTCCCGGCAATCCTCACCGCCCCGGCGGAATGGATGGCAGGAAACTAAAACCCCAAACCAATCTTGTTTAACTAGGAGTCATAACATGAACAAGAAAATTGCCCTCACCGCCATCGCGGTCGCCGTCGCCGGCCTGTGCTGCGCCAATGCCGCCAACGCCGCCTACAACATCCGCATCGGCCACTATGCCGGTGACACCCACCCGGTGACCAAGAGCCTGCAGTACTTCGCCGAGAACCTCGAGAAGGAGTCCAACGGCGAGATCAAGGTCAAGCAGTTCCCCAACAACCAGCTTGGCCCTGAGGCGGTGATCGTCGACCAGATCAAGCGCGGCACCGTGCAGATGGCGGTGACCGGCTCGCAGATCAAGAAGGACGAGCCCAACATCGGCCTCTCTGACGCCCCCTACCTCATCAGCAGCTGGGACCAGGCCCGCGCCGTCTATGACGAGGAAGGCCAGAAGATCATGTCCGGCAACTATGAGAAGAACACCGGCGTGAAGATCCTCGGCTACATGGTCAACGGCTTCCGCGAGGTTTCCGCGAACCGCCCCATCACCTCCCTCGAGGACTTCGGCAAGCTCAAGCTGCGCATCCCTGACAACGAGATCCACGTCCACCTCTTCGAGGCCCTGGGCTCCAACAACGTCATGATGCCGCTCTCCGAGGTCTACAACGCCCTTGAGACCCACATGATCGACGGCCAGGAGAACCCCTACTCGACCATCCTCGCCTCCGGCTTCTATGAGGTCCAGAGCGACATCCTCGAGACCCGCCACATGTTCGCGATCTCCCCGCTGCTCATCAACGGCAAGTTCTACAACAAGCTGCCGGACAACCTGAAGGCGCTGGTGGACAAGTGGGCCAAGAAGACCATCGAGTACAACTGGGAGCTCTCCCAGAAGGATGACGAGGCCTCCAAGAAGGCCCTGCAGGACAAGGGCATCAAGATCCATGAGATGACCCCGGAGATGAAGAAGGCGATCGACGACAAGATGGTTGCCTACTACGACTGGTTCTCCACCATCATCCCCGATGCCAAGAAGTGGGTTGAGCACTGCAAGGCCCGCGCCGGCAAGTAAGCAATACCAAGCACTGTCATGCGGCGGCCCTCGGGCCGCCGTTTTTTTTGTGCCGCGCCATGGGGCGGGAAGGAGGGAAGGGCTACTGCCTGAGCCCGCGAATTTTGGTGAGGGTGATCTGGTTGGGCACGTCCACCAGGGTCAGCCCCCCGGCGGTGGGGCGCAGCTCAAAGGTCGCGTTGTAGTGCGGGCCGTGCTGCATCCGCTGGAGCACCATGTCACAGGTGATCGTGGTGCCGCTTAGCTGGTAGCGGCCCACCAGCACCACCGGGTTGTACTCATAGTTGGGCACCCACATGTTGGTCTGCACAAAAAGGCTGGGGGTAAAGCCCGCCTCCAGCACGTAGCCGTTCTGGTTGTTGCTGCCCCGCCAGACCCCCGCCAGGTCTCCAAGGGGCACGGCACCAGGGGCGCTGTCTCCGCCGTACCCGCCGTTGCCGCCCTGGTCAAACAGGATGGCAAAGGGATCGGAGCTGTCCCCGGGAACACCAAACGACTTGGGGAAGGAGGGATCCCCGGCCTCGCCGGGCAGCAGCCCCTTGTCCACCTGGTACAGTTCCCTGACGTCCACGCCCGTGGCATGATCATCAGCGATGCCGCCCTGTCCCGTGGCAAGCGCGGGGTGGGCGGTGGCGGCGATCCAGAGGCCCATGGCGGCCGCCAGCAACTTGGTTGGCATCATTTGTCTCCTCATGAAAAGGCGTCGCGGGCCGTTACCTCACCCGCTTGAAAATCAGGCTGACATTATCAGGCAAGTAGGTGACTTGCATCTGGTTGCCGTTGATCAGGACGCGGTTGACCCCGTTCTTGCCCTGGCTGGGGCCGGTCAAGACCTGGTACCTGAACTCCCCGTTTTGCGCGTTGTAGGTGTAGGTCCCGGTCTCGGCCTTCCTGCCCATGAGGTACACGGCATAGCGGTTGCCCTCGAAGCCGAAGGCAATCTTCTTGCCCTGGAACGAGCTTTCCCAGGTCCCGGACAGCTGGACGAAGGCTGGCGCCGGCCCCTGGCCAGAGCCTGGGCTGGCTGGCGACCCCGGGTACTGGCCGGGGGCGGCCTGCCCGCCCGTTGCGCCCGGGACCCTCGAGAGCACGATGTTGCCCGGGTTGAGGATCAGGTAGTTGCCAGTGGCCATGAACTGCCAGGTAAGGCGCTGCCCGCTAGGTCCCAGGGTGATGTGGAGCTGGTTGCCAGCCTGCTGGAAGGTGCCCTGCATGATCTGCCCGTTGCGGTTGACGGTGATCTGGTTCTGGCGGAACACCAGGATGAGGCTGTACTGGCCCTTGGCGGCCTGCCAGGTGCCGTCGAGGATGCTGCCTTGCTGCCCTTGCTGGGGCTGTGGCTGGGGTTGCGGCTGCGGCGGGAGGGGGCTGCCCTGCGAGGTCCCCTGGGCATTGGCGGGCAGGCTGTCGTCATCGCTGCCAAAGAACGGCGGCAGGTCATCGTCCGCAAGGCAGGGAGACAGCGACAGGGCCAGCGCGGCGCACAGGCACGCAATTTTACTGCTGATCATACAAGACTCCGGTTCGCCACGCCTGCGGCACTGGGCAGGATCCCGGCAAGCGGCGGGGGCGGCGGCGGGTACCGTCCCTCAGCCGGCGTCCCCTGCGGCGCAAGCGGCGGCGGGGG
>JAILEI010000176.1 GCA_024688225.1 Succinivibrionaceae bacterium
CTGGCGCTCGAGGAGCTGGGCCCTGGCGCCTACCGCGCGCTGCTGGCCTCGCGCTGCGGCGTGGAGCTGCCGGAGGGGGGCGCCGACGTGGCCGCCTACCTCCATGACGAGGTGATGCCCCGCCTCCTGACCACTGTTTACCAGGCCAGCGCCTCCTCGGGCAGCGTGACCCGCGAGGCGGCCGCGGCGCTGGCCGCGGACCTCGGGTCAAGCCACCACGAGTGGTCCATCGCGCCGCTGGTGGAGGGCTACACCGCCCTCGCCAACTCCCTCGACCCTGGGCACCCGCTCACCTGGGAGCATGACGACATCACCCTGCAGAACATCCAGGCGCGCGCGCGGCTGCCGGGGATCTGGATGGTGGCCAACCGCGAGGGCAAGCTGCTGCTTGAGACCTCCAACCTCTCCGAGGCGAGCGTGGGCTACTGCACCATGGACGGCGACACCGCGGGCGGGCTCGCGCCCATCGGCGGGATCAAGAAGAGCGTGGTGCGCCGGGTCAACCGCCACCTCGCGGAGCGGGGGATGGGCATCGGCAGCTGGCGCCTCGCCCTGCCCGGGCTCCTGAAGGTCTGCGCCCAGCAGCCCACCGCCGAGCTGCGCCCGGGCGGCACCCAGACCGACGAGGCCGACCTCATGCCCTACGAGCTGCTCGACCACATCAAGGATCTCACCCAGCGCGACCGCCTGGTGCCCCGCGAGATCCTCGCGCAGCTGCTTGGCGAGCCGCGCTTCCGCGACCTCGGCGAGGCGCGGCTGCGGGAGTTCGTGCGCCGCTACTTCACCCTGCACGCGCGCAGCCAGTGGAAGCGCGAGAAGCAGTGCCCGGCCTTCCACATCGACCCCCAGGGCGCCTCGCCCAAGGGCGAGTGGCGGCTGCCAGTGCTCTCCGACGGCTTTGCGGATCTCCTCGAGGGGATCTAGGGGGTGGAAATGCAGCTGCCGGATCTCCTGGCCGCCATCGACCGGGTGGAGCAGGAAATTGGGATCGCCCTGGACGCCTCCGACCAGGAGGCGGTCCGCGAGCTTGAGGGGCGCCGCCAGAACCTGGTGCGCATGCTCTGCCACGCCGCCGCGGGGGAGGCCGTGGGCAGCCCGGCCGTTGCCGCGGTGCAGGAGCTCATCGCCCACTATGAGCGTGAGGTGGGGCGCCTTGAGGAGGTCAGGGAGCAGACCCGCGCCCTGATCCTCAAGGCGCGCCGGGGGTCGCGGGGCATCTCGGCCTACCGCGGCTCCTGAGGCGCCGCCCCGTAGGGCGGGCGGCGCTTTTTTTGGTACAATTGCTCGCCTTTATCACGGGAGCATGACATGTACACCACCACAACAACATTCATTGTCTATATCCTGGCGATCCTAGTCATCGGCATTGTCGCCGCGCGCATGACCACCTCGCTGAGCGACTACGTGCTTGGCGGGCGCCGCCTCGGGCGGGTCGTGACCGGCCTCTCCGCCGGCGCCTCTGACATGTCCGGCTGGCTGCTGATGGGCCTTCCCGGCGCGCTCTATGTCGGCGGCCTGTGCGAGGCGTGGATTGCCATCGGCCTCACCATCGGCCAGTGGTGCAACTTCCGCTTCGTGGCGGCGCGGCTGCGCTCCTTCACCGCCAACGCCTCGGACTCCCTGACCCTGCCCGACTACCTCGCGGCGCGCTTTTGCGACCGGCGGCGCATCTCCGCGGTGCTGGCGGCGATCATCATCCTGATCTTCTTCGTGGTCTACTGCGCCTCGGGCATGGTCTCGGCGGCGCGCCTCTTTGAGCAGACCTTCTCCATGGACTACTCCAACGCCCTGCTCATCGGCGCGGCCTCGACCATCTTCTACGTCTTCATCGGCGGCTTCCTCGCGGTCAGCTGGACCGACACCATGCAGGCCACGCTGATGCTCTTCGCGCTCTTCCTCGCCCCGATCTTCATGATCATCGACGTGGGGGGGATGGACGCGGCCAACGCCTACATCGCCTCGGTCAACCCCGAGCTCACCAACCTCTTCAGCGGCTCGAGCGCCTGGGCGGTGGCGATCACCATCATCTCCTGCGCCGGCTGGGGCCTTGGCTACATGGGGCAGCCGCACATCCTGGTGCGCTTCATGGCCGCCTCCTCGGTGAGCGGCATGGCCTTCTCGCGGCGGGTCTCCATCACCTGGATGATCCTCTGCCTGCTGGGCGCGGTGCTCATCGGCTACTTTGGCATCGCCTTCATCCACAACCACACCGAGATCCCCTTCAGCAACCCCGAGAAGATCTTCATCGTGGCGGCGCAGACCCTCTTCACCCCCTGGGTGGCGGGCATCCTGCTCGCCGCCATCCTCGCGGCGGTGATGAGCACGCTCTCCTGCCAGCTGCTGGTGGCCTCCTCGACCCTGACCGCGGACTTCTACCGCCGCCTGTTCCGCCCCGGCGCCCAGCAGCGCGAGCTCATCTGGGTGGGGCGCGTGATGCTGCTGCTGGTCGCGGTGGTGGCCTATGTCATCGCCCTCGACCCGGAGTCGGTGGTGCTCAGCCTGGTCGCCTACGCCTGGGCGGGCTTCGGCGCCTCCTTCGGCCCCACGGTGCTTTTGTCGCTGTTCTGGCGGCGCATGAACCTCAAGGCGGCGCTGGTGGGCATGTTCGTTGGCGCGGCCTCGGTGATCATCTGGGAGGCCGCGGGATCGCCCCTGGGGCTCTACTCCCTGGTGCCGAGCTTCCTCTTCTCCCTGGCCGCCATCGTGATCACGGTGCTGGGCACCTCCTGCGAGGGCTCGAGCACCGAGCTGCTGTTCAGGGAGCTGGATGGCAAGTACCAGCGTGAGATGGAGGGCGACGCCGTTGGCAGGTGAGGCCGGGAACGACCAGCACCGCCAGTCGGTGCTCTACCGGGCCGGGGTGCGCTTTGACGTGAACCTGGTGGACACCCTGGCCCGCCCGCCGGGGTGGGGGATCCTCGGGGCGCTGGCACTGCTCTCGGCGGCGGGGGCGCTGCTGCCCATCCCGCAGAGCGCCGCGAAGGCGCTGCTGCTCGCCGCGCTCTGCGGC
>JAILEI010000119.1 GCA_024688225.1 Succinivibrionaceae bacterium
AGCGTGCCCTCGCCGCAGCCGGCGGCCTTAAGGCAGTCAAGGCATTCTGAGACCATGTCCATGGGCATCCCTCCCGATGCAGGCATCTTAGCTGCCGGGAAATATCATGTAAAATACTTATATTGAATGCTAATTAATACCTTTTAGGCATAGATTTGGGGAGACCGGCATGGATCTTAAGGTGCTGCGCTATTTCATGGCCATGGTCCGCGAGGAGGGCATCAGCGCCGCGGCGCAGGCGCTGCATGTCACCCAGCCCACCCTGTCGCGGCAGCTTAAGGATCTCGAGGATGAGCTGGGCGGGCCGCTGTTCGTGCGCGGCCATCGCGGCAGCAAGCCGCAGCTCACCTCACGCGGCCTCAAGCTGCGCGCCCGGGCCGCGGAGATCCTCGACCTTGCCGAGCGGGCCCAGGTGGAGATCTCAGGATACGGGGAGGAGCTGCGCGGGCAGGTGGTGATCGGCTGCGGGGAGTCGGAGGTGCTGCGGCCGCTGGGGCGCATCATCCGCGCCCTGCGGGAGCTGCACCCCGGGGTCACCTTCCGCATCCAGAGCGCCGCCGCCGAGCAGGTCTCGGCAGATCTGGACCGCGGGCTCATCGACTTTGGCGTCTACATCGGCGCCGTGGATCTGGGCAAGTACGAGTTCCTGCGCCTGCCCCATGATGACACCTGGGGGGTGCTGGCCAACACCGGCGACCCCCTCGCCAGGAGGGAGTCCCTCAGCCCCCAGGACCTGCGGGGCGTCCCCCTGCTCTGCTCCAGCCAGCCGCGCCTCGCCCGCACCTTCGAGCCCTGGCTGGGATACGGCCTGGGCGAGCTTTGCATCATCGGCTGGTACAACCTGGTGACCAACGCCGCCTTCCTGTGCGAGGAGGGCCTGGGCGCGGTGCTCACCCTCTCGGGGCTGGTCAACACCGCAGGGCGCCCCCTGGGGTTCATCCCGCTGTGCCCCACGCTGCGCTCCCCCACCTTCATCGCCTGGAAGCGCTTCCAGTTCCTCGGGCCGCTGCAGGCCCTGGTGGTGAGGGAGCTCGAGCTGCTGTGCAAGGCCGATCCAGGGACGGCCTAGGTGAGGGTGGCGCCCAGGTCGAGGCGGTCGATGGTGAAGAGTCCGAGGCGCTCCTCGTCCACCATGATCTTGGGCGCGCGGGGGCGGCCGTTGCTGTTAAGGCCCTGCCTGAAGGTGGACAGGTGGCAGGCGTTGCCGCGGTTGATGTCGAGGATGTGCATCCTAAGGGGCCGCACCAGGGCCTTCATCCTGGTGGAGTAGCTCATGGGATCGGCCTTGCCCTGGCTGAGGTTCCAGAACCTGGTCACCGCATAGCCGTGGGCGCTGTCCCGCTCGGTGAGGTGCTCGAGCACCAGGTAGTAGACATGGGAGGCGGGGCCCCCCGCGCCGATGATGCCCCTCACCGTGGCAAGGTCATTGCCCTGGATGCCCCCGGTGCCTGAGCTGTGCGCCTTGAGATCCCCATAGGCGCCAGTCACGGGGAAGATGAGGTCAAGGTCAATGCCCCCCGCCGCCTTGTCCTGGGCGTAGCGCACCAGGTGGGAGATGCCCTGCCCTTGGATGTAGCGCTCAAAGAGGAACTCAAGGTAGAACCCCGCCCACTCGGGCTGGAAGCGGTTGCGGTACCCCGCCGCCATCATCTCCCGGTAGCAATCCTCCCCCCGCCACAGCGGCGCAAGGCCCGAGAAGAAGGCGCGGATCCAGGGCAGGGCGCCCCCCAGCGGCACGGGATCGCCCGCACCGCCCCAAAGGGCCGGGGCCTGCCCCGTCGGCGCGCCGGCGCCCGTGGGCGCGCGCAGCTCCTCATCGAGGAACAGGGGGGCCAGATCGGCCCGAAAGGCGGTGACCAGGTTGCCCTGGGCGTCCACCTTCTGGAAGTAGCCATCCGCCCGGGCCGCGGCCAGATCCTGGGCCTGCACGTGCGCCGAGGAGTTGTTGGCCCGCCCCAGGAGGTAGGTCCCAAGGCCAAAGGAGACAAAGGTCAGGCCGCCTGAAAAGGAGTACACGCCCAAAAGCAGCGGCGTGGCGCCCAGCGCCTGGGCGCGCGCGCAGAAACGGGGCAGGTCGGGCGGGATCTGGATGCGCTTGCGCCCCAGGGCGTGGGGCCGCCCTAGGTAGGTGACGTTCTTGGCCCTGAGCGCAAAGTCATGCCCGCGGTAGCTGCACCACAGCGCCGTGGGATCCTGGGGGTCGCGGCGCGCCAGGGGGAAATGCGCCGCCAGCGCGGCAAAAATCTCGGCCGGGGTGAGGATCTCGTCAGGGCCGAGGGCGATGCCGCCGTCCGGGGCCGCCTGCTCAGCGAGGGTGGTGCCCAGCCGCATCGGGCCTAGCGCAGCTGCCGGGACACGGGCGACATGCCCTCCCCGGGGCCGTAGAAGTCGTTGAAGATCTGCTCGCCATTGACCCTGAGCACGCTGTAGCCCGCGCCGCCGATGCGCTCGTAGGCGGTGACATGGGGGAGGTACTCATCAATGAGGGCGCCGAGGAACCCGCCCTTCCCCAGGGCCGCGCGCACCGACCCCAGCGAGGCGTAGGGAATGGCGCGGGCCTGACCCTCGCTGGGGCCCTCACGGTGCGGCCTGACGAGGGCCAGGGAGGAGACCTGGGTGACCCGCCCGCGCCCGTCAGAGTAGTCGAGCACCGCCTGCTCGTGGATGTGGCCGCACAGTACGATGGCGTTGCGGTGGCACAGCAGCCCTAATAGCGACTGGCGCTCCATCTCCTGGCCCGGGGCGCCAAAGGGGATCCAGCCAATGCGCACCGGGGCCATGGGCAGGATGGGGAAATGGGTGACGATGAAGGTGTGGCGCGCGCCGCGGTGGTCGGCCAGCGCGCCCTGCAGCCAGGCCAGGTCGGGATCCACGCTGTTCCAGAAGATGAAGGCATCCCCCTCGTGGGAGATCGAGAAGTTGTAGCCCTTGAGGGGCACCCCGGCGCCCAGCGCCCTCGAGAGGTGGGGCAGGAGCGTGGTCCTCAGCGCCGAGCGCGCGCCCTTGCCGCGGTACTCATGGTTGCCCGGGGTGAAGAGGGTGGGCACCCCCAGGTGCGAGGAGATGGCATCGATGGCCCCGGAGAACATGAGCAGCGACTGGCCGCGGGTGCCGCCGTGGCCCTGGGAGAAGTCCCCCACCTGGAAGGCAAAGCCCGTGCCCCGCGCCGCCTTGCCCGCGGCGGCGAGCAGGCGCTGCGCCGGCCCGTCCCAGCTGTAGAGGTTGCGCTCCAGCGCCCGCTGGTGCTCCTCCTCGGCAAGGTAGTCCTCCGAGTGCAGGACGCGGGAGTCATAGTGCATGTCCCCGAGCCACACCAGCTCATAGGCCATGCAGCGCATGGCCAGGCAGCACAGCAGCGCCGCCAGGATGGTCCTCAGCAAAGCCACATCCGCCCCCTCCCCCGGGGCCGGCGCTACGGCCGCGCCCAGCGGTCCCCCGCGCCCTCGATGATATCCTCGATCTCGGCGAAGGCCCGCTCGACCTTCTCCCCAAAGTCCGGGCGGTTCCCCACCACCCTCAGGCAGGGGTGCAGGCGGTTGGCGGCCAGGGTCCTGGCCTCCAGCGCCCGCGCCTCATCCCGATCCTCAAAGCGCTGGGGGTTGTCGAGGTTGTAGCCCTCCCCGAGCGCCGAGGACACCAGGTGCAAGATGGCATCATAGCGCGCGATGATCTCCCCCACCGCGCCAAAGCCCCGGGAGCGGATCAGTTCCCCGTAGGCCTCGCTCCCGATGTAGGCCATGATGTCGAGCAGGCAGCGGTCCAGGAAGACCAGGCTGCCCGGGATCTCGGCCGCCACCGCGAAGATCTGCCGCTCCTTCTCAAGCTGCAGGTCAAACATGATGGACTCAATCCTCAGGTTGGAGACCACGCTGCGGTCGATGCCAGTGCCCATCAGCTCGGTGGCGGTCTCGGGGATGGTGAAGATGCGCCGCCCGGGAAAGCGCGCGGGCAGCCGCTCGCGCAGCATGCCCATGATCGCCGACTTGCCGCCGCAGGCCCCGCCGCTGATGCAGATCTTAATCATCGCCCCCCCTGTCCCCCGGGCCGTGCCCCCGCTGCCAGGCCGCCACCGCGGCGCACAGCTCAGGCACCAGCTCAAGGCGGGCCGTGAAATCGTCCCTGGCCACCGCCATCTGCACGGTCCGGCCGCGGGTGCAGGGCTCGCCCGCAGGCAGCAGCCGGATTTCGTAGCGGCAGGCGATGCGGTACTCCCACTCCTCAAGGCGCGCCAGCACCACGGCCTCATCCCCGAGGCGCAGCGGGCGCAGGTACTTGCACTCCTCGGTCACCACCGGCCAGAGCAGGCCGGCCGCGCGCATCTGCGGGTAGCCGTAGCCGAGGGCGTCCATGAGCGCCTCGCGGGCGCGCTCAAAGTACCTAAGGTAGTTGCCGTGCCACACCACCCCCAACTGGTCGGTGTCATGGAGGGCCACCCGGATGGTGACCTCCGCCTCGGGCAGCGCCGGGCCGCCCCGGCCGCGGGGCCCCATCATGGGAACAGCGAGCGCAGGCTCACGAGGTCGCGCTTCCCGGACTCGGAGGCGGGGATGGCCATCACGAAGCGGTAGAGCCGCGGCAGCGCCGCCGGCTCGAGGATCTCCTTGAGCGCGGCGTTGAGGCGCAGCTTGGCCATCAGGCGCTGCTGCCGCCCCTCGGGAACCCCCTCCTCAAGCACCACCACCGCCCCGACCATGGTGCGGTCGCCGTGCTCCACGGAGATGCAGGCGGCGTCGGTGACCCCCGGCTGCCTTAGGATCACCCGCTCCACCTCCCCAAGATCCACGCGGATCTCGCCCACCTTGACCACCCGGTCGAGGCGGCCGAGCAGCTCAAAGGTGCTCCAGCCCGTGGGGCGCACCCCGTCCTGGAGCAGGAAGCCCTGAGGATCCTCGATGAGCGCCGATCTCAGGCGCCCCCCATCGAAGGTCACCCCGTCAAACCAGGTCCACTGATCCTCGCGGTAGGCCTCGCGGTGGGCCATGATCCCGGTCTCGGTGCTGCCGAGGATGTCGATGAGCTCGCCGATGCCCTGGGCCTGGGCGCGGCGCACCGCCCCCCGCCCCAGGCGCCCGCCCGCGCTCAGGCACACCGCCACCCCGCTGCCCTCATGCGGGCTTCCAAGGTGGGTGAGGAAGGTGGGCGAGGAGACCAGGAGGTGGCGCCCCCCGCCCAGGGTGGCCAGATCCTCGGGGAACAGCACCCGGCGGCGGCGCAGCGGCAGGCCGTGCAGCAGCGGGAAGAAGATGGCGAAGGTCAGGCCGAAAAGGTGGGTGGGCGGCACGGTGGAGGCCACCGCCTCATCGCCGTGCAGCCAGCGCGACAGGTACTGCCCGGCCATCTCCGACTCGCGCCAGAAGGCCTCCAGGGTCTTGCCGATCCCCTTGGGCATGCCGGTGCTCCCTGAGGTGTGGAGCATGATGCGCTGCGCGGGGTCAAGGGCCGGCAGCGGCCCCGCCTCCTCCCTCCTCAGCGAGACGCTCAGGGTCAGGCCCGGGCCGTGGGCGCCGTCGCTGAGCCGGAAGTCAAACTCGGTGCCCTTGAGCACCGGGACCTTGCCCGCGAGGAGCGTGCCGTAGAGCGCCGCGGCAAAGAGCAGCGGATCGGCAATCTCCAGCAGCACCAGCCGCTCCTCGCCCAGGGAGCGCAGGTCATCGCACACCGCCTGTGCGGTGGCGCGCAGCTGCCCCAGGGTGACCTCGCCGGCCTCATCGAGGGGGGTGGAGGCGTCGCGCGGCGCGCAGAGCAGCTCCCAGGGAGGGGTGGCATTGTTCAGCATGATGGTTGCTCCTTGCTTGGGCCCTAGGCCGCGGACTGGCACCACTTGATGTAGGAGACGAGGGAGCGCACCGAGCTGAGGCCCCGGCGGATCGCCTCGTCACCGCCCCTCAGGGTGATGCCAAAGCGCTCGCGCAGCGCCACGCCCAGCTCGAGGGCGTCGATGGAGTCAAGGCCCAGGCCCTCGCCAAAGAGCGGCGCCGTGGAGTCGATGTCCGCGGGCAGCATGTCCTCGAGGCTCAGCGCCTCGATGATGAGCTCCTTGACCTGAACCTCTAGATCTTCCATGGGATTCCTCGCCCCTGCCCCATCAGCGCAACCTATACCATCCACGGCGCCCCGTCAAGGCGCGGCGCCCTTTCGCGGGACCCTGCGGGCGGGCAGGTGGCGCATTTGTGACGGGCCTCTCAGGCCCGCCCCCCGGCCGGGGCCGGGACCCTAAAATCCCCATAAAAATGGCATAATGTGCGCAATGGGCCCACCCCCTGGTCAGGGGATGGCCGCGCACTGGGGCACCGCCCCGCACCATAAAAAAAGGAGACCTGCCATGACCCCCCTGGCCCACCGCCTTTGCGCCCTCCTGCTGGCCGCCACGGCCACCGCCCTTGCCCCGCTCCCCGCCCAGGCCGATCCCGGCCGCACCCCGGTCGCCGTTGACGGCAGCGAGGGGCTGCCGCTGCGCATCCTCACCCGCCCGGGCGCCAGCCTCTACTCGGACAGCACTGGCGCGAGCGTGCTCAAGGGCAACCTCCCCACCTTCTCCTCCTACTATGTCTACACCCGCCCCCAGGGCGAGGAGCTGTACGCCGGCACCGGCTGGTACGAGGTGGGCACGGATGATCAAGGCGCCATCGCCGGCTGGATCAAGGCCGACGACCTCTTTGAGTGGAAGCAGGCGATGTGCCTCACCTACACCCACCCGGACGGGCGCAGCCCGGTGCTGATGTTCGATGACGAGGACTACCTCTCCACCCTCGCGGGCATGGATCCCGCCACCCGCGCCCCCGAGGTGGACAAGATCTACTCCTCAATTGACCAGGCGGCCTCCTCGGGCCAGCCGCTGCCCGGGGACTTCCCGGTGATCTCGATGGAGCCCAAGATGGCGGTCGACAACACCGCCAACTTCACCCTGATGCCGATCCTCGACTTCAGGGGCACCGAGTTCGAGGGCCGCGAGGCCCGCCTCCTCGAGGTGGCGGCGGTGAGCAGCGCGGAGAAGGACCGCAAGGCCTCGGACCTGCGCACCAACACCGACTACCTGCAGGCGGCCACCGACAGCTCCGAGCAGCACGCCGGGGCGCTCGCGGACATCAAGTTTGACGTGGTGTGGTGCATCGACACCACCCGCAGCATGGGCCCCTACATCGAGCGGGTGCGCAACCTGATGGGCGACATCTCGAGGAACATCGCCGCCGACGCCTCGCTCACCGACCGGGTGCGCTTCGGCGCCTGGGGCTACCGCGACTCGGCCGAGATCCAGGGCCTTGAGTACGTCACCCACAACTTCACCCCGCAGCTGCAGGTGGTCGACGAGTTCGTCAAGACCATGGCGGAGGTCAAGGAGACCAAGGTTGACTCGGTGACCTTCGACGAGGACGTGTACTCGGGCCTGCGCGACGCCATTGAGCAGACCCAGTGGCGCGACAACGCGATCCGCATCGTGATCCTGGTCGGCGACGCCCCCGCCCACCAGCCCGGGCACAAGTGGAACGCCACCGGGCTTGACGCCAGCACCATGCGCGAGCTCGCCACGGCGCACAAGGTCAACCTCTACGCCCTGCACATCAACCCGCCCAAGGCCAAGAAGCAGAACAAGGTGGGCCAGGGCCAGTTCCGCACCCTCTCCCTCAACCCGGGCAACGACACCGAGATGTACTGGAGCATCTCCGCCAAGGACATTGAGGAGTTCTCCCGCCAGTCGCAGCGCCTCACCGACAACATCGTGGGCTTTGCGAAGAACGCGGTGGCGGAGTTCTCCGCGGGCAATGGCCCCGCGCACCTGGCCGCTGACACCGCCGCCCCCGCGGCGGCCGCGGCACAGCCCGATGCGCAGCCCGCGGCGCAGTCCCGCAAGAAGCCCGATGCCCCCAGTGACGAGGCGCTGCGCCAGAGCGTGCGCGCCGCGCTGGTGACCTGGCTGGGCAACGCCGAGAGCGTGGAGGCCCCGCGCGACATCGAGGCCTGGGTCCTCGACAAGGATCTCAAGGCGGGCACCCGCCAGGCGCTCGACGTCAACCTGCTCATGACCAAGGCGCAGCTGGACTCCATCAGCACCCTGCTCTCCGAGGTGCTCACCGCCGGCGAGACCAACCAGGTGAGCGGCGAGGACTTCTTCACCTCGCTGCAGGCCGCCTCCGCGGTGGCGGCGCGCGACCCCGAGCGCCTCGCGCAGGCCTCGAGCATCGCCGACTCGGGCATGGTGCCGGCCTTCCTCAAGGGCCTGCCCTACAAGAGCCGCCTCATGGAGATGAACAACGAGCTCTGGGAGAGCTTCGGCCCTGACGAGCAGAACGCCTTCCTGAGCAGCATCGAGAGCAAGATCAGCGCCTACAAGTCCATCCACGACGATCCGTCGCTGTGGGTGGCGCTCAATGCCGGAGACGACGCCGACGACCATGTGGCCGCGGTGCCCCTTGAGCTGCTGCCATGATCCCCTGCCTTACGGTGCGGGGCCTTAGCCTGCGCCGCGAGAAAAACGGCTCGGCCTTCACCCTGGAGGTCCCCGCGCTGGACCTCTACCCCGGGCAGGTGCTCGCGGTGGTCGGGCCCAGCGGCTGCGGCAAGTCCACGCTCTGTGACCTCATCGCGCTCATCCAGCGCCCGGACTCGTGCGAGTCCTTCACCCTTAACGACGGGTCGCGCGAGGTGGACATCCTGCGCGCAGGCGACAACGAGATCGCCGCGCTGCGCGGCAGCGCCCTTGGCTACGTGCTGCAGTCCGGCGGGCTGTTCGGCTTCCTTGACGTAATGGACAACATCCTGCTGCCGGGGCGGCTGCTCGGCCTGGCCCCCGGGCCGCTCCTCGAGCGCGCCAGGGCCATCGCCGCGGCGATGGGCATCACCCCCGAGCTGCGCCAGAAGCCCTCCCAGCTCTCGGGCGGCCAGCGCCAGCGCGCGGCGATCGCCCGCGCCCTCATCCATGATCCGCGCCTGGTGCTCGCCGATGAGCCCACCGCCGCGGTGGACAGCTACAACGCGCGGGAGATCTGCAAGATCTTCCGCAAGATAGCGGAGCTGGGCAACACCGCCATCCTGATCGTCAGCCACGACCGGCAGCTGGTGGAGGAGTACGCGGACTTCGGGGTGGGCTTCTCCCTCTCCCGCGATGCGGACGGGGGGATGCGCTCGGTGCTGGGGGGCCGCGTGGCGCTTAGGGGGGCCGGGGCGGCATGAGCAGGGCGGCGGAGATTGCCAGGCTGTCGCTCAAGGACGTGCTCCATGAGTGGCGGATGAGCCTGTGCGTGATGCTCGCGGTGGCGGCGATCGCCACCCCGCTGCTGCTTTTCTTCGGCCTCAAGTCCGGGGTGATGGAGACCCTCAAGGGCCGGCTGCTCAACAACCCCGCCACCGTGGAGATCATCTCGGCGACCGAGCGCAAGCTCGACACCCGCTGGTTTGAGGCGCAGCGCGCCGACCCGCGGGTGGCCTTCGTGATCCCCCGCACCCGCCGCCTCGCCGCCAGCGCCGAGTTCAGCCTCGGCAGGGAGCGCCACAGCCTCGACATCCTGCCCTCGGGCGAGGGCGACCCGCTGCTCCTGCACTACGGCCTCGCCGCGCCCCGGGAGGATGGCTGCGTGCTGAGCGCCCTCGCCGCGCGCCGCCTCGGGGCCAAGGCCGGGGACACGCTCACCGCCACCATCACCCGCGACCGCGGCCGCAGCAAGGTCGCGCGCAAGTTCACGGTCAGCGGGATCCTGCCGGACGCCGCCGGCACCACCGCCTGCGCCTACATCACCCTCCCGGGCCTTGAGGAGATCGAGAGCTACAAGGACGGCCTCGCGGTGCCCTCCCGCGGCTGGGGCGGCGGCGACAGCCTCGCCCCGCCGGTCGCCCTCGGGGTGCTGGTCTCGCTGCGGCGCCCGCTCGACGCGGTGCGCGAGGCGATGCTCACCCAGAACACCGGCTTCGCCACCCTCGCCCGCCCCGCCCCCGCGGAGTACGCCTCCCTCCACCCCGCCCTCGACGAGGGGCGGGTGGCCTACCTGGTGGGCACCGTGGGCAACCCCGCCACCGCGGATGACGTGTCGGCGCTCGCCGACCGCCTGCGCGGCAAGCATGGCGCGCTGCTCATCCCCACCGCCCCGGGCCTTTCCATCAGCGTGGGCGGCACCGAGCTCACCGCCCGCGCCTCCGCGGCGCTGGGGCAGCCCCTGTACGAGGGGGCGCCCGAGAGCAGCATCAGCGCGCCCAGGTACTCGCGCAGCATCTACGTGGGCGATGCCTCGGGCCTCAGCCCCGGGCCGCAGCGGGTGCGCGCCACCTACCACAAGGAGCAGGAGCGCGGGGAGCCCATCCACCGCGAACTGGAGTTTACGGCCGAGATTAAGTACCTCGCCGGGGTGCCCGCGGGCACCGCGCTCCTCCCCCCGCCGCTCCTCTCGCGCCTCTCGGGCCTGGCCTCGCGGGAGCTCGAGGACGGGCTGGACTCCCGCGGCCAGCCGGCCTTTTTGTGGCGGCGCTCGGGCTACACCGGGTTTCGCATGTACGCCGCCTCGCTCAATGACGTGGTGGGGCTGCAGTCCCACCTCGAGGCCCAGGGCATCCGCACCGTCAGCAGGGCCGACCGCATCAGCGAGGTCCTGAGCCTTGACCACTACCTGTCGGTGCTCTTCATGCTGATTGCCTCGGCCTCGCTCACCGGCGCCACCTGCTGCCTGGTGGCAAGCATCTACGCCAACGTCGAGCGCAAGCGCCGCGAGCTGGCCATCCTGCGCCTCATCGGGGTGCGGGGCGCCGAGCTGGGGATCTTCCCGCTCACCGGCTCGCTTGCGGTCAGCATGGGCGGCATGGCCATGGGCCTTGGCGCCTTCTACCTGCTCTCCGTGGCGGTGAACCAGCTCTTTGCCGGGCACCTTGGCAAGGGCGAGAGCTTCTGCAGCCTGGCACCCGCCCACGCCCTCGCGGCGGTGGGCATTGCCGCCGCCCTGTCCTGCCTCGCCGGCCTCATCGCCGCGCGGCGGGTGGTGCGAATTGATCCCGCGCTGACCCTGCGCGATGAGTGAGGAGGAAGGATGAGGCCCATACCCTGCGCGATTGCCCTCGGGGCACTGCTTGCCACGGTCCCGGCCCTGGCCGGTGACGATGATCCCTGCGACCTGCTGCGGCTCAAGGGCCCGGGCGGGGTGGCCTTTGACTTCTGCCGGGTGCGCGTGGGCGGCGGCAGCGGGCCGCTTGCCGGGCAGTCCTTCGTGATGGGCGCGGCCGCGGGCGAGTTCCGCACCCCGCCCACCGCGGTGGTGGTGGGCGGCGGCTTTGCCGATGGCAAGGGCCGCTACTACTACCTTGGGCGCACCGAGGTCACCAACGCCCAGTACGCGGCGGTGATGGGCCTCAAGCCCGGGCCGGGGACGGAGGACTACCCCGCGGCCTCGCACACCTGGTTTGACTTCCAGCAGTTCATCGACCGCCTCAACCAGCACCTGCTCGCCCATGAGCTCAAGTCCCTGCCCGCCTCAGGCGGCGCCCCGGGCTATGTGCGCATGCCCACCGAGGAGGAATGGGAGTTCGCCGCCCGCGGCGGCACCAGCGTCACCCCCGCCGACTTTGACGCGGACACCCCCTACGACGCGCTCGATGACGAGTACGCGGCCTTTGAGTGGTTCGCGGGCCCCGAGTCCTCGCACAACAAGGTGCAGAAGGCCGGGCAGCTGCTGCCCAACCAGCTGGGTCTCCATGACATGCTCGGCAACGTGCAGGAGATGACCTCCAGCCTCTACCGGGTGGAGTACTACCAGGGCCGCGCCGGCGGCTTCACCGCCCGCGGCGGGCACTTCCTCACCGAGGAGGGCGACCTCAGCTCGGCGCGGCGCACCGAGGAGCCGTTCTTCATCGGCACCGTCGAGAAGGGCATGAAGCCCAACCAGAAGCCCACCCTGGGGCTGCGCCTTGCCCTGGGGGTGCCGGTGATGACCGGCCAGCAGGCGATCGCCGACCTCGAGCGCGACTGGAAGGGCCACCGCTCCGGCGATGGCGCCACCATGCCCGCCGCGGTGTCGGTCGCCGACACCTCCACTAAGGAGTCGGTGCCGGCCAACGAGGCCCTCAAGCGCCTCGAGCGCATCCGGGAGGCCCTCGAGAAGGCCGGCCTTGGCGACCGGCTCAAGAATGATCTCGAGGGCACCCGCAGCTCGCTCCTCGACATGGTCGCGGTGCGCCGCAAGGCCGATGAGGACTCGGCGCGGGTGTGGGTGAAGATTGCCTGCGAGCGCGGCATGTACCTCACCTCGAGCCTCAAGGGCTACGAGCTGACCCGCGATGCCCCCACCGAGAACCTGCGCAAGCGGGCCGAGCAGTTCAAGTACAACATCGACTCGGGGCTGCAGAACTACGGGGAGATTATGACCGAGCTCGGCAAGCTGCCGAAGGAGGCGGTGCTCGGCGGCTTTGACGCCTACCGCAAGGACATGCAGGGCAAGCTCGACGCCGAGCGCAAGGCCCCCGCCGGCGAGGTGCGGGAGCAGCGGATTTCCGACCTCTCGGCGCAGCTTGCCAGGATTGAGATTACCGCGGCGCACTACGCCCGCTACGAGAAGGAGCGGCGCCTCGACGCGGGCGCCTGGTCCAAGGACTACCTAAATTAAGCAATTTTCCACAGCAAAAGGAGAGATGCCATGACTGACTATGCACCCAGGTTCCACACCAAGGCCACCGCGCTGGCCCTGGCGGCGGCCCTCGCCATCGGCGGATGCACCAACATCAAGGATGACGCCACGCGCACCAAGACGGAGGGCGCGCTCGCCGGCACCGGCATCGGCGCGGCAATCGGCGCAGGTATAGGCGCCCTCATCGGCGGCGGCCGCGGCGCGGCGATCGGTGCGGCCATTGGCGCCGGCATCGGCTCCATCTCCGGCTTCTTCGTGGGCAAGCACGTGGCCGACAAGAAGGCCGAGTACGCCAGCCGCGAGGACTGGCTGGACGCCTGCCTCGAGCGCTCCAAGCAGATGACCGCGGAGTCGCGCAAGATCAACGAGGAGCTGCGCGCCGAGGTCTCCGCCCTCGACAAGGAGACCAGGCGCCTGGCCGCCAACAAGAAGGGCAACGCCTCCGCCCTCGCCGACCGCAAGGAGCAGGTCGATGATCTCAGGAAGGAGACCAAGGAGAACATCGACATGCTCAACTCGGAGATCCAGAAGCAGAACTCGGTGCTCGCCGATGCCCGCAAGGGCGGCAACAAGGCCGAGGCCAAGGCCCTCAACGCCGAGATCAGCAAGCTCAAGAAGGAGGTCAAGGCCATGAAGGAGTACAACCGCAAGCTGGCGAACATTTCCGCCCGCGTGGCGGTCTAGGGAGGGGACAGCATGAAGGCTTCAGCAATCACTCTCCTGGCCGCGGCGGCGGCCCTTGCCCTGGGCGCCACCGGCTGCGCCTCGGACGGTGACCCGCACAGCGGCGGCCTCTTTGGCTACAGCCCCTCCAAGTACGAGCAGCGCATCAGCGAGAAGGAGCAGCGCCTCAAGGCCGCGGAGCAGGAGGCCCAGGATGAGAGCGCCCGCACCGCCAGCCTCAAGCAGGACCGCGCCTCGCTCCGCAGCGCCATCAAGCGGCAGGGCCAGCAGCTCAAGTCCGGGCAGACCCGCCTCGACAAGAGCCTCAAGGCCCTCCAGGGCAAGGCTGACTCCGGCAAGGTGCAGGATCTCAAGGCGCGCAGCGCCGAGCTCAAGCGCCAGAGCCGCGCCGCCGAGCAGATCGACGACCTCGAGGCCAAGCGCGCCGAGCTCAGGAAGCTCCAGCAGGAACTGCGCGACCTCGAGAGCGAGGCCGACGCGCTGAGCAGGCTGTAGCGGGTGGCGCACATGAAGGCAAGCAAACTCGGGGCGGGCGTGGCGCTCGCCCTCGGGCTGTGCGGCACGGCCCTGGCCGTGCCCCACTCCCAGGACATCATGTCGCTGCTCTGGCAGCAATCCTACCTTATCCGGGACAAGGGGCTGCCCAGCGCCTTTGACCCCGCGGCCGCCAGCGCGGCCGAGCTCAACGCCGCGCTAGTGGGCATTGACCCCTACGCGCACTACACCGACGCCAAGACCTTCGCGCTGCTCAAGCGCCTCAACGCGGGCGGCGACGCGGGCGTGGGCATGGATCTCATCATCGACCGGGACAAGCGGGTGCGCTGCATCCCCTTCGCCCACTCCCCCGCCGATGACAGCGGCATCGAGTACCGCGACCGGCTGCTGAGCATCGACGGCACCCGGGTGGACGGCATGTCGCTTGAGGAGATGGCCACCCTGATCCGCGGCAAGGAGGGCACCGAGGTGGTGCTGGGCATTGAGAAGGCCCGCGGCGGCACCGCCACCTACCCCGTCGAGCGCCTCAAGGGCCGCTACGACGACTTTGAGGGCAGCCGCGACGGCAACGTCCGCATCTACCGCTTCTCGCCAGGCGTCGCCAAGCGCCTCGAGGGCCGGTTCCAGGTGCTGGGCCTCAAACCCGGGCAGCGCATCTTCATTGACCTGAGGGGCAACACCGGCGGCAACCTCGAGGAGGGGGCGCGCTGCGCGGGCCTCTTCCTGCCCAGGGGGGAAATCCTCTACCGCCTGAAGACCCGCGACGGGATCAAGGAGGTGCGCAACGAGCGTGACGGACCGATGCAGGGCCACCCGCTCATCATCCTCACCGATGACCTGACCGCCAGCGCCTCCGAGCTCATGATCGCGGCGCTGCGCGCCGCGGGGCGCGCCGGGGCCTACGGCTCAGCCACCGCCGGCAAGGGCTATGTGCAGGATGTCTTCAACCTGCCCGACGGGGCGGTGATCAAGTTCACCACCGCTGAGATGCTGCCCCCAGGCAGTGATGAGGGCTGGCAGGGCAAGGGCCTGCAGCCGGACGTGATCCAGAACTAACAGGAAAGAAGGGAGGCATTGGCCATGAAGTCGAGTTTGAGCAACGGGCTGCTGGTGGCCGCGCTGGCAATGGCGATCCACGGGAGCGCCATGGGCATGAGCTCCTACGAGCTCGAGGCCATGGGCCGTGACGAGGCTGCCGCGCTGGGCAACCTCAAGATGGCCGCGCTGCGCGAGCAGCTGGGCAAGTCCCTGGCGCAGGATGAAATCAAGAAGAACGCCAAGATCCTGCGCAACTCGGTCTTTCTCAAGAAGGACGACTTCGTGACCTCCGGCCCCGACCTGGTCTTCACCAAGGAGGGCAAGCGCACCAAGGTCCACGGCACGGTGACCGTGGACGACGAGAAGCTCATGTCAGTGCTGGGCGGGCTGAAGCTGCATCCCAAGCCCACGGCCAGCGCGCCCGCCCCGGCTGCGCCCGCGCCTGCCGGGGGGCAGCCTGCC
>JAILEI010000132.1 GCA_024688225.1 Succinivibrionaceae bacterium
CCGGCAAAGGCGGTGGCGCCGGGCTCTGAGGCGTTGTAGGCAAAGCAGTTGTGGGAGGCGTCCGGGAACTCCTCGCAAACCTTGGCAATGATGGACTTGGCCGCCTCCACGCCCGGGGCGTGGCCCACCGAGGTGATGAAGCGGCTGCGCCTGACCACCAGCTCGGTGCGGTGGAACTGCCCGGGGGCGAGATCGGGGATCGGGTAGCCGCCTGCCATCAGAACCACTCCGGGTGGTGCTTGAAGTGCATCATCATCGTCGAGGTGAGGCTGCGGGGATCGCCCACCTCCGCAAGCTCATCGCGCGGCACCCAGAGCGCCTCGGAGAGCTCGCCCTCCTCGCGGGTGATGGCGTCGCTGCCCTCAAGCCTGGCGAAGAAGCCCAGCAGCAGGTCGCTGTCAAAGCCCCAGGGCTGGGAGGCAAAGTAGCGGATGCCCGCCACGCTGAGCCCCACCTCCTCGCGGCACTCGCGCGCCACGGTCATCTCGGGGGTCTCGCCCACCTCGCAGAAGCCCGCGATAAGCGCCGTGCCCTTGTAGTCGCGCCCCCGGTAGCGGGTCACCACGATCCGCTCCCCATCGTACAGGCCCACGATGATGGCGGGCATGATGCGCGGGTAGACGGTGTTGCCGCACCGCGGGCACAGCATGGCGCGCTCATCGGCCTTGCGCCCCATCAGGGCGCCGCAGCGCCCGCAGAAGCGGTTGTCGCGGTACCAGGCGTGCAGCTGGAAGGCCACTGAGGCAAGGTGGCAGAGGTAGCCCTGGGCAATCTGCCTGAGCTCCCTGGGGGGCACGGCCCGAAAGCCGGGCAGCCCCTCCTGGGCCTCGCAGAGGAAATGGGGATGGCCGTCGAGAATGCCGAGGTAGGCCGGGTGGCAGTCCCCGAGGTCGCCCACCCGCGGCAGCGCGCCATCCTCGCGCAGCAGCAGGCTGTCCCCGAGGAAGGCCACAGCGCGATCCCCAGCCCCTGCCTGCAACTGGGCAAAGGAGAGGTCAAGGCGGTGCGGGGCGATGTCCTGCAGCATGCGCCCTACTCGCCGTCCCCGTCATCGGGGTCGAGGCGCTTGCTGTAGAGCACGTACTGGTCACGCCCCCGCTCCTTGGCGGTGTAGAGGGCGGTGTCGGCGTGCTTGTAGATGGTGGAGTAGTCGCCGCCGTGCTGCGGGGCGATGGCCACGCCCACGGTCATGCTGACGTGGATGTGGTGCCCCTCCTCGGACTTGTAGAGGATGCGCGCCTCGCGGTTGAGCTGGTCGGCGAGCTGCCGGATCTTGCGCTCGTCGGTGAGCCCCTTGGCGAAGACCATGAACTCGTCGCCGCCGAGGCGCCCCACGAGATCGCTCTCGCGGAAGGTCTTGCGCAGCCGCGAGGCGGTGTCCTTGAGCAGGGTGTCGCCCATCGGGTGCCCGAGGTTGTCGTTGACGTCCTTGAAGTGGTCGAGGTCAATCATGAACAGCGTGCCCTCGGCCTGCCCCTGGCCGCGGCGCAGGTACTCCTTGAGCTGGGCCTCGAGGTTGAGGCGGTTGCTGATCCCGGTGAGCGGGTCGGTGATGCTCTTGAGGGTGATCTGGCGCTGCTGGCGGTAGATGACGGCGTTGATCCCCACCAGGGAGAGGATCATCACGATGGCGAGGACCACGTTGCCGATGATGACCTTGGTGTCGACGGCGATCGCCTTGGCGACATTGCTGCGGATCACCAGGTACCAGTTGAACTCCTTGATGAACTTGGTGGCCACATAGTTGCCGTCGCGGTCGACGGTGTAGTTGTAGTCGCTGTCCTTGTGGGTGAGGGTGAGGTTGGCGATGCTGTAGTAGGTGTTGTTGGGATCAGTGTCGACCATGATGCGGTTCTCCTGGTCGACGAGGTTGATGCGGATGTTGTACCCCACCTCGTACTTGCGCACCAAAAGGCGCAGGCGCCTGAGGTCCACGGCAATGCCCACCACCCCGGCAAAGCGGCCCGTGTGGTCGGTGATCCGGGAGTTGATGAAGAGGTACTGCTCCTCGGTGCTGTCCTCGGGGGAGTCGACCCTCAGCATGATCTCGTCCTCACCCTGGCGCATCTCGTCAAACCAGGCGTAGTAGTCGTCACCGCGCTCGTCGATGCTGTAGGTGGTGCCGTCCGAGAGCCGCTTGATGCGGGCGCTGTCGGAGATCCAGTAGGCCTGGGAGAGGCCGAAGGCGCCGCGCATCCCCTCAAGGTAGTGGGCGGGGAAGCGCATGTCCGAGTCGGGGCGCTCGTCCTTGACCTGGTAGGCGAGGTAGGAGTTGTGGGCAATGGAGCGCGCGATGTCGATGGAGCGCTTGATCTCGCCGCTGAGCGCGTCGCTGATGGTGTGGTCCACGTTCTTGACGATAAACTCAAGGTCGCGGTCCACGATGCTGCGGATGGAGAGCACCGAGAACAGGGTCGTGACGAAAAAACCAAGCACGATGATGACGATGCTCAGGATAATCACCGCGCTATTCTTGCCGCTCATGCTCCCTCCCTGTGCTCCATGGGATAGGGATTATACCCGCTTGGGCGGCGGCAGGGCACGCCACACGAGGCGCGGTGCCGCATCTTGCGACTGCCGCTTTGCGGGCCGCCTGTCCATGGGGTTTCACCGCCCTCCCGCACCATAATCGACCAGTCCCCAAAAAAATGGAAAAAACCCACTTTAAATCGATCTTTGATAGGTGCTAATCTCAACCCATGGGCGGAACCACCGCCTCTTTTTATTAGGCCACAAGCCACATTCAAAGGACCAAGCACCATGGCAAATGACATCGCAAGCCTGCTTCACGCCGACAAGAACATCTCCCTCGAACAGTTTACCGACCTCGCCAGCCAGTCCCGGGACGGCCAGGAGCTGCGCCTGCGCAAGAGCGACGGATCGCTCACCAACACCCCGCTGGGCCTGATTGCCAACTCGGGCCGCACCCGCATCATGTCCAACGCCATGGTCAACCATGCCTTCGTGCAGGCGCTGATGAAGAGCGAGCGCTACCAGGCGGTGGCACAGCGCATCGCCCTGACGCTTGACAGATGCATGCCCGCCGTCCTCCCCCTGACCCCGGAGCGCATCCGCGGCGCCATCGCCAAGGCCGAGCAGCTGCTGTCCGCCCATAACCTCACCCAGCAGGCCGACATCAATGGCCTGCTGCCCACCGAGGATCTCAAGCGCAGCTTCAAGAACTTTGCCGGCCGCTACCTGCTGGCCCACCCCAACCTCAAGGTTGACTGCGCCGACTATGGCGACCGCGCCTTCCTGACCGCCGAGCAGCGCCAGCTCCCCGAGGATCAGCAGGCCCAGCTGGTGGCGCAGCACGACCAGGAGCGCACTGATGCCTCCCTTGAGGTGATCCGCGCCTTCTTCAAGAGCGGCAGGAACCTCAAGGCCACCGGGGAGTTCCGCTTCACCGACAAGCAGTGCGGGAACAATCACGAGAAAGCCCAGGCCCTGACCGAGCTCATTGCCAAGAATGACCGCACCCTGATGCCGGAAGGGCGCGACAACCTGCTCAAGGGCTTCATCACTGACTCGCCCCGCCCCGGGGAGAAGTTCCTGTCCGGCCTCGAGGGCTGCTTCAAGCGCGCCTTCAAGGCCCGGGTCAAGTTCAACAACGGCGACCACGAGGGCGCCTACCGCGTCGCGCGCTTCTCCGCCCGCGACATCCGGCGCATCACGGTGGCAATGGACAACCACTGCCCCACCACCCCGGACCGCACCTCGAACATGCTCCGCCTCGACCAGTCCATCCGGGAGTTCATCGACAAGGCCGGCGATCTCGCCACCGAGGCCAACCTCACCAAGCTGGCGGACCGCTTCATCGCCCACCTGGCCCAGGGCGACCTCGACCACCAAGCCACCGCCATCTCCCGGGAGCTGGCGCTTGATCTCATGGTGGAGTCAGGGACCCTGGCGCACGGCGGGCAACCGGCGCAAGGGCGCCATGGCCTGCGCCCGGAGACCGAGCGCATGGCGCTTAGCTCCCCGCTGTTCCGCACCCGCGCCCTCGCGCTGATGCTAAATTCCCAGGGCCCGGAGGCCGCCCGCGCCGCGGTGGGTGAGCTGGCGGCGCAGTTCCTCGATGACACCGCCCCGCTGCTCAAGTCCATGGAGGCCCAGGGTGCGGCGGCGCTGTCCCCCGAGCTCAAGGATCGCTGCATTGACGTGGGCCTGTGCCTTACCAAGGTGGTGGCAAGCCTCAAGGAGCCCGAGGGCGGCAACCTGCCGCTGCTCGGCGCCCTCAAGAGCCTGGCGGTGGAACTCAACAAGGGCATCGCCAGTGACGCCGAGCGCGGCGCGGTGCTGAAGGCCGCCATGGGCATCCTGCCCCCCAAGGAGCAGATGCTGGAGCTGCTGGGGCAAAAGCGCGAGGGCTTCGCCCTGCTGCTCTCCGATCTTCAGGCCGCCTCCCGCCGCCCGGCCCGGCCCGCCGCGAACGCGCAGCCTGCCGCGAACGCCCAG
>JAILEI010000164.1 GCA_024688225.1 Succinivibrionaceae bacterium
GCGCTCGCGCTCTGCCTGGCCGCCCCGGCCGCCCTTGCCGATGGCACCCTCGGCCGCGAGCTTGCCGAGCGGCAGGTGCTGGGCGAGGGCGGGGCGGGTGACACCCGCTTCAGGGCCAGCCTGCTCTTCAACGCCCAGGGCACCGAGTTCATGCGCGCGGTGCGCGATGAGATGCTCATCGCCGCGCACCAGCAGGGCATCGGCCTCGCGGTCTACGATGCCCACGACTCGGCCTCCGAGCAGGGTGAGCAGGTGGGGGAGTGCTGCATCCTGCCGCGCCCCATGGTGGTCGCCGCGACCCACGCGGGCACCGCGGCGATGGCCATTGAGTGCGCGCGCGAGTCCTCACAGCCGGTGGTCTTCATCGTGCGCCGCATCCCCGAGTACCTGCTCCAGTCCTACCCCCACGCCTACCTGGTCACCACCGACGTCAACCAGGCCGGGGAGCTGCAGGCCGAGGCGCTCGCGAGCTTTGCCGAGAACCACCAGGGCACCGACCGCAACGGCGACAAGTGCCTCTCCATCATCATCCTGCGCGGCGATGCTGAGCACCCGGACAGCGAGCTGCGCACCCGGGCCTTCCTCAACGCCATGGAGCGCCGCCACCTCGGGGTGAGGGTGCTCGCCACCGCCGACTGCCGCTGGGACCGCGGGCGGGCCCACGACTTTGTCGAGGGCTACCTCAAGGAGCGCGGCACTGGGGACGTGGACGCGGTGATCTCCAACAACGACGCCATGGCGCTGGGCGCCCTCGACGCGCTGCGCCAGCACGGCTTCAACCTCGGGCCCGACGATCCCAAGGGGCGCGCCCCCTACATCCCGGTGATCGGGGTGGACGGCATCGCCCCGGCGCTGCGCGCGGTGGAGAAGGGGATCATGCTCGCCACGGTGATGCAGGATCCCAGGATGTACGCCCAGGCAACCATGCGGTTGCTGCGCGAGCTCGCCGCCGCGGGCCCCGGCGGCCATCCCAGCCCCGAGCGGCTGCCGCTCGCGCCCGAGGGGCAGCGCCTCACCGTGCCCTTCACCCTGGTGCGCGCCGAGCAGGCCAAGGCGCTGCTGCAGGTGCGCGATCCCGGGCGGGTGAGCGAGCCGCAGGAACCGCATGAGCGCCGGCGCACCTATGGCCGTGGCGGCCATGGCGCGGAAGGAGAGGAGGAGGAGTGATGCCCCCCCTCGCGCTGGCGGCCCTCGCCGCCACCCTGGCCCTCGCCGCCCCCGCCCCGCTGGGGGCCGCCCCCCACGCGCCCGATGACTGCCGGGTGCGCGCCGGGATCTACTACAACCGCCTCTCCTCCCCCTACCTCCAGTCCCTGCACGACACCCTGGGCGGCCTTGCCGAGGAGTGGGGGGTGTGCCTCACCACCCATGACGCGGACGGCAGTGCCGCCACCCAGTCGCGCGACCTGGCCGCGCGCCCCGCGGCCGAGGGGGCGCTGCTCATCAGCCCGGTGACCCCGGAGCAGGCGCGCGAGGCGCTGCGCATCGCCGCGGGGCAGGGGGAGCAGGTGGCCTACTTCCACCACGGCGCCGGCGGGGCGCCGCTTCCTGAGTACGAGCTGGCCTATGAGGTGCGCCCCGACCGCCAGAGCGCCGGGGACATGGCGGTGCGGCTGCTCACCTCGCTCCTGCCCAGCGACAAGCGCTGGGACGCCAACGGCAACGGGCGCCTGGACCTCATCATCCTGCGCGGCAGCGCCGGGCACCCCGACACCGAGGCCCGCGCCAAGTCCTTCGCCACGGCCATCGAAAAGTCGCACTTCATGGTGACGGTGGTTGCCGAGGCGCACTGCGACTGGGACCGCGCCCGCGCCCGCGAGTATGTCTCAGGGCTCATGGAGGGATCCGCGCTCGAGCAGGGCGAGGCGATCATCGCGCAGAACGACGCCATGGCGCTGGGCGCCCTCGACGCGCTGCGCGAGAGGGGCTACAACCGCCGCGATCCCTACCGCCAGCGCCTCATCATTGGCTGCGACGGCATCCCCGAGGCGGTCGAGGCGGTGGCCCGGGGCTGGATGGCGGGCACGCTGCTAGAGGATCCTCGCGGCACCGCGCACGCCCTCTTGGGGCTGCTCGGCGAGCGCCACCAGGACTCGGGGCTGCGCCAGCACCTCGGGGGGCTCGAGCGGCAGGGGCGGATCATCACCGTGCCCTATGTGATTGTCGACCGCCAGCGCGCCCTGTGGATGACCGGCCGCGACGAGCGGGGGCGCCGCCGCTAGTCCGTGGCACGGAACGCCTGGCCCGCGCCCCCTTATGGGGCGCGGGCTTTTAATTTTGGGATCAAGGCCCAAGAAATGCCGCGTGGGTTCGCATATTATTGGCGCATGGCATACCTTCACCCCGGCAGGGAGCGTTGCTCCCGCCACCCAGCCAGCCCCTGGGCGGCCCTCACCACGGCAGCGGCACTGGCCCTGCCGCAGCCCGCATTGGCCATCGAGGGCCCGGCGCCGGGCTTCGCCGCCTGCCACGCCAACGTCTTTTACTACTCGCTGGGCTCGGGGAAGGGCTTCCTCTCGCTGCTGCGCGCCGCCCTCGAGGATGAGGCGTCACGGCATGGCATCAGCGTCTCCGCCTATGACGCCAAGGGCAGCTCCCAGGAGCAGATCAAGCAGGTCGACCAGCGCGCCGGCGGCAGCGATCCCATCATCTTCAACGCGGTGGATGACGACTCGGCGCTCTTTGCGCTCAACCACGCCCGCGACCACCGCCTGCCGATCATCTTCTTCCACCGCGAGTCGGGGGAGAAGATCTACGGGAAGTACGATCACGCCTACTTTGTCGGCACCAACCGCCGCATGTGCGGCATCTACCAGGCCGAGCTGCTGCAGTCCTACATCAAGGACAACCCCGGCTACGACCGCAACCACAATGGCAAGGTGGACTACCTCCTGGTCATGGGCCCGGAGGGCAATGCCGACGCCGTGGAGCGCACCAGCGCCTTCAAGGGCGCCATGGAGGCCACCGGCCACTCGATGGCCCTGGTGGGCGCCGGGCACTGCGGCTGGGACCGCGCCCGCGCCGCGGAGTTTGTGCTCAATGCCCTGCGCAATTACCCGGTGGACGCCCTTGACGCGGTGATCGCCAACAACGACGCCATGGCGCTCGGCGCGCTCGACGTGCTGCAGGGCAAGGGCTACAACCTCAGCTCACAGACCGCCTACATCCCGGTGGTGGGGGCGGACGGCATCGACGAGGCGATCACCGCCATCGCCCAGGGCAGCATGCTCGGCTCGGTGTTCCAGGACTACCGGCTCTACGCGAGCGCCATCATGGGCCTGCTCGCCGAGCTCTCCGAGGGGCACACCGGCAACACCATCGTGGAGGAGAACATCGGGCTGCAGATGGATGAGCGGCGCATCACCGTGCCCTACAGCGTGATCGACCAGCAGCGCGCCATCGCGCTTGGGCAGCACACAGACAACATTGACGAGGACAGCCTCCACTACCAGTGAGGCCGCCCAGGTATATTGCAAGCAAAGGAGAGAAAGCCATGTCAAAGTCCATGATCGGGGCGGCCGCGGCCGCAATGGTGATTGCCGCAGGCACGGTGCCGGCCCCCGCCAGCGCCGCGGTGGAGGCCAACGTCTTCTACTACTCGCTGGGCACCGAGTTTGTCTCGGGCCTCAAGCAGAGGTTCGATGAGCTGGCCGCCAAGAAGGGCATCAAGCTCAACGAGTATGACGCCAAGGGCAACCCCCAGGACCAGATCATGCTGGTGGAGCAGAAGGCGGGCAGCAAGCTGCCGATCCTCTTCAACGCGGTCAACCTCGAGACGGCCCAGCACGCGCTCTACCACGCGCGCGACAACGGCCAGCCGATCATCTTCTTCCACCGCGGCGCGGCCGAGGAGGTCTACGAGAAGTACGAGAACGCCTACTACATCGGCACCAACCGCCGCCTGTGCGGCATCTACCAGGCCGAGCTGATGCAGAGCTACGTGAAGACCGTGCCCGGCTATGACCGCAACCAGAACGGCAAGATCGACTACATCCTCATCAAGGGCCCGCAGAACAACCCGGACACCGTGGCGCGCAGCGAGGCCTTCCAGAAGGCCATGGACGCCACCGGCCACAAGATGAACCTGCTCGACACCAGCTTCTGCAACTGGAGCTTTGACAAGGCCGCGGCCTTCATCAAGGACACCATGGCGATGCACCCGCTCGAGGAGGTGGACGCGATCATCTGCAACAACGACACCATGGCGCTCGGCGCCCTGAAGGTGCTGCAGGACAACGGCTACAACATCAGCTCGAAGTCGCCCTACATCCCGGTGATCGGCACTGACGGCATCTCCGAGGCGGTCAAGGCGATCGCCAACGGCTACATGTACGGCTCGGTGCTGCAGGACTCCAAGTTCTACGCGCAGGCCACGCTCAACCTGCTGCTCGAGCTCGCGGCGGGGCGCAGCGGCGACGAGATTGACGAGGAGAACATCGGCCTGCAGATCGATGAGCGGCGGATCAACATCCCCTACAGCATCATCGACCAGCAGCGCGCGGTGGCGCTCTCGAAGAACCGCGACACCCTCGACTCCAACTCCCTGCGCTACTAGCAAGGAAAGGCTGAACGCGCGCGGGGGCCCTCGGGCCCCCGCGCCTTTTTTTGCCCGCTCAGCGCGGCCCCATGCCATCGTGCAGCGCGTAGAGCGCCCCGCAGCAGAGGGTGAGCGGGGCCTCGGTGAGCAGCAGCGCCGTGGAGGCAGTGAAGGATGACTGCGCGCAAAGCAGGATGGCCGCCACCCACAGCGCCGCGCCCACCCGGGTGAGCAGGCGATCGGCCGCGAGCAGCCCCTGCTCGCGGTAGGCACGGCAGCGCACCCAGAGGCGCCCGGAGGCAAGCGCGCCCACAAAGAGCAGCGAGAGCAGCAGCGGGTGGGCGCAGGGCAGCCCGAGCAGGCGCAGCAGAAAGACCCGCGGGGCGTCGGTGGGCACCAGGAAGGAGAGCGGCCCCAGGAAGGAGTCGAGATCGGAGAGCAGCCCCGAGAGCCCCTCGCACAGCCAGGAGGCGCTGTTGCCGTAGAGGTCGAGCTGCGCGGCCACCTCCTCGCGCAGCAGGTGGCGGAAGGTGAGATCGCCGCTGATTGCAAGGTAGAGGGCGAGCACCAGCAGCGAGGCTTGCATGAGCAAGGGCCTTGAGAGCAGGTAGGACATCAGGCGGCCCTCCCCTCACTCCCGCCCACAAAGGGCAGGATCCCCTTTAGCGCCTCGCCGCTGGGCAGGTGCGCCACATACTCAAGATCGGGGAGCATGGAGTAGGCGCAGGTGGGAAAGAGCGGGGCGGGGCGCATGGCGATGCCGCGCGCGGCGCTGTGGCGCAGCGCCCCGAGCGCGTCGCCTGAGGTGCCCAGGCTCGAGGAGCGGGTCGCCACCTCGGTCTCGGGGAGATCGGAGGAGATGAGCTCGGCGCTCTCGCGCTCCATGAGGCGCAGCGCGACCTTGGCATTGCAGTTGCCCAGCACCTGCTGCGCGGCGGCGCGGCTGCCGCAGCGCTTCTCAAGGTCGGCGAAGGTCTGGGTGGCGAGGGTCACCGCGAAGTTGGAGGCGCGGGACTTGTTTAAAAGCTGCACCAGGCTCTCGCAGGCGACCTCGCTGGCCTCGTCGATGAAGACGCTCACCCGATCGGCGGTGTCATTGCGCAGCAGCCGCCGGCCCGCCTGCGCGGCGAGATCGGCGACCATGAGCCGCCCCACCTGCGAGCCCACGGTGGCGTCCACCAGGTTCCAGAGGCGGATGTGGACGATGGAGCGCAGGTGCGCGCAGTAGTCGGCGCTGGCGGCGACCTTCTCGCGCGGGGAGAGCAGGTCGTGGAGGCAGCCTGCGGTGAGCGCGGCGAGCATGGGGCGCACCGCGGCGGTGACCTTGAGGTAGTAGGAGCGATCCACCACCCCCTGGGGGAAGAGCAGCTCAAGATCGGGATCGGCGTCCGTGAGGCCCTGCGCCACCAGCCAGCGGTAGTAGTCGCGCAGCTGCGCCATGGCGGGCTTTTGCGCGCAGCGCCAGGTGGCGGCGTGGATGGCGCGCGCCTTAATCTGCGCCTCGCGCGCCTTGGTGGTGCCCTCCTGCGGCTCGCCATCACTGTCCTCCCCCTTCTTGGCCCTGGTGGGGCGCGAGCAGATGCGCAGCCAGTAGTCGGTGGCAGGATCCTGGTCGAGGGCGCGGGTGAGGGCGAGCAGCCGGCGGTAGGCGGCGTCGCGGAAGGCCTCCTCGTCGAGCAGGGTGTCGCGCAGCGCGAGCAGGGTGATCTCCTCGCCGCGCAGGCGCAAGGCGGCCGCGGCGGCGGTGATCGCCTCCTCGGCGTAGCGGCGGAAGGCCTCGGCGCCGCCTGAGGAGGGCATGAGATCGCCTAAGCGGCTGCCAATCTCGGTGAGGTGGCGGTAGGTGGAGAGGGGGTTGAGGCCAAAGCGGTTGTCATGGGAGGAGAGGTCAATCTCGATGAGATCGCCCTCGCGGCCGCTCAGGCGCGCCGCCTCGCGCAGCGCCAGCAGCAGGTCAAGGTCGCCCTTGGGATCGATGACAAACACCGTGTCATGGCGCAGCACCGCCTGGCAGGCCAGGAGCGCGAGGAGGCGGGTCTTGCCCGAGCCCACGGTGCCCATGATGAGGGTGTGGCCGGTGAGATCGCGAAGCGGCATGGTAAGCTGCCGCTGGTTGTCAGCCTCGAGGCGGTGCAGGTCCGAGGAGCCGTGCCCGCCGGGCAGCGGGGTGAGCCCCGGGCCTGAGAGCAGCTGCTGCAAGCGCCGGGTGTGCAGCGGGGTGAGGCGAAATCCCGAGCCCAGGAGCAAGTCATGAGGGTGGGCGCGCACCCAGTCATACAGGCCGGCCATGCTAAGGGATCCAGGGCGCGCCGCCTCCTCGGGGAGGCGATCGCGGGAGGCGAGCAGCAAGGGCACCAGCAGCCCAAGGCCAGTGGCAAAGAGCGCGGCGGTGCCCATGGTGGGGCTTAGGATGAGGCCTATGAGCAGCAGCACGCAGGCTGCGGCCTGCAGCCTCAGGGTGGCGAGCACCTGCGGGCGGGTGGGGGCGAGATCCTCACCATCGCCTGAGAGCGCCGAGCGCAGGGCCAAGAGCGCGGCGCGCAGCGGCCGCTCACTGTGCGTCAAGGATGTCATCGAGTTCCTCCTCATCTAAGTCATCCGCGGGTTTTGCCGCGTCCTTTTCGCGTGAGCCGGCGGCGCGGGTGGAGGCGCGCGCGGAGGCGGCGAG
>JAILEI010000105.1 GCA_024688225.1 Succinivibrionaceae bacterium
CACGTGGGCGCAGGGGGAGACGCGCATCGCCGCGCCATTGCCCATGCTCCCGTAGGGGCCCATGGTGTCGGAGCGCAGCCAGGCGGCAAACTGCCGCCCATAGCCGCACCCTGGGTAGGCGCGCCCCAGGCGGCGCATCCACTGCGCCGCCCGCGCCCCCACCGCCGCGGGATCCCGCGGACCGTCGCAGAGCGCCGCGGCCACGGCAATGGTCATCACGCTGTCATCGGTGAAATGGCTGCCCTCGCCAAAGAGCGGGAAGTCGGTGCCCCGGCAGTTGCTCAGCTCATAGGGGGAGCCGACGATGTCGCCGGCAATGGCGCCCAGCATGGCTACTTGCCCTCCTGGGCCTCGCCATCCTCCTCGCGCGCCTGATCCTCCTTGGGGATCAGATCCTCGTCGATGAGCTCCCGGTACACGCTGCAGCCGAGGTTGCTGCCCAGGGAGCAGGCCTGGCCGTAGTACTCGATGGTGCGCTTGCGGTTGTGCTCGGTGCCCTTGAGGCCGCGGAAGTACTCGGCGATGTCCAGGCAGGCGGTGATGTTGCCGAGGTGGCAGGAGCGCCTCGCGAGGTTGCGCGCGCGCAGGGCGTCCTGGGGCACGCCCTCCCCGTTGCGGGTCATGACGCTCAGGCCCAGGCAGGAGACATGGTCCCCCAGCTCGCAGCCGCGCTGGTAGAAGTGCGCGATCTCCGCCTGGGTGGTGGAAAAGAAGCGCTCGCTCTCGTAGATGTCCGCCACCAGGTGGCAGGAGAAGCCGTGCTCGCTGTTCTCGCAGGACTCGGCGAAGAGCTGGCGCGCCCGGGCGCGATCCTTGGGCACCACCCGCCCGCGCACGTACTCGAGGGCGAGGTTGTAGCAGCCCAGGGAGCTCTTGAGCTTGCAGGACTTGAAGTAGAGGTCGAAGGCGGCCTTGGGGTCGATCTTGGTGCTGATCCCGTACTCATGGTGCAGGCCCAGCTGGGTGCACCCGAGGCCGTCCCCCATGTCACAGCCGCGCTTGGCGTACTCGAAGCTGGTGGAATTGCCCCGCATGGACTGCGCCTCGCCGCGGATGTAGTAGAGGGAGTAGTTGGTGCAGGCGCGCGCGCGCTTGCGCTGCACGCAGTCATGGTAGGCCTGGGCCTTGTCAGCCATCGGCCCATGGAAGGCGGTAATCGCCGCCTGCGCGGCGCCTGCGATGAGCTGCGCCGCCAGCAGCGCCGCCAGCGCGCGCGCCGCCCTGCCCCACCATTGCATCAGTAGCAGCCTCCCCACCTGGACCATAAGCCCCATCATTGTAAAAGAAAATTGCGCCGGTAGAAGCGGTAGATGAGCAGAATCAGCGCCACGGTCAGCGCCCAGCTCAGCGGGTAGGCCACCATCAGGGTGCCAAAGGAGGGGGAGGCGGCAAAGGCGGTGTAGACCCACAGCACCCGCACCCCGCAGATGCACACCAGCGCGGCGAGCGCCGGGGGCATCGAGATGCCGTAGCCGCGCAGCGTTCCCGAGAAGATGTCGATCAGGGTGTTCACGCAGCCGGGCAGCACCACAAAGAGGATGCGCAGCCGCCCGGTCTCCACCACCTCCGGGTCGTCGGAGAAGATCGAGAGCAGCGGGTCGGCGGCGGCCAGCACCGCCAGCGAGATGCCGAGGACCACCGCGCAGGTGAGCGCGGTGCCCACCCGGGTGACCTCGAGGCAGCGGCGGATGTCGCAGGCCCCGTAGCACTGGCTGACAAAGGTGGTGATGCCCTGGGCGAAGGCGAAGGTCACGCAGTAGACGTTGATCTCGATGGTGAAGGCGGCCACCGAGGCGGCCACCACCTTGGCGCCGAGGCTGTTGATCGCCGCCTGGATGATGAGGTTGGAGACGGAGAAGACCATGCCCTGGATGGCGGCCGGCACCCCGATGCGCAGCATGAAGCCGCACTCGAGGCGCGAGGGGCGCATGCCGCTGAGGGTCAGGCGCAGCGAGGAGCCGCGGCGGCGCAGCGACACCAGCAAGATGGCGGCGCTGAGCGCGTTGGCGATGTCGGTGGCCACCGCCACCCCGAGGATGCCGTCCTCGAAGGTGCGGATGAACACCAGGTTGAGCGCGATGTTGGCGGCGCTCGAGATGCCGAGGCTGATGAGCGGGGAGACGGTGTCGCCCTTGCTGCGCAGGATGGCCGCCTCAAAGTTGAAGGCCGCCATGAAGGGCACCGAGACGAGGAACGAGGCCAGGTAGGTGCGCGCCCCCGCGGCGATCTCCTGGGGCACCACCAGCCAGACCAGGATGCGGTCGAGCAGCGCCTCGGCGGCCACCAGCATCAGCGTCCCGCCCACCAGCGCAATCAGCATGGCGTTGCCCACCGCCGCGGCCAGGCGCTCGCCCTCGCGCGCCCCGATGTGCCTCGCGATCGCCACGTTGGCCCCCAGGGAGAGGCCCATCATCAGGCTGACCAGCAGCCCGACCACCGGGCCGACGCTGCCCACCGCGGCCATGGCGCCGGTGCCGAGGTGGCGGCCCAGCACCATCACGTCGGCGGCGTTGAAGAGCTGCTGGAACATGCCGGTGATGGCCAGGGGGACCGCAAAGGCCACCAGCTTGTCCCAGATGCTGCCGTGGAGGATGTCGAGTTCCCCAGCGGTCCTGATGAGCTTGAACATGGAAAAGGGCACCCCCCAAGGCAAAGGTGCGCCATTCTACCGCAATCCCCGCCCCCCGGCGCGGCCGCGCGGTGCTATAATCGCCGCTCACCTTGGGCGGGAGGGCAGGCATGGGGCAGGCAGCAGGCGCGGCGCGGCGGCGCTTTCTCACCCGCGTCCCCCTCTACCCCGAGCTCAAGGCCATCGCGGCCGACCTCGGCGACCCGCTCGCCGCCGAGGTGCTCTCCATGCTGCTCTACTTCACCGCCCGCCGTGGCGGCAAGCCCTTCTCGCGCCTCGAGCACGCCCACCAGGCGGCGCTGCACCTCATGGAGCCGCCGCAGCGCG
>JAILEI010000109.1 GCA_024688225.1 Succinivibrionaceae bacterium
ACCGAGAGCTCGCGGCAGATGAGCTCCATGACCAGCAGGTAGGTGAGCGCCACGTAAAGGGTGAGCGCGATGTGGCTGACCAGGTTGAGCGCGGTGAAGTAATAGCCGCACAGCACCAGCGCCAGCATGCCCAGCGCCGCGGTGCCGGCGAGCAGCAGGCACAGGGAGGAGAACCAGGAGGTCTCATGGAAGATCTCGCGGTACTGCCGAAGGCCGCGGATGAGGGTGGCGGCCAGGCCCAGGCAGCAGCAGAGGATCAGGAGCGGCCCCAGGGTGTCCGAGGAGATGTCGCGGTAGTCGAGCGCGCAGACATTGGAGAGCACCAGGATGGGGACGATCGAGAGGCCGATGCGGATCAGCAGGTCGCGCGAGAAGGCGACCTGGCGCATCCCGGTGCCAAAGTGCACCCGGGCAAGGCCGCCCTGGCGCAGGATGCGGGTAAAGAAGACGAAGGCCAGCACGTGCAGCGAGAGCATGGGCAGCATGGCGGTGGTGTGGGCGCCGCCCCCGCCGGCGAGGGTTAGGATGAGGGCGCCGCAGCCGGTGACCAGGAGCGTGGTGAGCGGGATGCTGCGCACCAGGGCGATGAGGATGCGCAGCGGGGTCAGCAGGTAGCCGTCATCGGCGGTGCCAAGGCGCGCGTCGATGCCGGCGACCACCGCGCGCAGCCTCTTGCGGTAGAGCAGCACCAGCGCGGCAAGCGCCGCCAGGGCGCCCCAGAAGGGCAGCGCGCCGCCAAGCGCCAGGGCCACCACCTGCGGGGAGAACTCGTCGAGGAAGCGCTGCGCCTGGCTCCACAGGCGGTGGGGCACGCTCATGATGAAGGCGAGGCCAAAGGGCGGGTTGCTCTCAATCCAGAACATGTGCTCGCTGAGCCTAGAGCGCATGGACTGGGACTGCTCCGCCAGGCGCCCGGCCTTGGCCCTGAGCTCGAGGGCGCTGCCCAGGCGGGCCTCCTGGATCGAGACCAGGCGGTCGACGATGCCCTTGCGCACCCTCACCATCTCGCGCACCGCGGAAAGGTGCGGCCGCAGCGAGGGATGGTGGGACACGTAGGCCTCGCCCACGTCGGCGCTGCCGAGGTACTCATCGCGCAGGGCGTGCAGGTCAAAGAGGGAGAGGTTCAGGCGCGGGATCAGCTCGTCAAGGTCGATGCCGAGTTCCAGGGTGGGGATCTCCGCCTGCTTGCGGTTGAGCAGGCGCGACAGCAGCACCGTACCCTTGAGGCCCTGCACCAGCTCATCGGTGTTGCTGCCCACCTGGCGCAGCGTCTCGAGGGCCTCGTCCACCTCGCCGAGCAGGTTGTCGAGCTCGCGGCTGCCCCCCACGCTGTCGGCGAGCAGGTCGATGAGCACCTCGTTCTTGTCATATTCCTTCTCGAGGGCGGTGACGCCCCCGGCGTGGGCGCGGGCCAGGGCGTTGCGCTCGCGCAGCGTGGCAGCCTCCCGCTCCTGCCGCGCCCCCTCGATGGCCGAGAGCGCCGCGTCGCACTGGGCCTGGCGCAGCGTGGCCAGGCGCAGCCGCAGCTCGGCAAGCTCCATGAGATCATCGCGCGCGGCGGCACGGCGGGCCATGAGATCGCGCTCGCGCTCGATGGCCAGCAGCCGCGGCGCGATGAGGCGCGCCCGGGTGTCGCTGGGATCGCCGATGGCAAGGAGGGCGGAGCTGAGCTCATCTGACTCGCGGCGGTACTGGGCGGCCTGGGCCGGGCTGCGCTCGAGGGCGGCGCGCAGCTCCTGGAGATCGGCGCTGGCGCGGGAGAGCGCCTCGGTGGCCGCGGCGCGCTCGCGGGTGAGTGACTCGGTCTGGGCCTCAGGGTCCAGGGCGGGATCCAGGGCCGCTTCCCCGGACTGGTAGCGCTCATCGAGGCGGAGGATTTGGTCCTGGTACTCGCTGCGGTCCACGGGCGCCGAGAGCACGGAGAGGCGCAAGCGCTCCGCCTCGCGCGCGGCGCGCTCGATGCGCTGGAGCGCCTCGCGGGCGCTGGCGGCCATCCCGGGCAGCTCCCCCTGCGCCCCGGACTCGAGGCGCGCGAGCTCCTCCTCTCCCGGGCAGCCAATGTCGCCGATGGCGCTGTGCAGGACAAGCGGCTCCCCTTGGGGGCCGGGGGCGCCCGCCGCCAGCGGGCTGAGGATCAGGGCCAGGCACAGCGCGAGGCCCAGGGCGAGGGCGCGAGGCATGGGACCGCCCGGGCGGCTACTGCCGCGGCGCCGCCTGCTCGGG
>JAILEI010000112.1 GCA_024688225.1 Succinivibrionaceae bacterium
CTCACCTCCTGGCACCAGCGCCTAAGCTCCTCAGGGCGGTACCCCCGCTCGGCGCAGTAGGCCCTCAGATCATCCACCCCCATCCCCTCAGTGGCCATAATCGCGCGGATCTTCACGTCAAGCGGCGGATCGGCGGGCAAGCGCCTCTTCCTTTTCCTTGGCTTCCCTGTCATGCCTCCTCCCTTGCAAAGGCAGGCTTATGAGTCCCGATCCGAGGATAGCAGGTCATAGGCCAGCCTCGGGTAGGGATCCTCGACCACATGGATGATGCCCCGGTAGTCAAAGCCCTGCTTTTCAAGCAGCCGCTGCATCACCTTATTGTCCCCATGGGTGTCGATCCTAAGGTGCCCGCACTGGGAGAGCGCCCATTCAAGGCAAAACGCCCCCACGCCCCGCTCGCTGCCATCCCCCGCGAGGCGGTGCACCACCCCATAGGGGGTGTCCGAGCGCCAGCTGCCCTCAATGACGCGGTAGGTGGGCTCGATGTCCGGGCCAAACAGGTAGCAGAAGGTGCCCACCACCCGCCCCCCAGTGGTCACGCAGACATAGCTGTTGCCCCCCTTGATGTCAGCCTCGAGCAAGGGCACGGGCGGCCAGTTGTTGGTGCCCCACTGGTGAGGGTTGCCATGCGCGGCCATGAAGTCCCGCGCCAAGGCGTAGATCTCCAGCATGCGGGGCAGATCCTCCGCTGTTGAGTGCCTGATTTCCATAATTATTTCCCTAAAGATAGGTGATGGGCAGGGCCAGCAAATTGTCCCTCAAGTATGTTTTCCGATCCACAAGGCACAGGATCACGCCACAGCCGCGCCGCTTGCCAGGGATCCGGTCCAAAACCTGGTTTGCCTCCCCCATGGCAGCCCTGGGACTGCCCGTCAGCTTGATCTCGACTGGGTAGAGGACGCCATTTTCCTCAATGATGAGATCAATCTCCCGCTCCCCTCCTGCCTGCTTGTCCTTGCCACGGTAATAAAAGATGCTGAAACGGTAGTCCATGCCCGCATTGGCGTATGACTTGAGGATTTCCGACACCACGAATGTCTCAAACATGTTGCCGGCCACGGCACTGCCCATGAGCGCCTCCGCCGAGATCCATCGCGTAAGGTAGCAGGCAAGGCCTGTGTCCCTGAAGTAAATCTTGGGTGACTTGATGACCCGGGACAACGCGCTTGAGCTGTATGGTTCTAGCAGGTAAACAATGCCAGTTCTCTCCAGGATAGAGATCCAGTTCTTTACCGTCGGCTCAGAAACCCCCACCTCAGTCGCAATATGGGCATAATTGAGGATCTGGCCAGTCCTGGCGGCGATCACGGTCATGAACTTGAAGAAGGTAACACTGTCAGCATTGATGAACTCGTTGATGTCCCGCCCGAGGTAGGTGTCCACGTAGGATGAGTAAAAGTCCTGCCACTCCCGGTCAATGTCGTAGAGCTCAGGGAATGAGCCCTTGTGTATAAGCCGCCACAGTGAGCCATACGGGCAGAGCTCACCTTCCCGGGCCCTGACATACTCATCATTGGGCACAAAATGCTCGTTGAAACCGACCCCATGGATTTCCCGAAGCGACAACCCTGGCAGTTCCAGGATGGATACCCGCCCCGCCAGAGACTCGCTTATCCCTTTCATGAGCCCAAGGCGCTGCGATCCGGAAAGGACAAACTGGCCCCGGGCCCCTGATGCATCGACCCGTTCCTTAATCGCCTCCAGCAGTGCCGGTTCCTTTTGCACCTCGTCAACAATTACTGGGCAAGGATGGTTCATGAAGAACAGCTGTGGATCTTCCCTCGCCCCCAGTCTCTCCATCGGGTTGTCAAGTGAGACCTGCCCATACTGTGGGAATTGCCTTTTAAGCAAGGTGGACTTGCCCACCTGCCTCGCCCCAGTGAGCAACAGGCACTTACTGTTGCCTGCCCGGCGCCCCAGCGTCTCGGAGATGGCTCTATCTATGTATCGCACAACTCAAGTGTCCAGACAAATCTAAACTCTAGTTAAAGTATAGTCATCTTTAGGAAATTAAGCAAATTTTCATCAAAATTTGGTCCCTGGTTGAACATAAGCCTCGCGTAAAACGAGGGCATTTTGTCCATGTTAATCACTGATGCCACGATTAAATCAAAACCACATTTTATATTTGACAAAAAGGATTCAGTGCCAGAAAGTCAAAGGTTAAGCAATTGGTTCTGAGTGGGCAAACAAAAATCCCCGCCACCCTTAGCGGGTGCGGGGATCCGCTAACGCCCCTGGGGCGCTACTCAAACTCAATGGTGGCAGGCGGCTTGCTCGAGATGTCGTAGAGCACCCGGGACACGCCCTTGACCTCGTTGATGATGCGGTTGGAGATCCGTCCCAAAAGGTCATAGGGCAGCTCCGACCAGCCCGCGGTCATGAAGTCCACGGTCTTGACCGCGCGCAGTGCAATCACGTGCTCGTAGGTGCGGTGATCGCCCATCACCCCCACCGCGCGCACCGGAAGGAAGACCGCGAAGGCCTGCGAGACCTTGCCGTACCAGCCGGCGTTGCGCAGCTCCTCGATGAAGATGGCGTCGGCCTCGCGCAGCACCTCGAGATCCTCGCGCTTGATCTCGCCTAAGCAGCGCACCCCAAGGCCCGGGCCGGGGAAGGGATGGCGCATCACCATCTCCTCAGGCAGGCCCAGCATGGGGCCGATGCGGCGCACCTCGTCCTTGAACAGCTCGCGCAGCGGCTCAACCAGGGTGAACTTGAGATCCGGGGGCAGGCCGCCCACGTTGTGGTGGGACTTGATGACCTGCGCCTTGCCGGTCTTGGCGGCGGCGGACTCAATGACATCCGGGTAGATGGTGCCCTGGGCCAGGAAGCTGATGCCCTCCAGGCGGCGCGCCTCATCGGAGAAGACCTCGATGAAGGTCTTGCCGATCGCCTTGCGCTTTTGCTCAGGATCGGTCAGGCCCTTGAGCGCGGCGAGGAAGCGGTCCGAGGCATCGACGCAGACCAGGTTGAGATCCATGCCGCCAAACATGGCGGCGACCTGCTTGGCCTCATCCTTGCGCAAAAGGCCGTTGTCCACAAATACGCAGGTCAGCTGCTTGCCAATGGCGCGGCTGAGCAGGAGGGCGGTGACCGAGGAGTCCACCCCGCCCGAGAGCCCGAGGAGCACGCGCCCCTCCCCCACCTGCTCGCGCACCCTGGCGATGGCGTCATCGATGATGGCCTCAGGCGACCACAGCCCCTTAAGGCCGCAGGCGCCCAGCACGAAGCGGCGCAGGATCTCCTCGCCCTGCCTGGTGTGGGTGACCTCGGGGTGGAACTGCACCCCGTAGAAGCGGCGGGTGGGATCCTCAATGGCGGCATAGGGGCAGGAGGGCGTGGCGCCCACCGCCGCAAAGCCCTCAGGCAGCGCGGCAACCCGGTCGCCGTGGCTCATCCAGACCGCGAGCGACTGCCGCCCCTCGTAGTCGGTAAGGCCGTCAAAGAGCGGGCAGGAACCCTTGAGATCCACCTCGGCGTGGCCGTACTCGCGCTTGTCATAGGACTCCACGCGCCCGCCCAGCTGGGCGGCCATGGTCTGCATCCCGTAGCAGATGCCCAAAACCGGCACCCCCATGGTGAAGACACAGCCCGGGGCGCGGGGCGATCCCTCCTCGGTGGTCGACATGGGGCCGCCGGAGAGGATGATGCCCTGGGGGGCGAACTCGCGGACCTTGTCCTCGGGGGCGTCGAAGGGCCAGAGCTCACAGTAGGCGCCAATCTCGCGCACCCGGCGCGCGATGAGCTGCGTGACCTGCGAGCCAAAGTCGAGGATCAGGATCCGCTCGGAGTGGATGTTCGAACTTGCCATGCTCATGCCCCTCCCTTTGCTA
>JAILEI010000130.1 GCA_024688225.1 Succinivibrionaceae bacterium
CGCGAGCCCGGGGGCCGAGACCTTGGTGATGGGCAGGACGCCGGCCTTGAGCTGCTCGAGGCACTCGGTCTCGGAGCCCAGCTGGGCGTTCGGGAAGATCCGGATGTTGATGCGGTCCGAGGTCTTCTCCTTGACCGCGTCAGCGAACTTCTGGATCGCCTGGTGGACAGGGTGGGTCTCGTTCTGGTTGTGGGCCAGGTTGAGGGTGAGGTCAGCGGCCGAGGCGGCGGAGCCATAGGCGGCAAGCGCGGCGGCGGCGATGGCGGTCATCAGGACGTTCAGCTTCTTCATAACATGCTCCTTATGTGCGTTACATTCCAAGAAGATCAAATTTCTCAAAAGAGATTTCAACAACATAGTCGGCGGGCGGGTTGTCCAGCTTGATTTCCACGCTCTTGGTGTCGTGGTTGTAGGACCAGCACCCCGAGGGGGCCTTGTCAAACTCGGCCGGGCGCAGGATCTGGGTGAGGCGCTGCCCGTTGAGGCTGACCGAGAACGGCGACTTCTGCGGGTGGCAGACCGACAGGCGCAGCCGCTCGATGGGGGAGTTGTAGGTGCCGCCCACCTTGGCGCTGAGGGTGGAGACCGTGCCGTGCCTGAAGGCAAGCTCGGTGGACTTGAACACCCCGCGCTCAAAGTCGCGGGTGGACCCGTCATCCTCGTAGAGGGTGTAGGCGCCGTCGCGGTCGCCCATCACCTTGATCTCAAGGTCGGTGACCAGCTCGGTGCTGATGTTCATGATCCGGTTCTGCGCGAGGGGCACGATGCCGCCTGACCTGATGAACAGCGGGATGGAGTTGAGCCCGACCTCAAAGCGGTAGGTCCTGCCGCCCTCGTATTTCTCGTAGGTGAAGAAATCGTAGTAGTCATAGCCCCTGGGGAAGTAGATCTCGCGGGTCCTGGCGCCCTTCTCCACCACGTTGGCCACGAAGAGGTCGCCCTCCATGAAGTTCACCGACTCCTCGTCGCAGCGCTCATCGTCCTGGAACTCCAGCGGCAGCGCCGACATGATGGGCAGGCCGGTGACATGGGCGCGGCGCATCAGGGAGTAAAGGTGGGGGAACATCCGGTAGCGCAGCGCGATGGCCTCGCGGACCAGCGGGGCCAGGGCGGTGTACATCCACGGCTCGGTGACGGTGTTGTCGGTGTTGGTCGAGTGGATCGAGAAGCGCGGCTGGAAGATGCCGTGCTGGACCCAGCGGACCAGGAGCTCGCCCTCGGGGGCGGGGCCATAGAAGCCGCCGATGTCGCAGCCATTGTTGGCCACCCCGGACAGCCCCATGTTGAGGATGGTGGGGATGTTGCCGCGCAGCGACTCCCAGCTGGTGAAGTTGTCGCCGTCCCAGGTCTGGGCATAGCGCTGGATGCCGCTGTGGCCGCTGCGGCAGACCACGAACGGCCTGACGCTGGGGTTCTCCTCCTCAATGGCCTCATGGGTGATGTGGCACATGAGGTTGGCCATCTCGCTCTTGATCTCGCCGATGGTGCCGCCCTGTCCCTCCAGGGAGACGCGGGCGTCCTTGTTGACGATGCTCTCGAACTCGCAGTTGTCGTTCCAGATGGAGTAGGTGCCCTTGCGGATCACCGTCTGCTTGAGCCGCTCCTTCCAGTACTCGCGCGCCTGGCTCGAGGTGTAGTCAAAGAACGAGCCCTTGCCGCCCCACCACATGCCGATCTCGGGGTCATCGCTGCCCTCCTCGGCCACGAAGGCGCCATGCGCCCTCATGTCCTCGTAGAGGGGGCTGACCAGCAGCTGGCCGGGCTTGACGTTGGGCGACACGGTGATGCCGCGCTCGGACATGCGGCGGAAGAAGTCGCGGGGATTGGGGAACCGCTTGCCGTCCCAGTTGAAGGTGCAGCGCTTCTGCCCCTCGGGGGTGTCGATCTCGCAATAGCCCGAGGAGAGCTGGAAGCCGTCGATGGGGATGCCCTCCTCGCGGCACTGGTCGATGAACCTGACGATCGCGTCGTCGCAGTGCTCGGGCAGCTCGGAGTAGTACATGGTCGAGCCGAGGTAGCCCAGGGCGCAGGCGGGGAGCATGGCGCTCTTGCCGGTGAGGTCGGTGTAGCGCTCCACCACGTCCTTGATCCTGGGGCCCATGATGAAGTAGAGGTCGATGTCGCCGCTGTCGGCGATGAACGTGGCCTGGGGCTTCCAGTAGTTGGAGTGGCTCTTGCCAATGTCAAAGGCGCACTCTGAGGTGGTGTTGTAGAAGTAGCCGGTGGCGATGCGGCTGTCCCTCTCCATCCTGATGTAGAAGGGGATGTGCTTGTACAGGGGATCGGCGTGGTCTGGATCGTAGCCCATGGAATCGTTGCCGGACTCGCGGAGGTACTCATGGTTCTTGTTGAGCCCCCCGGTATGCTCGCCAAAGCCGTAGAAGCGGTCCTCGCGGCCGATCTCGCAGCTGTGGATGCGGCGGTGGTTGGGATCCTCGCGGTAGCCAAGCCAGGGCTGGTCGCGGTGCAGCACGCGGCCCTCGGGGTCCTGGATCTCGATGGCAAAGGGATCCTTCTTGATCCTAAGCGTCAGGCCGGGGCCCTTGATGGTGAAGCCGTCCCCGTCCTCGCTGATGCCGCTGGCCCGCACTGGCGCGACGCGCCTGCGGAACCGGCCGAGCACCTGGTCAAACTCATCCGCCCAGGCGGTCATGGCCAGGGTGTAGGAACGCTCCCGGAAACTGCCGTCAAAGCCGGCGCGGATCCTGACGATCCCGTCGGCCACCAGCCATATGCGCACCGGCACGCTGTCCGTGGCCACCTCAATGTAGTCACCGCAGTTCGTGATGCCCAGCGCCTTCTTTAGAATTCGCACCTGTTGCTCCTTTGCTGTCCGCAATTTCAATCTGAGGCTGGGGAAATTATAGGGGGGGCACTAGCACAAAAAATATGCATAATTTGCCCAGATTTGCCTAAAATGAGGCAAATCTTGCCCAGTTTTACCGGACGGACCCTCAGGTGGGTGGGGACCAGGCCGGGAGCTGTGGGGCCAGGCGGGGCAGTGCGGGGAAAAAGCCATGATTGATCATGCGGCTATTGAGATGAGGGATGGCGCCATGCTGGCGGCGGAGCGGGTTGCCGGCCGCGATGACAACATGAGCTCGAGCCATTTCCATGACTTCTATGAGATTTACTTCCTCGAGTCCGGGGAGCGCACCTACATCATCGATGACCAGGCGTATGAGGTCCACCCCGGCTCGCTGGTGCTGCTGCCCCCCTATACCATGCACTACTCCTTTGGGGCCAAGGGGGCGCCCTTTTGCCGGCTCCTGGTCTACTTCCAGCCCGAGGCCCTGGACCAGGCCATGTACGAGCACCTGCTGCACACCCCGGGGGTGTTCTCCCTGGGCACCGCCCAGCAGCGCAGCACGGTGGGGCGGCTCCTGTGCGGGGTGCTGGAGGAGGCGCAGGGTGACGGCCTGTACGGCAGGGTGTGCGCCGCCTCGGGGCTGGCGCTGGCGCTGGCGGCGGTGCTGAGGGCGGGGCACCGCGAGCGCGAGCAGCCGGGCCGGGACAAGATGTCGCGGATCCTGCGCTACATCGCCGACCACTACATGGAGGAGATCAGCCTCGACCTCCTCTCCGGCAAGTTCTTCATCAGCAAGTATTTCCTCTGCCGCGAGTTCAAGAAGTACACCAAGTCCACGGTGGGCGGCTATGTCAACTCCATCCGCGTCCTCAACGCCCAGCGGCTGTTCCTCGAGTCCCGGCTCAACCTCACCCAAATCGCCATGCAGGTCGGCTTCTCGGGCCTCGGGAACTTTGAGCGCGCCTTCAGGAAGGTCACGGGCATGGCGCCCGGCAAGAGCCTCAGGATGTACCGTGAGCGCGCGGCGTCCAAGGGGAACTAGCCCCAGGGCGGGGCCCGCCCCTTGTGGAAAGGGGCTTTTTGGCCGATAATGCCCTCGCTTGTCGGAGTGCCGCAAAGGCTGAGACTTTTAAGAATCCGCAAACTTGATCAGGGTAATGCCTGCGCAAGGAACAAGACCCTCCGGCACTG
>JAILEI010000148.1 GCA_024688225.1 Succinivibrionaceae bacterium
CGCAGCCTGCCGCCAACGCGCAGCCCGCAGCCAACGCCCAGCCCGCCGCCGCCCAGGCCCAGCCCGAGCCTGCCTACCGTGCCCAGATGCGGCAGGCCGCCACCGAGGTCCTGGGCATTGGCCAGGCCTTCTATGGGCTGATGCTCGACTCCCTGGGCCTCAGCGCCGAGGAGCGTGAGGGGGTGGAGCTGCCCCTGGTGGCGCCCCGGGATCCCAACCCGCAGGTGGAGGCCGGCCTTGGCCCGGTGCCGCAGATCCCCCGCGATGCCAACGACGCCCAGATTTTCGCCGCCGCCCAGGCACTCCCGGCCAATACCCAGGAGTTCGGCAAGATGGACGAGGGCAGCACCTTCCCGAGGGAGCTGATGACGAAGCTGCGCTGCGCTGATCCCGCGGTGATCGGGCCCCTGGTCGGGGGCAATACCATCAAGGGCGTGCAGGGCTCCCTGGCCGACATCCACCAGATGTCCTCAGTGGACAAGACCCTCAACGGCGTGATGAGCAGGCTCGGCGGCGCCGCCAGCGCCATCAAGGCGAAGACCAACTACACCGACGCTGCCATCCACGACCTGTGCGCCGATGCCCTCCTCACCACGCTGAGCCGCGAGGAGCTGCAGGCGGTGATCACCGTGCTGCGCAACGAGAAGTGCGGGAACATCCTCGAGGTGCTCAACAACCTGACCAAGGCCAATGACGCCGTGACCGCGGAGCAGCGCCAGGGCAAGGCGGAGCGCTTCACGATGGGCATGGACCGCCAGAACCCGCAGGTCAAGCACGCCCTCGCCACCCTGGTCACCTTCTATGAGCGCGCGGAGCAGCAGCTCGGCATGGTGCACCAGCCGCTCTTCGACCCCGAGGGCACCAAGGGCCCCATGGACCTGCCGCCTGACATGCTGTCGGTGACACCCCTGAACTCCCTCGCCCCGTTTGCCTTCACCAACATGGACGGGGTGCTGTTCAGCCTGCAGCAGGACGAGCGCCCCAACGCCGAGGATCGCCAGCTGATCAACAACTTCTACGCCGGCCTCAAGGTCCCGGTCCGTGCGGGCCAGCCCAACACCCTGGGGGCCTACCGGACCATCTCGACCAGCTTCCCCGTCACCTACCGCGCCGCGGATGGCAGCGAGGATAGCATCACCTGGTCCCCCTCCATGCTGGGCACACTGATTGCCGGGCACCGGCAGGACATGGTGGCATTGCTCCGCTCCACCAACGGCAACCCCAGCGCCCAGCAGGCCTGGGAGGCGCTGCGCCCGGGCAAGGCGGCGCCGCAGGGGCTGAGCATGGACAACCTGGCCACTGAGCTGATGCGCTCCGTGATCCAGGACATGGCCGACTACCACGCCATGATTGGCATTGACTTCAATGAGATGATCCTGGCCTACAGCGCCCCTGACCAGACTGGCATGTCCCAGGACGCCATTGTCGACACCTTTAGGGACTGCCAGCACCAGGACGTGGTCCTCGACTTCCAGCAGCTGCGCGAGCAGGGCAAGCTGGGCTTTGACTCCAGCCTGTTCCTCGACAACTATGACGCCTCCACCTACCAGGACGGGACGCAGAAGTACGGCTTTGACATCGACTTCAAGCGCACTGTCGCGCCGCTGGGCATCCCCGCTGACTACCCCGAGCCGCTGTTCGTGGTGGAAATCGAGGGGGGCAAGACCTTCAAGGGCACTGAGTACAAGGCCAAGAACTCGCCTGAGGAGAAGGACGCCTACATCGATGGCATTGTCGAGGAGGTGGGCAAGCTGTGCGGCAACAACACCAAGCAGATGAGCGCCGTGGCGGTGGTGACCGGGCAGATGGCCGAGGGCACCCTGAAGCTGACCGAGTACCGCCCGGTGGAGCCCGGCCGCGAGCACACCGCCCTTGACTACAAGCTCCGCAAGCTCGAGAACGGCAACATCGAGGTGAAGATCAGCGAGAAGCCCGGGGCGCTGGTAAAGTTCCGCCACACCTATGAGTGCGACCCCAACGGCGTCATCCACATGGTCGACGCCAAGACCACCCTGCCCTCGCTGGACCGGATCGCGCAGTACAACCTCACCCACGCGGCCAAGATCTAGCGCCGGCCGCAAAGCGCGCCGCCCCGGCCCCCAGGCCGCCAGGGCGGTGTGCCAACCCCCGGGCAGGGCGGCGCTGCCGCCCTGCGCCCTACCCAGGAACAAACAGGAAACCCAGTCCATGGAAAACAGCATCGCGGACATCCTGCACACCGACAGGAACATCTCCCTTGAGCAGTTCACCGACCTGGCCGCCCAGTCCCGGGACGGCCAGGAGCTGCGCCTGCGCAAGTCCGACGGCTCCCTGACCAACACCCCCCTCGGGTTGATCGCCAGCACCGGGCGCACCCGCATCATGTCCAACGCCATCGCCAACCATGCCTTTGTGCAGGCGCTGATGAAGAGCGAGCGCTACCGCCTGGTCGCGGACAAGATTGCCGAGACCCTGGACCGCTGCATGCCGGCCAACCGCCCCCTCACCCCGGAGCGCATCCGCAGCGCCATGGGCATTGCCGACCAGCTGCTGGCGGCCCGCTCGCTCACCCAGCAGGCCACCATCGAGGGCCTGCTGCCCACCCCGCAGCTCCAGCGCCGCTTTGAGTCCTTTGCCGGCCGTTACCTTGTGCAGCACCACGAGATCAAGCTCGACCTCGGCGACCTCGGCGATGAGTCGCGCCTGAGCGCCGAGCAGCGCGCCCTCCCCCTGGCCCAGCGCGCGGAGCGCCTCCACGCCCTTGACCAGGCGCGCCTCGACCAGGCCACCTCCCTCATGATTGAGTTCTTCTCCCATGGGGAGAACCTCCGGGAGACCGGGGCCTTCAGGATGCAGGCCAAGGACTGCGGCGGCAGCCAGGAAAAGGCCGACATCATCACGAGGCTCATCAACCGCAACAGCCCCATGCACACGGATCACGGGCACCGGGACCTGCTGGAGCACATCCTCCACCGCTCCGCGCCCCAGGGCGGCCCGCTGCTGGGGCACCTCACCGACGCCTTTGCCACCTACTTCCGGGGCAAGGCCCGGGACTTCAACCAGGACCATGACGGCCAGCACCTCCTCTCGCGGCTCTCCGAGCGCGACCTGCGCAGCATCGAGGTCGCCATCGACCGCAACTGCCGCACCATGGAGGCCCGCACCCGCGCGCTGAACACGATCTGCAGCAACCTCGACAAGTTCATGGCCAGAGGCGGCGACCTTGCCACCCCCAGGAACCTCAGCACGCTCACGGAGCGCCTCATTGGCACCCTGGCCAGCGCCCCGGGATCCTACCAGGCACTGGCCGCGGCCCGCGAGGACTTCCTCATTGAGTGCCTCACCGAGGGCGGGTCGCTCGAGCACGACGGGCACCCGGTGCTCGGCCAGGACGGCGTGGGCGCCGCCGAGGGCAAGGCCGCGCTGCGATCGCCACAGTTCCTCGCCCGGGCCCACGCCGCGCTCCAGGGCCTTGGCGCCAACCCCACCGCCGAGGAGACCAAGGCGGCGGTTGCCTCCGCCGCCAGCGCCTTCCTGGGCGAGATCGCCCCCACCCTCAGGCACCTTGAGGGGCAGGGCGCGCCGGTGGCGCAGCCGCTGCGGGAGGCAGCAATCGGCGCGGCGCTCGCCATGGGCCAGATGCTTGGCGCCATGCGGCAGGAGGGCAGCATGGGACAGCAGTTCCTGCAGTCGCTCAAGGCGCTCTCCGCCAGACTGCAGGCCCCGGGCATGACTGACGCGGGCCGCGGGCAGCTGCTCAGCGCCGCCCTTGCCATGCTCCCCGCCGCTGATGACCTCGGGCCGCTGCTGAGGGCCAGGCGCACGGAGATCGGCGAGCTGGCCGGCGGACTTGCCCACGTGGCGAATGACCAGCGGCAGGACGCCGCGGCCCGGGCCCTGGCCCACAACCTGAATGAGGCCGGCCTTGCCGTTTACTCCCGCATGGTGCAGGCGCTGGGACTTTCCGATGAGGAGCAGCAGGCCATGGCGCTGCCCCCGCCGCCCCCCGGGCCCGCCCACCCCGCGG